>JAFARZ010000106.1 GCA_019245115.1 Streptosporangiaceae bacterium | reverse complement strand
GGCTGGCCGGGCGGGATGGGCGCGGCGGGGGGGGACACGGCGGGTCCGGCGGGGCGGACGCGGCGGGGGGTGCGGGGACGTGGCGGGACACGGCGGGGCGGGCGGGGACTGCGGCGGGGCGGGCGGGGACTGCGGCGGGCCGGCCGGGGCGGGGCGGGGACGCGGCGGGGCGGTGGGTGGGGGCAAAGTTCTTGGGAGTTGTGAAACTATGACAAATTGTTCACGTTGCTTAGCGGAGCGATCTGGCCTCCAGCTGAGCCGATACGCTGGTCGGACGGTGGCCTGGCCGCGAGCGGAGCAACTGCCAGCAGAAAGGACCCGATTCCGTGCCCGGCATGAACTCGGGGCTAAGTCCCGCTGATCCCACGCTGGTCGCTGCCTTCCGGTCCGCGTTGCTCCACCAGGGCGCCATCGCCTTGGCTATCGTCGTTTTCCTTGTGCTGCTGTGGGCCACCGCCCGGGTCTGGCAGGGCACGGCAGCCACCGCTACCGGCGCGAGCGGCGGGGCCGCGAGTGAAACCGCAGAAGGCGGCGGCGAATCGGCGGGTCACCGGACTGCCTGGCGGGTCTGGGCGGGGCTGGTGGGGAACTCCGGGGAGGCACCGGCCCGGAGGTTGCTTCGAGCCGGCTTCGGGTTGCTGTGGATCGTGGACGGATTCCTGCAGGCGCAGCCCAAGATGGCGGCCGGCCTGCCGTCGCTGGTGATCCAGCCGACCGCGGCGAACTCCCAGTCCTGGGTTCAGCACCTGGTCAACTGGGGCGGGACGATCTGGTCCTACCACCCGATCCAGGCCGGGGCCGCGTCGGTGTGGATCCAGATTGGCATCGGCGCCTGGCTGCTGGTCAGCGTGCACGGGCCGTGGTCGCGGCTGGCCGGCCTGGCCGCCGTGGCCTGGGGATTGATCGTGTGGGTGTTCGGAGAGTCCTTCGGCGGGATCTTCGCCCCGGGCCTGACGTTCCTGTTCGGCGCGCCAGGGGCCGTGCTGTTCTACGCGGTGGCCGGCGCGCTGGTGGCGCTGCCGGAAGACGTGTGGCAGGGCCCCCGGATGGGCCGGCTGCTGCTGCGCGGGATGGGACTGCTGTTCATCGGCATGGCGGTGCTGCAGGCCTGGCCAGGCCGGGGATTCTGGCAGGGCGGGGCGCAAGGCACCCTGACCGGCATGATTCAGTCGATGACCGGCACTCCTCAGCCGCACTACTTGTACTTGATCGTCTCCGGAGCAAGCTCGTTCACCAGCTCACACGGCTGGGCGGTCAACCTGTTCGCGGTCATTTCACTGGCCGTGCTCGGCAGCGCCTTCCTGACGGCGTACCGGCCCGTGGTCCGCTACGCGGTATGGCTCGGGGCCTGTTTCTGCCTCGCGGACTGGGTGCTCGTTCAGGATCTGGGCTTCCTCGGCGGCCTCGGCACCGACCCGAACAGCATGATCCCGGTCATCTTGCTATTCACGGCCGGCTATCTAGGGCTGGCCCCCCGGGTCCAGGAGGCGACGGCCACCGAGACGGCGGCTACCGAGGCGGGCAGCGAGACGGGCGCGGTTCCTGTCCGGTGGCGGCTGAGCGACTTGCGTGGCCGCCTCACGTCGGCCAGCGCCCAGTCGCTGGCGGTGGCGTCCGCGATCGTGGTGATCTTGATCGGCGCGGCGCCGATGGCGGCCGCGGCCACGAACCGGACCGCCGACCCCATCCTGGCCGAGGCCATCGCCGGGAGCACCGCTTCGCTCGACATCCCGGCATCCGGGTTCCAGCTGACCGACCAGAACGGGCGGACCGTGTCACTGGCCGGCCTGCGCGGCAAGGTGGTCCTGATGACGTTCCTCGACCCGGTGTGCACCACCGACTGCCCGATCATCGGGGCTGAGTTCCGGCAGGCGGCGCAGATGCTCGGTCCGGCCAACAAGAACGTCGAACTGGTCGCCATCGTCGCCAATCCCACCTACCGGTCCATCGCCGCCATGCAGGCCTTCGACACCGAAGAAGGCCTCAACACGGTCCCCAACTGGCTGTACCTCACCGGGTCGCTGGACCAGCTGAAGCGAGTCTGGGCGCAGTACGGGATCACGGTGTACAACCTGCCGGCCGGCGCGATGTCAGCACATAACGACGTCGCCGTGGTCATCGACCAGCGGGGCGTCATCCGCGAGGAACTCAACACCGATCCCGGACCCGGCACGGCCAGCACCAAGTCCTCATTCGCGGCCCTGCTCGCCGGATACGCGCGCCAGGCACTGGCCGGCCGATGAGACAACGGGCGGTCAGCGGCAGGCTGATGAGCGGCGCGCTCATGATCACCCTGCTCGCCGTCGCGGGATGCGGCTCGCAGTCCGCTCCGGTGGCCACGCCAGCCACGCGAGTCTCCTCGGCATCGCTGACCTCGTCCCTGGTCACCGCGCAGGGCACCTGGGCGATCGTGGACATGGGCGGCTCAGCGTCCGATGCGGAGAACTTCTGGCAGCTGTTCGTCCGGCCGGCCGGCTCCAGCAAGTGGGCGCTGGCCACTCCCCCGGGCGTCGCGGACAACGGCGGCCTGGTCGCCGCGGCCTCGGCGAGCTCCCTGGTGATCGGATTCCGGCCCAGCCAGAGCCTGGTGTTCTCTCCCCTCGCGACGACCAGCGACACCGGCAAGGCCTGGACCCCCGGCATCCTGTCCGGCGCGCTGGCCAACGTCCCCGACGCGCTCAGCATCGGGCCGTCCGGCCAAGGACTCGCCCTGCTCGCCAACGGCTCGATACAGGCCAGCGACAACGTCACCAGCGGAACCTGGACCAGGCTGACGACCGTCGCGGCCATCGGCGCGTCCGCCGCCGGACGGAGTTGCGGGTTGAGGGAGGTTGGGGCGATGTCGTTCGTGGTAAAGGGGGTGAAGGTCGTAGCCGGAAGCTGCGCGCGACGGGGTGTGGCTGGAGTTTTTACTGATACCAATGGGATGTGGCAGGCTAATGGGCCGGCGCTGCCTCCGGGATACGCCGACGACCAGGTGCGGGTGCTCCGGCTCAGCGGCACGACCGCGCTGGTGAGCGCCGGAACCAGCCTGTTCGCGGCGTGGTACGGCGCGGGACGCTGGACGATCTCCGCGCCACTGGCCGGGGCCGGTCAGCCGATCGCGTCCGGGTTCGGGACCGGCGGGAGCGCATGGGCGCTGCTCAGCGGCGGACGGGCGGAGACGATCAGCGGCCCGGGTGGCGCGTGGCAGGCGTTGCCGAAGGCGCCTAACGGGACGGCTGCGATCGCGCTCGGGACGGCCACGGCGCTGCAAGCGCTGGCGGTGTCGGGCGGGACGGCGACCATATGGCAGCTCAGCGGCGCATCATGGACGAAGGTTCAGATGATCAGCGTTCCCATCCAGTCCGGTTCGTCGAGCTAGGAGGCCAATGAGCTATATCACCGATCATTGGTCTTTCGACCCGTTCCTGATCGTCGCGATCGTGATCGTGATCTGGCACGAGATCGGGCTGTGGCGGCTCGCCCAGCGATCCCGGCCAGACCGCACCCGGGAACGGCGGCAGCGGTCGCTGTGGTTCTACGCTGGGCTCGCGGTCATGCTGCTGGCGGTGCAGTCACCCATCGACTACTGGGCGGATGACTACTTCTTCGCCCATATGGTGCAGCATCTGCTGCTGATGTTCGCGGCGCCTTCGCTGATTGTGGCCGGTGCGCCATGGCAGCCACTGCTGGACGCGCTGCCTGGCCGCAGCGGACAGAGCGTGACGCGTGGCGTGCTGGCGGGCCGATGGTCGCGGCCGCTGCGGTTCGCCGGCGGCCTGCTGCTGCGTTGGATCGGCCTGGGCATCCGGCCGCGGCGGCCCTGGGTAGCGATCGGGCTGTTCAACTTCGTCATGATTTTCTGGCATCTGCCCGGGCCGTACGACGTCGGGTCGGAGAACTCGGCGGTGCACATCTGGCTGATGCACGGCTCCTACTTCGCGGCCGGCATCTTGTTCTGGCTGCAGTTCATCCCGTCACCGCCGTTCCGGCGACGGATGCCGCTGGTCAGCCAGGCGGCCGCACTGCTCGTGACCAACCTGGTGATGATCGCGCTGGCGATGGCGCTGAGCATCTTCACCACGCATTCGGTGTACTCGGTGTACGGGCACGTGCCGGGCGTCACGCTGCCGCCATTCGCCGACCAGCAGATCGGCGCTGCCATCCTGTGGGTATGCGGGGACTTCTGGGCCGTCCCGACGATGATCGTGATCGTGCGGCAACTGGTGGAGACCGAGGGCAGCGTCGGCGTCGCGCTGGAGCGGATACTGCGCCGGGGTTCGGCTTCGGCGCAGGCCGACTGGGGGTCACGGACCAAGGGGACGAAGGCCGCGACGCCAATGGGCTGGGCATCGCGCGGGCGGACGCTGGATGAACTGCGAAGTCAGCGTTCGGCGCCGCCGGACGCGGGGCGGTGAATCCGCCGGAAGGGCACGTCGAGACGATGACGGGCTGGGCGGGCGCCGTCAGGCGCGGGACGGGCGCCATCAGGCGCGGGACGGGCGCCGTCAGGCGCTGAACCGTCGGCGGTGGCTGTGGTCGGAATATCCGATTTTGGAATATCCGAAGCCGGAATTTCAGCGGCGGCCTGATCGTCCGGCGCGGCATCGGCAGTGCCGGGAAGGTGGCTGGTGATCTTGCGCAGACCGCCGAACGCCGACGAGCGTGCCACCGCGACCGCGCCGACGATCAACGCCGCGATGCCGCCTGCCTCAATCGCCAGCATGCCGGGGGTGATCTGGATCCGGTCGCCGAACACCACGATTCCCAGCACGATGCCAGCCAACGGCTCGCCGGCCGCGATGGCCGGAAGCGAAGCGCGCAGAGGCGCCGCGCTGAACGCGTTCTGCATCAGCCAGATGCCGGTGATGCCGGCACCGACCACCGCATAGGCCGACCACGTGCTGAACAGCACCGTCCACGAGTTTCCCTGCAGCGCTTCGAGGGTCTGCCTGGTCAGCGCGTCCTGGATGCCGAAGACAAGGCCGGCACCCACGCCAGTCAGGCTGGCCCGGACCTGCCCTTCCCGGCGGTGCCCGATGTGCACCGCGGTGAACGCGATGCCGGCGATGATCGCGGCGGCTGGCCAGTGCGAGAAAGAACCGAACGACAGGCCGATCGGCGTCGTCGTCCTGGTCGCCGACAGCAGCGATACGCCAGCCATCAACATGATCGCTCCGGCGATTTCCGGCAGCCGGAACGCCTGGCGAGACATGGGAACGGCCAGGGCCAGCGCGAACAGCAGATAGGTGGTCAGCAGCGGCTCGACCAGCGACAGCTCAAGATGACCGATCGACCAGGCCTGGAGGATCTGCCCGGCGATCATGCAGCCGAGCCCGACCAGCCATCTGGGCTTGTGCAGCAGGTCGGTGAGCAGGCGCACGGAGAGGAAACGGGATTGCGGCTCTTGTTCGGCCGAGTACTGCTGAAGGACGAAACCAACCCCTAGCAAAAGGGCAGCAACAAGCGCAGTCGCGTAGGCCACGTCCAGATCTACCATGCTCCGAGGTGCACAATCTCTTGTCGAGTTCTCTATGCACTGGTGTTAGGAAGTACAACACCGTGTCCGGTTACCAAGGACAACGTGCACTGCTGACGACGAGTTTCGGCGACCCGCCTTGAACGTATGCTAGCCAAGCTCGCTACCTGCATCGCGCCACGCGGGCTGGCCGACGCTAATGATTCAGCTAAAGAGCTTACGCGGGTCCTGCTCTTGGGGCTTTATGACTACAGTTGTATCGCTACAGATGTTCGTGTGGTGAACTGCCCCGCAAAAGGTACGTACCGGGCGCGAGACGGGCGCTCCGCCACACGAACATCTGTAGCGTTATCAGTGTTACTGGTGTGACTGAGGGGGCATACGGGCGGACGGGGCAGGGCAGCCGACGGGACGGGGGCAGGCGGACGGGGCGGGGCGGACGGGCGGGACGGGGAGCGGACGGGAGGCCAGGGCGGACGGAGAAGAGGCGGACGGGAGAAGAGGCAGACGGGGCGGGGGCGGACGGGCGGGGCTTCGAATCTGTGCGGGTTCTGGGCTGAACATCATAGTGACCTATTAGATATGATTGGGAAGCCCTTGCACCAGCATGACCGGCCCCGCCGTATCATGAGATCGGTCGGCAGGCATGATTGCCAGGGAGAGTTAGCGAGCCAACGGGCGCGGCGCCGTCTGTCTCGAGGAGCGTCAGCGACGAGGGGAGACGGGACCTCGAAGCGCCCGAAGGCCAGCAAGCAAGGAAATAGGGTGCTGACGTGGGGGATACGAAGAAAGCCGTCAGAAAGCGAGCCACTGGGACACGCGAGCGCGTCGTCACCTACCTCGCCGAGTCCGGGCCGCTACACGACAAGGACGGAATGGCCAGCACGCGGCTGGCCGCTGCCATCGGTTATCCGGGATCCAGCGTGGCGTTCGCCCAGCTTCTGTCGGGCATGGAGCGTTCCGGGCTGATCAAGCGCGAGGTCCGAGGCAAACGGACGTACACCATCTCGCTCGGCGAGGTCGACAGCATGGGTCCCGCCGCGCGTGGCCGCATCGTGGAGCCGGCCACAGCCGGCGCCGGGATGCTGGGTGGTGGCAGCCCGGGCAGCCAGGATTTCGACTACGACGAACTAGCCCGGCGGCTGCTGATCCAGGTGGTGCGACGGCTGGCCGCCGCCGAACCGGAGCTGGACCTGCGGCAACCGCCCGGCGCGCCGACCAACGCCGGCCCGCTCGGCGGAACGGTCTCCGACCTGGAGCACGAGCTGGCCAGCGCGTGGACCAAGCACGGCAGGCTCGCCGAGGAGAACATCCGGCTGCGTGAGCAACTCCAGTCCGCGCAGCAATCACTGGCCATGGCCCGGGAGCGGGTGCGCAGGCTGCCGATCACCTCGGACCTCGACAACGCCGAGGTGGTCCTGCTACAGCGGCTGCTCTCCCCCGAGGGGGAAGAAAGCGACGGCCGCGCGGCTGTTTAGCCTTCCGCGCCAAACTCCTCGCTGCGCTCGGTCGGCGCGGCGCCACGCCGGGAACCGACGCCCCGTTGGGACGTCGACCGGCGCGGCGCTCGCTGTGTTTCCCTCCGCGCCAAGGCCTCGCTGCGCTCGGCCGGCTTGGGGCCACGGCGGGAATTGCCGCCCCGTTGGGACGGCAACCGCCGCGGCGCTCGCTTGCGCTCGCCGCGGCGCTCGTCTCGCTGGCTAAGGAACCGGTGGCGCGGACCTGGAGTAGGGTGCGGAGGGTGCCGTCCAGGTGGCGGAGGACGGCGTCGGCGGCGGCCTCCGGGTCGCGGTCGATCATGGCACGCAGGATTTCGGCGTGCTCGGCGTTGGCGTCCCGCCGCCGGTCCGGCTCGACCAGCAGGGACCTGGTCACGTACAACGCGGACAAGGCGCGTACGTTGGCCAGGATCACGGCGAGCTTCGGGCTGGTGCCCGCCTCCTCGATCACGCTGTGAAACTCGGTGTTGTAGTCGGCGAACCGGGCCCCGTCGGTCTCCGACTCCATCGCGGTGATCAGCGCGCTGGCGCGCAGGATCACGCTCTTGCTGGCGTTCTTCGTGGCCCGCGCGGTGGCCACCGGTTCGAGCAGCTTCCTGATCTCATACAGTTCGCACAACTCGGTCCGGCTGATCTCGTGCACGAGCGCGCCGCGGGCTGGATCGATCCGGACGAGTCCCTCGGCCTCGAGGGTGTGCAGCGCGCTGCGGACCGTGGCCCGTCCCACGCCGAGTTCGTCGGCGATCCTGGCCTGGACCAGGCGCGTGCCACCGGGCAGCGTCCCCGCCACGATCCCGCGACGAAGGACATCGGTGACGGTCTCGTGCGCCGAAGTCCCGCTGGGCATACCCGTTATTGTGCGGCCTCCGATCAGCCGATGGCTAGGGCGAAGATGTGCAGGGCGGGGTTGTAGCCGGCCACATTGCCGAGGCTGGGCAGCGTAACCGCCGCGACCGTCTTGCCCGCCGCCAGCGCCACATTGACCTCGAAGATGTACACCGTGTGCCCGGACGATCCGGTCGGGTAGTTGGCATAGTTGACCGCCGCGACCTGCGTATTCGACGGGTTTCCGTTGCTTCCGGGCGGATACCAGAAGTTCCCCACGCTGAGGGTGTACGACTGCGTCGAGCCGTCGGTGTAGTAGATCGTGCCGGTGCCGGACTCGGGCGAGTTATTCGCCGCGGCCAGGAACCCCAGATTGCTACCGGAGCCGCTGACCGCGATCGTCTGGCCCATCGCCATCGTGTTGTCGGGTTGCGCTGCTGCCGCCCCGGGCCATGTAAAGTGCAGGCCACCCGCGCTTACCGTACCGCCAGGGGTAAGGCCGTCAGCGGCCAGGCCTTCGGCGGAATAGGCGGTGCCGATCCCGTCGAAGCCGAGGAACCCCGGCGAGGGGTTGACATCGGAGTTCGAGGTGATGCCGGAGTTGTCAAAGGTGGCGGACAGGCTGGCGTACGGCACTGACACCTGGACCGCGTTGATCAGCGACCGCGGCCGGCCGAAGCCCGAGCTGAACGTGGCCCGGGCCAGCAGACTGACCTGCCCCGGTGTCAGCCCGGACGTTGGCGCGGCCACCGAGAACGTCGCGCTCGCCGACGCTCCCGGGGCCACGTTGCCCAGCGACACCGGCCCGGACGGCGAGACCGTCCAGCCAGACGGCACCGCCAGCGACACCGAGGCGTGGCTCAGCGGAGCCGGAGACGGGTTGCGCAACGTGGCCTTCACCTGGAACGTCCCGGCCGCCAGAGCGCTGGAAGCCACGACCGCGAGCGTCGGCTGCGGCGCGGCCGGCGGCCCGTACACGGCCGCGTTGTAGCCCGGGCTGTACACCGGCTGCGCCGCGAACCCGCTGGCCTGGTTGCCGGCGGCGACGAGGCTGACGGCCGGCAGTCCCCCGCTGGCCGAGTCAAGACCCCAGACGGCGATGGCGAGCGTGTTCGGGCCGTGGTCGTTCAGCACTCCGGCCGGGACGTAGAACTGGTACTGCGGGCCGACACCGCCCACGTAACGGCCGACCAGCCAGCCGTTGACGAAGATGAACGCCCGGGAGCCCGCGGCGCCCACCCCGTTGCCGACCTGCACATCAATCGGCACGTATCCGGAAATATCCAGATTGAAGGTGGTCCGGTACCAGCCGACGCCGGCCGGCACCCCACGCGACGCCCAGTTGTCGGGCAGCTTCACCGGCTGCCAGTCGCCGTCCGGATAGCCGGGCAGGTGCCAGCCGTTGTCCGTGCCGAACAGTCCCGTCGCGTTCATGATCCCGCGCACCGGATCCTGCAGGCTCGTGCCGCCCGGCGCGCCCATCAGCCGCCAGGTGATCGCCGCCGACGATCCACCATCCAAAGAAGCGTTGTAAAGGCCCGTCGGCTCCCCGGTCGGCCCCTCGGGATTGCCGGTGTTCTCCACCAGCACGGCGATCACGTTGTCCGAACCGGAGGAGAGCGCGCCTGCCGGGAACGTGAACGTGGCCGACGTCGGCCCCGGGGCGGCGTGCGAGCCGAGGAAGGCGCCGTTCAGCCACACCGAGAACGCGCCGGTCGGGGACACGCCGTCCGCGGTGAGCGTCACGCCGGTCTCCGAACCGGTGGCCGTGAAATGCCCGCGGTACCACGTGAAACCGTGGTCGTACCCGTAATCGCTGGCGTACAGGACAGGCCCGGCCGTCGCCGCCGCGGCGGCGGCTTTGCCCAGCGCCATGCCCGGCTGGACGGTGCCGTCGGAGTTCTTCACCGTGGCGTTCGCCGCGTTCCGCGCCCGCGCGGCCGCCGCCGGGGCCGCGGGGTGGTCCGCGAGCGTCCAGCCACTGTCATCGAAACCAGGCTGGGCTTCAGGGGTCTCAGAGGAGAAACGCCAGTCGTTCAAGGATGGTAGAGAATTATCTTTTGGTCCGGGCACTGTCCCGCTCAGCGAACCGTCCGCGCCCGAGGTAACCGCGATGGTGGTTCCGTTCCATACCAGCGAACGAACGGTGGCGGGCGCCCACACCCTTATCGTCCCGCTCTGGGAGGTGTCGCCCGACAGGGCGAGAACGTCGCCCCTGATCTCGGCGGCGCGGATCAGGTACGCGCCCTGGACGAGGGCGCCGCCTTCGGGCCAGAAGCCCTCCGCCGTGCTGGTGTCGGCGATGAGCAACGTGAGCGCCGGCCGGCCGCCGCCGGTGATCTGGACCTCCTGGAGGCCGTTGTGGGTGTAATCCAGGCGCAATTCACCGGTGGCCGCGTCCCACGTGCTCCGCACGCCGCCGGGCGCGGTGACAGCCGGCTGGCTGGTGTAGCTGAGCACGGTCTCGCCGTCGGTGCCGGACGGGTCGTAGAGGACGGCCACCTCGGTGCTGCCGATGGTCTGCTGGTCCATCAGCTCCGAAGTCGAGTAGACCAGGTCCTGGCCGCCGAACTTGTAGTTCGCGACGAGAAGCCGCGAGTCGCGGCCCTCCAGAGTGATGGTGCCGGACTGGGGCACGACCGGGAAGAAGGCCGCGAGCTGGGCGGCGGTCGGCACGTTGATCGCGTCGACAACGACGGTGTCGGCGCTGGATGACGGATTCTTGTTGCCGGTCACCGTGATCGTGAGCGTGTGCGAGCCCGCGCTCAGCCCGGAGTCGGTGTAGAGCACCTGCTGGAAGAGCTTGCCCGCGGGCGAGAACGTGTCGACGCTGGTGGCCGGGCCGCCGTCAACGGACACCGCGGCGATGCCGCCGTTGTTGTTCTTCGGGCCGACCCACTGGACCGCGGTGCCGGTGAAGCTGACCTTCATGCTGGCACCGGCCTGGGTGCTCCAGGACTCGGTCGAGTCGAAGTCCCCGTTCGTGTAGCCGGCGCTAGGGCCGGCGTGCGTCCAGGCGCCGGCGTAGGTGAGCGCGGTGTCGGCGTCGTCATAGGTGTAGCCGGCGGCTTCGTCGGTGTTCAGCGCGATGTGCGTGCTCGTGGTGGCGGTGGACGTGGCGTCGGCCTGCCGGAGGTAGACGAACTCGGCGCCGTTCGACGGGTTGACCCGGCCCATGGTCGCGATGGCCGGGTTGTCCGGAGCCGGACCGGCGGCCGGTGCGGTCTGCGTCAGCGGGGCGACGCTGGTCTCCAGATCGTTGATGAGCTTGTTCTCGCCGAACTTGGAGCCTTCTATGTGGTTGGGGTCGGCCGGGGAACCGATCTCGCCGGTCTCCCTGATCGCCGCGCCGTAGTCGTAACTGGTGTAGACGAAGTTGGCGGGCAGCCAGCCCCAGTTCGTCCCGCCGACGCCCATGTAGTTGGACTGCATGGTGACGCCCTGGGCGCTGTTGTTCTTGTAGTACACGTTCTCGAAGGACGGGCCGGTCATCGTGTAGCAGTTGTCGTAACCGGAGCCGCCCCAGCCGTCGTACGAGCCGCCCTGGAACTCGGGCAGGTAGACCGGCTCGCCCTGGTAGACGGGATAGCCGTACGGCTGGCCGAAACTGGTGGTGTTCGCGCAGTTGAAGCCGAGCGGATAGTTGTCCGTGCCGCTGATGTTCACGGCGCCGAGGCCGGTGGTGAACGTCTGGGCGCCGCAGCACTGGTTGAAGGTGAACGGGACGGTGATGCCGTCGGTCTTGGCCTGCTGCTCCAGGTCGGCCATGTACTGATCGGCGGGGGTGCCCTGCCCGGTGTACTCGTTCTCGATCTGGTAGGCGATCACGTCGCCGCCCTTGGTGATCTGATGCGCGGCGATGATCGGATCGATCTCGCTGAACCACTGGAGGGCGGCCGCCTCATAGGGCTGCGTGTCGCTTCGGTAGCCGTTGGGGACGGGGAGCACCCAGCCGGGGATGCCGCCGCCGTCGGTCTCCGCGTTGATGTACGGGCCGGGCCTTGCTATGACGTACAGGCCGGCCCGCTGAGCCAGGTTGAGGAACTCGTTCATGTCTTTTACGCCGGTGAAGTCGTAGACGCCCGGCGATGGCGAGTTGTAGTCCCAGTCGAAGTAGACGGTGACAGCGTTGTAGCCACCGGCCTTCATCTTCTGAAGGTCGTCGAGCCACAGGCTGGGCGACGGCGTCCGCCACGGATCGAACTCGCCCGCGGTGATGAACACACGCTGGCCGCCGATCAGCATCGAGTACCGGTCGTAGGACACGGTTTGCGGCTGGCCTCGTTGTACGTTTTCGGGTGGCGCGATCGGTTGGGGGGTCACCGGGTTGGTGGTCGTTTTGGGGCTCGGCTGGCTTGTGCTGGTGTTCGCGGTGACGGTGAACGTGTAGCGGGTGCCGTTGGTGAGGCCGTCCATGATGGCCCAGTCATTGGGTACCTGGGCGGTGACCTGCTGGCCGCCGGGCGACGCGGTGACCGTGTAGCTGGTCACATGGGCGGCGCCGGTGGCGGGCGGGCACCACAGGACGGTGGCGGAACTCTCGCCGCCGAGCGCGTGGGCTTGCGCGGGGGCGCCTGGTGTTGCGCTTCCCGCCGTGGCGGGGTTGGCCGGCGGGCAGGAGGCGTCGCTGCCCGAGGCGCCGCCTGAGCGGCCGAACGCGCTCGCCGCGGTGTACGCGGTAGCCGCCGTATGCGCGGCAGCCGCCGTATGCGCGGCAGCCGCCGTATGCGCGGTAGCCGCCGTATGCGCGGTAGCTGCGATGTGAGCGCTCACATCTGCGTGAGCCGCGCCGGCCGCGGGCGCGGCGTGAGCCGTCGGCGCGGCGTGAGCCGTCGGCGCGGCGTTCGCAGCGGGGGTCGCCACCAGCCCGACCGCACCGATCAGTGCGACGCCGACCGCGATCCTAGCCGTCCGTATCCGCATGACCCTTGCACCATTCACCATGATCACCCATAGCAACACAGGTAAGACCCGCTCCACGGACCATAAACCCTCAAAGAACGACGGATGTCAAGATCCATGCGGTCGCCGCAACATGTCAGTTACGCAATTGACACGCTGGCGCCCCGGCGAAGGCGAACGGCCGCCTTGAAGACGGCCGCACGGGGAAGACGGCACCTCGCCCTAACCTCTGAACGTCACATGGGTGGGGCTCCTCCAGAGTGAGCAGCATGCCGGTGGTGCCATCGGTGCCGCTCAAACCGGTCAGTAGCGCTATTAGAGCGTGCCCGATGGTGCCATCGGTGTCGCTGGCCAGGGAGGTCGGCCACGGCGGGGCAGGCGCCGGGAGTCAGCCGCACCACCTTTCGGTCGCCCAGCCTCTCCCCGGCTCAAGCCACATGGATGGCGCCATCAATGTCGCTCCGGGTGGACATTTCGAACAGCCAACGAACTCGATGGCGCCATCCATCTCGGGAGGAGGGGGCGCGCGAGAGACGGAGGGGCGCGAGTCGGCCGGTGCGACGGAGTCAGCCGATGCGACGGAGTCAGCCGATGCGACGGAGTCAGGCGATGCGGCGGAGGGCGGACTTGTACTTGCGGGCGTCCGCTATGTACGTCTTGACCGCGAGGTCGGTCCAGTCGGCGGCGACGCCCGTCTTCTTGATCTTCGCGGGGACGCCGGCGACCAGCGCGCCGGGCGGAACCGCGAAGTCTTCGGGGATCAGGGCGGCGGCAGCCACGATCGCTCCGCTGCCCACCCGCGCCCGGTTCAGGGTGACCGACCCCGAGCCGATCAGGCAGCGGTCCTCCACCACGCAGCCCTCGAGGTGCGCGTTGTGCCCGACCACGCAATCGGCGCCGATGGCCGTGGGCCACCGCTCGGTCGTATGCACCACCGTGCCGTCCTGGATGGACGTGCGGGCGCCGATGTCGATGGTGCCGTGGTCGCCGCGCAGCACGGCGCAGGGCCAGATGGACGCCTCGGCCCCGATCCGGACCTGGCCGATGACGACCGCGTCGGGATGGACGAACGCCAGCCCGTCGATCTCCGGCTCGTGATCGCCCAGCGCATAGATCGGCACCCGCCCCAGTGTAGTGAATGTGCCATCGCACCCCCTGTGAGGGGGACAATGGCACATTCACCCCCCTGGCTCGGGGGCGCGGGGGCGGGGGTTATGGGAGGGTCAGGGACGTGAAGCGGCGTTGGTCCCAGATGTGCATGGACGGCTCTTCCGGATATGGGGCGACCGTGGATTGTTCGTCGTATATGCGGGTCAGGCGCCGGCCGGGGGCGTAGGCCGGCCAGCCCGGGTCGCCCGTCGCGGCGAACGCCGTCCATTCGGCGCGCATCAAGTCGCCCAGCTGGACCGCGCCCGCGGGCGGCTGCTGGCCGAGCAGGAACTCACCCAGTTCCTGGCGTGTCCCGAACACCAGCGGCACATCGAGGGCGTGGCACGCGCCCATTGACCCGGCCGAGTAGCACAACTCGTACAGGAACGTCTTGCCGCCGCCGGCGGCGTGCGCCTGGGCCAGGTGCAGGTCCGGCATCCGGAACAGCCAGTCCGACATCACCAGCTCGTACAGCTCGTCCGGGCCCGCATCCGGATACGCGGCGCGGTACATCTTCTCGCCGTCGCCGCCGGGCACGAGGTCGCGCAGTGCGCGTACGACGATGTCTTCGGTGATGCGGCCGCGCAGGCTGCCGAACTCGAAGAACAGCCGGTACTCGTCGCGGGTGTGGCCCACGATCAGGTCAACATCCCACGCGGTCCCGGCAGCCAGCGCCCGCCACGGCACCGAAGGCAGCACCTCACCGTCCACGACCGGCGCGAACGGCACGTCGCTTTGCGACACCGGCCCCCAGTCCGGATGGTCCTTGGGACTGACCTGATCCGATGCGGCGGCCAGCGCCGCTGGATCCGCCGCGACGAACGCTTCGGTGGTGGCCGGGATCCCGGCGCGGGCGGCTATGGCGGCCGTGACCGCGCTGGCCAGATCCGGGGCGAAGAACGTCCCGGGCATGCTCTGCGCGATCGCCCGCCGGAACAGGCCCTTGGCCGACGGCATGACCAGCAGCGACGCGACCGCGCCCGCTCCGGCCGACTCACCGAACACGGTCACGCGATCCGGATCGCCGCCGAACGCGGCGATGTTCTGGCTGACCCAGCGCAGGGCGGCGACGTCGTCGAGCAAGCCGCGATTGGCCGGCCTGCCGGGCAGGTGAGCGAAGCCTTCGACACCGACCCGGTGGTTGAACGTCACCACGACCACGCCGCGGTCCGCGAGCGCGGAACCGTCATAGGTCGGCTGCCCGGACGCACCGAACCGGTACCCGCCGCCGTAGATCCAGACCATCACCGGCAGCCGGGCGGCCGGGTCCGGTTCCGGCGACCAGATGTTGACGGTCAGCCAATCCCCTGGGTCCGAGCCCGGCGGCGGCGCGGGCACCAGGGTCGGCATCAGCGCCGACTGCGGTGGCGGCGGACCGAACGCGGTCGCCCCGCGCACCCCGTCCCAGGGCAGCGGCGGTTGCGGCGCGGCGAACCGCAGCTCACCCACTGGCGGGCGGGCGAACGGGATACCGCGGAAGGTGGCGAGGCCGTTCTCGACCTGTCCCCTGACCGAACCGGACGCGGTCCGCACGACGGGATCGCTAGCGTCCACAAATGCCCCTCTCTCCGGGGAGCAACGCCGGATAAATCCGGAAAATACGCGATGGGCAGACGCTAACACGCCGCCCCGCACATACGGGGCCGCCGCGGAAGATTAGGGGTTACTGACCGGTTACGCCACCGGTTCCAGGACCACGACCGGGATCTGCCTCGGATTGGCCTTGACCTCATAGCCAGCGAAAATCGGCCGCGTCGCCTTCTGCCTGGCCCAGATAGTCTCTCGTTCCTCCGGGTCGGCGACGCGGGCCCTGACCCGCACGGTATCCGTGCCGATTTCGACGGTCGCGTCGGGATTGGCCAGAAGATTGCGGAACCACTGCGGATCGCGCGGATGTCCGCCGAAGGACGCGAACACCGCGTAGCCGTTGCCCACCTTCTGGTACGCCAGCGGATTGATCCGCTCCGTGCCGGTCTTCGCACCGTTGTGGTGCAGGAGCAGCAGGTCTGACCCCTCGAGGCTGCCGCCAACCTTCCCGCCGTTGGCCCGGAACTCTGAGATGACCGAGGCATTCCAGTCATCGTGGGCTGTGTCGCTCATGGATACAGTCATAGCATGCTGGTGCCAGACGAAGAGTACGAGCGTGCCGTGTTCGCGGAGGTCAACTTCGAGCCGTCGTTCGCGGGCAACTGTCACTTTATAGAGTGTGCGTTCGACCACAGTACGTTCGTTGAAAATGGGTTGAGAAAGAGCCGGTTCACTGACAGTGAGCTGCGTGAGACCAGATTCGTGGCGACCGACCTGGCCGAAACAGGCTGGCAGGACACCTCGCTGACCGGCTGCGCGCTCTCCGGGGTGCAGCTTTTCAGCGCGGCGCTGCGGCGTGTGGTGTTCCGGGACTGCAAGCTCGACTCGGTCAACTTCCGGGACGCCACGCTGATCGACGTGACGTTCGACAACTGCCTGGCGCGGGACGTGGACTTCGGCACCGCCCGGCTGACCCGGGTCACGTTCGACGGCTGCACGCTGACCCGCGCGGACTTCACGAAGGCAACGATGAAGCAGGTCGACCTGCGCGGCGCCGCACTGGACATCACGGCCGGATACGAAGCCCTGAGCGGCGCGACGATCGACAACCTCCAGCTCATCGCCCTCGCGCCGCGGATGGCACAGCACCTCGGGATAACG
The DNA here is from genome assembly GCA_019245115.1 of Streptosporangiaceae bacterium. GTDB lineage: Bacteria > Actinomycetota > Actinomycetes > Streptosporangiales > Streptosporangiaceae > JAFARZ01. The sequence continues at coordinate 25,089 of JAFARZ010000106.1, read as the reverse complement.
GTCGAAGAGCGCTCACGGCCCGGGTGAACGCTTCGCCGCGGTCGCGGTAGTCGCGGAACCGGCCGAAGCTGGGCGCGGCCGGCGACAGCAGCACCACACCGTCCGGGCGCCCCCAGTTGAAACCGGCGCGGACCGCTTCGGTCATGTCGTCGCAGTCCGAGACGGGCATGTGCGGCGCGGCGCGCGTGATCGCGGCGTGGATCCGCGGGCCGTTGTCCGGCAGGGTCAGCACCAGCGTGGGCTCGGCGCGGGCGGCGATGGCATGCGCCAGCGGCGTGTAGTCGATGCCGCGGTCATGGCCACCCACGATCAGCGCGATCCGGCGGCCGGGGAAGGCGTCGAGCGCGGCGAGCGTGGGCAGCACGTTGGTGGACAAGCTGTCGTCGACGAACGTTATGCGGTCGACGACGCCTACGGTGGCGAGCCGGCTCGGCAGGCCCTGATATCCGGCGGCGGCGGTCCGCAGTCTGACGTCGTCTGTGATTGAGATGCCGAGAGCTGTTATGCAGTGCCTCGCGATGAGCGCGTTGCGCCGGTTGTGCCGGCCGAGCAGGCCCAGCGGCCGCATCCAGTCCGCGTCCGGATCGTCGTCCGCGTGAACCCAGTCGACCTCCGGGCCGAGAAGCCGGCGTCGGTCCCGGAGGGGTTCGCTGTCACCATTGGCCACGGTCAGCTCAGCGCCCGGCTTGATGCACAGCGACAGCTTGTCCCGGTAGTACCGGTCAACTCCCCCGTGCCAGTCGAGGTGGTCTGGATGCAGCGACGTCACGGCCACCACCGGCGGGGCGCATTGCAGGTCAGTGGCCTGATAGCTGGAGACTTCGATGGCCCAGAAGTCGTACTGATCGTCGGTGCCGGTGTCGTACGGTGGTGCGCCGATGTTGCCGCCGACCATGCACCGGTAGCCCAGCCCGGTCAGCAGGTGCCCGATGACGGACACCGTGGTGCTCTTCCCCTTGGTTCCGGTAACGCACACGACCCGGCTCAGGTCCTGTTCCGCGAGCCACAGGCTCAGGCCGCTGGTCACGATGACGGTGTCGCGTTCAAGCTCGGCCACCTCGGGCCGGTACCGGCTGATCCCCGGCGACTTCACCACCACATCGCACGAGGTCAAGGCCTTTAGCCCGTCATCGCTGGTGGTGAGGACATCCGGCGTCTGCGGGCGATCGTCGACCAGCACCGGCTCGACGTTGAGCGTGCGGAGCTTGCGGACGTTGGCCCGGCCCTCGCGGCCCAGGCCCCACACGCCGACCCGCTTGTCACGGAGGTCGTTCCAGCCGATCATCGATTCCTGCTCACTGATATCGGGCCGGGACGAAGGTCTTGCCAACGGGGCGGAGCATCCGCTCGGCTTCGGTCGCGGTCGGGGCGTCGGGCCAGGTCCTGATGTCGGCCGCGAGGTTGTGGAGCAATTCGTTGCCGGATCGGTCGGTTGGGTCGGTGCGGTCGGTTGGGTCGGTGCGGTCGGTTCGGTCGGTGCGGTCGGTTCGGTCGGCTGCGAGCAGGGCGGCGGCGCGGCACTCGGTGACCTCGCCGACGCACTCGAACGGCTTGGCGCCCGCGCCGACCAGCGCGCGGAACTTCGCCTGGAGTTCCGGTTGCCGGAGCGGCTCACCGGTCACGGCGAAGATCTTGCCCAAAGCCTCGGCCGGCAGGAACGGCGCGAGGATGAGATCGATAAAGCAGCATTTATCGCACTGGCCGCACCAATGGTCGAGCCTGCGGTTCTTGTCACTGTAAAAGGCTTTATTACAACTACGGAACGTACTGTGGTATTTCTCCAGGTTCGCGAACTCGCGCCCTACCCAGAGCTCCGTCCGGTCCCGCAGCCAGGAGAAATACTCGGGCATGGCCTCGGTGGTCTGGGCCAGCACGTTCCTGAAGGCTCGTTCGAACTCTTCGCTCTTGGAATACTGGTGATTGACTTTCGTGCCGTTGAACTCCAGCGTCGGAATCGACGCCGACCACTCATTGGACATGACCACGGCATCACTGCCTTCGAGCACGGCCGCGAGTATCGCGATCGCGGAGATGATGCCGGTGACCGGGACATGCCCGTTGAGGAAGCCATACTCGGCCGAGCGGAGCAGTTGCGGGTCGATCTCGCGCTCCGCGCGGATGATGGGGAGGTTCGTGACCGCCGCGGGCTGCTCGATCGCGTCGTACGTGTCGCCCGGCCGGCTCACCACGAACAGCTTCACGTCCGCGCGAGCCCGTACATGCTCCACGGTCACAATAGAGTCGATCCCCCCGCCAAACGGCACCAGCGCCCGGAGTCTGGGTCGCTCGCCTTCGCCAACCCGGCCGGCCGTGCCGGTCTCATCGACCGAGCTGGGCTCGCGGGGCATACCCGACATTTCAGGATTTGTTCGGGCGGCTGAGGGCGTTGCGGTGGTCCGCTGGCCGACCGCGTCGGTCCCGCTCCCGCTGCGCATATCCGACATTGCGGTGGTCCGCTGGCCGACCAGGTCGGTCCCGCTCCCGCTGCACATATCCGACATTTCAGTATTTGCCGCGGGTTCGGGGGGCGTTGCGGCGGAAGAAAAGGGCCTCGTGGAAGAAAAGGAGCCGGAAACCGGCGCCCTTTCTTCCGGAGAGCTCCAAACTTCCGCAAGCTCAAGGTCCCCCGAACCCGCTAGAGCGTCCTCCGGTTCGGACATTTCAGGATTTGGTGCGTTTGCCAGGTCGGGGTCCCGCAGATTCCGCGGTGAGTTTTGGCTTCGTGGTGACTTTTGGGTACTATGGTCCCCCGAAATAACCGCAAGGCCCGGATCAACCGCAAAGATGATGTCCGACATTTCGGGATTTGGGAGAGATTGGGGGGCGGGCGAAGCGGCTGGGGAAGCTTGCGGGACTGGGGAGGCTTGGGAGGTTTGCGGGGCTTGGGAGGCTTGGGAGGCTGGGGAGGCGTGCGGGGCTTGGGAGGCTTGCCGGACTGGGGAAGCTTGCGGGACTGGGGAGGCTTGGGGGGCTGGGGAGGCTTGCGGGGCTGGGGGAGCTTGCGGGGCTGGGGAGGCTTGGGGGCCGTAGAGGGGCGGGGGGGCGGAGAGCTGGAGGTTGGTGAGGTCGAGGGCGTTGCGGTAGGCGAACTCGGCCAGGCCGTTGACGTAGAAGTCGCGGAGGAAGTCACGTTCCCGCTCGGTGAGCGGGGTGCTGCCGAGGTCGATGACGGGCGGCGCGGCGGTCTTGTAGTACGACACGCCGGCTAGCAGGAACACCAGCCGGGCCGCCGCCCGGGCCGCCGGGGTGTTCCATCCCGGGCCGGGCGGCAGCGTCACGCGTTCGGTGAATTCCCGGCCGTCCAGCGAGTACGTGCAGGTGAGCCGACCGTTTTCGGCGTCGATGGCGAAGGACTCGTACCGGAACACCCGGCTGCTCACAGTGCCGCTCATTGGGTCGGCCTCCCAGCCGGGCGCAGCCGCGCGGCCAGGGCCAGGCGTCCGCACGGGCGCTGGGCGCGATCGCTGAAATAATCGCCGCCGGTGGGGATACCGGTCACGTGGATATTCTGCTCGCGCAGGCCGGCGTCGCAGAGAACGCGGCGGTTCGCGGCCCACAGGTCGAGCAGCCACCGGTCGCCGGCAGACGCCGGGTCAGGGCGGAGGAACTCCCTGGCCGCTGAGCCGAAGGCCCGCGTCACGGCCTCGTGCACATCGGCGCCCACCTGATACCTGGCCGGATCGATGGCGGGGCCGACACCGGCCACGATCCGGGCCGGGCGCGCGCCGAGCTTGATCATCTCGTCGACGGTCGCGGCTGATATCCGGGCGACCGTGCCGCGCCAGCCCGAGTGGACGCAGGCCAGCACGCCGGCTTGCGGGTCGTGCAGGACGATCGGCACGCAATCGGCGGTCAGGATGGCGAGCACCACTCCGGAAGTCACAGTGACCAGGGCGTCGGTGTCCGGGATCGCGTCGTCCTGGGTGAACGCGCCGCTCCCCCGGTCGGCGTCGCCGACCACGCGGACAGACGCGCCGTGCACCTGGCGGGCGAAAACGAAGTCCGTCAGCTCGGCGCCGAAAGCCGCCGCCAGCCGCCGCCGGTTCTCGATCACGCTGGCCGGGTCGTCGCCCACGGCCAGGCTCAGGTTCAGCGACTCGTAAGGCCCGGCCGACACGCCACCGGACCGTGCCGTAACCACGGCGTCGACACCGTCCAGCGCCGGCCACGTCACGAATTCGCCGGGGGGTGCGGGGGGACGGTTCCCCCCGCTCGAAGATTGAGCAATAGCGATCATCGGAAGCGAGCTTAGTGGACGCGGGCGGCGTGGGTTTCGGCGTCGCGGAAGGCCCGGATCAGGTTGCCGCCGGCCAGCGCGGCGCAGTCCGCCTCGGACCAGCCGCGGTTGAGCAGTTCGCCGAACAGGTTCGGGTAGGCGGAGACGTCCTCCAGGCCGACCGGAGTGTCGGTCGTCCCGTCGTAGTCGCCGCCGATTCCCACGTGCTCGATGCCCGCGACCTCGCGGACGTGCTCGACGTGGTCGGCCACCTGCGCCACGGTGGCCACCGGGCGGGGGTGGGTCTCCATCCAGTCCGGCTCCACGCTGTGCATGTCGACCACGTCCCGCGGGTCCAGCCCGCGCCGCGCCACCTCTTCCTTCAGGCCCACGATCCAGTCGGCACACTCCTGGGACACGAACGCGGGCACGAACGTCACCATGCAAACGCCGCCATTGGCCGCGAGCCGGGACAGCACGTCGTCGGGCACGTTGCGCGGGTAGTCGCAAACCGCCCGGGCGGACGAGTGCGAGAAGATAACCGGAGCGGCAGCCACGTCCAGCGCGTCGCGCATCGTATCCGCCGACACGTGGGCCAGGTCGACCAGCATGCCGATTCGCTGCATCTCGCCCACGACCTCGAAACCGAAGTCGGTCAGCCCTCCGGCCACCGGGGTGTCCGTCGCCGAATCGGCCCATGGCACGTTGTTGTTGTGGGTCAGCGTCATATACCTGACACCCAGCTCGTACAGCATCCGCAGGACAGCCAGAGAGCCGACGATCACGTGGCCGCCTTCGGCGCCCAGCAGCGAAGCCAGCTTGCCGGACGCGAAGATCCGCTCGATGTCGGCCGCGGTCAGCGCGAGCTCGAGCTGAGCCGGGTACGCGGCGATCATCCGCCGGGTCAGGTCGATCTGCTCGAGCACGGTGGCGACCGCGGCCTCGCCCTCGAAATTGCTCGGTACGAACACCGACCAGAACTGGGCGCCCAGGCCGCCGGCCGACAGGCGGGCCAGATCGGTGTGCCTGGCCGAGACCGGCCCCGAGAAATCCACCTTGCCGGTGTCACCGTTGGCCGACAGACGCAGCGCCCACGGCAGATCGTTGTGCCCGTCGATCAGCGGGAACCGTCGTAGCAGGTCACGCGCCTCGGCGCTGGCCGAGGTTACTGTACTTGTCACCCTCGCAGGCTATTGCACGTGCACAGGATTCACGTACGCTAGGGCCAACGGGGGCGATGGGTGGTGCACGATGGGCCTCGCGCCTTGACCGGATATTTCGCGCCGTCCCGCCACGTCAGGCTGGACGGTGCCGTCAACCTGCGAGACATCGGCGGATACCGCAGTATCTACGGGCCGGAACTCAGCCGCGGGCGGATATTCCGTGGCGACGCGCTGAGCCAGCTTACCGTCGACGACGTGTCGGTGCTCGGCTCGCTCGGACTGCACACCGTCATCGACTTCCGTACTCCCGGCGAGATCCTGGTCAGCGGCACTGACCGGCTGCCGCACGGGCTCGCGCCGGTGAGCATGCCGGTGGGCGGCGGCGACCTCGGCGCGCTATACGAGATCATCGCCAGCGGCGATCATGAGCACCAGCGGCTGGAACTCGGTGAGGGCCGCGCCGCCGCGCTGATGGTGGAGATGAACCGGGGCTTCGTCGCCGACCCGAGGCAGCGGGAAGCCTTCGGCGCCGCGCTGCGGATGCTGTGCATGCCGGGCAGCCTCCCCGCGCTGTATCACTGCTCCAGCGGGAAGGACCGGGTCGGCTGGATGACCGCCGTGATCCTGACCATCCTCGGGGTGCCGCGTGAGTTCGTGCTGAATGACTACCTGCTGTCCAATGACTTTCACCGGACGGGATATCAGAAACTTCGTTATGACCTGGTGAAGACCGGCATTGTCCGGGACCCCGACCTGCTGCGGCCGATCATGGAGCAGAGCCCGACCTATCTCGCCGCGGCCTTCGAAGAGGCGGAGCGACGGTACGGCTCGTTCAGCGCCTTCGTGACCCACGGCCTCCAGGTAGGCAAATCGGCGCTAAATGAACTGCGCCACGCCATGCTAGGCGACCTGATCCGCCAGGACCCGGCTGTTTTACCCGGAATTATCTTCTTCTTCCGGGGCCTAGGCGGCGCATGCGGAGCCAGGCGAACAGGGCGAAGAACACCGCCAGGCCGGCCGCTATGCCGATGTCGCGCAGCCAGTTGGACGACGACTGCACCCACAGCGGGTCGGTGCTGCCCGCCGCGGCCGGCGAGATCACGTTGAGGTTCACCGTGGCCGCCACGGCGCCGAAGCCCCAGCGGGCCGGCGCTATCCAGGAGAACTGCGACAAGCCCGCCATCCCGGTCAGCGACAGCGCGCCGCCGGACAAGATGACCTGGAGCATGGTGAGCAGCACGAGGAACTGCATCGCCTTTTCCGACGAGCCGACCAGGGCGGAGACCAGCAGTCCCAGGCACATCGAGGCAAGCGCGAGGACGGTGATGCCGATCAGGAGCTCCAGCAAGGGCGCACCCTTGATGAACGCGCCCTGGGCCGGCATCTTCCGTCCGGCCAGACCGAGCGTCACCAGCAGCACCGACTGGATGATGCTCATCACGCCAAGCACCAGCAGCTTGGAGCAGACGTAGGCGCCAGAGGACAACCCGGCCGCCCGTTCCCTGACGTAGATCGTCCGTTCCTTGACCAGCTCCCGCACCGACAACGCCGCGCCAGACAGGCAGGCGCAGACGGCCAGGATCAGCAGCAGCTCCTGGGCCGCACCGTTTGTGTGCGGCAGGCCGGCCAGGCCCTCCTTCGACGGGAAGACCCGGATCAGCGCACCGAGGATGACCGGCATCAGTGCGGCGAAGGCAAGGTAGCCACGATCGGAGGAAATGACCCGGACGTATCGCCTGGTCAGCGTGCTGAGCTGGCGGAGGCTGCCGCGCCGCTGCGGCGGCGGCGCCGCGGGGAGCTCCGCCGGACCCCGCTTGGCCGGAGCCGCCGGCTTGGGGCGTTGACCGGCCACGTACTGCTGATACGCCGGCGAAGCGGTGTACTCGGCGGCCCAGTCGCGGTCCGGATAGCGCTCAAAGGCCTGGAAGACCTCGGCCCAGCCGGGCAGCCCGAAGTACTTCAGCCCTTCGGCGGGCGGGCCGTAGAAGGCGATCTTGCCGCCGGGCACCAGCACCAGGAGCCGGTCGCAGGTGTCCAGGTTCGCCACGCTGTGCGTGACGACGATGACGGTCCGGCCGTCGTGGGCCAGGTCGCGCATCTGCTCCATGACCGACTTGTCCAGCCCGGGGTCCAGGCCGGAGGTCGGCTCGTCGAGAAACAGCAGGCTCGGCTTGGTCAGCAGTTCCTGGGCCACGTTGACCCGCTTGAGCTGGCCGCCGGACAGCCGGTCGGCCCGCGTGTTGGAGTGCTTGGTGAGGCCCAGCTCGCCCATCACCTCATCGACCCGGGTCTCCCGTTCGGGGCGGCGGCTGTCGGCGGGGAAGCGGAGCTCGGCCGAGTACTGCAGGGCGCGCCTGGCGGTGAGCTGGGTGTGCAGCACGCTTTCCTGCGGGACCAGGCCGATCCGATGGCGGAGCTCGGCGTAGTTGCGGTACAGGTCACGGTTGTCGTAGAGCACCGTGCCGGTGTCCGCGGGCCGCATCCCGGTCAGGGCACCGAGCAGCGTCGACTTGCCCGCGCCGCTCGGGCCGATGACGCCGAGCAGGCACTTCTCCGGTATGGGGAACGTCACGTGGTTGAGCAGGATCTTCCCGCCGGAGACCTTGACCACCAGGTCATCCGCGGCGAAGCTGATCTCGCCTTCGTCGACGAACTGGCGGAGTTCGCCACCGGCCAGCCGGAACGTCGAACGGCCGATGCTGACCAGATCACGGTCGGTCAGCACCTTGCGGGAGATCCGTTCGCCGTTGACGAAAGTCCCGTTATGACTGCCGAGATCGACGATCTCGTAGCTGCCGGTGGAGGACTTACGCAGCTCCGCGTGGTGGCGGGACGCCTCCGGGTCGCCGGCCAGGCTCAGGTCGTTGCTCGAGGCCCGGCCGATGCGCAGGACCTCGGCGGAAATGCGCATCCGCTGCGTCGGGCGGCGATCCACGCTGGGCAGCACGGCCTCCACCGCGGCATGGTCCCGAGCCGCGGCACGATCCCGAGCCCCGGCGGGCGCGTCCGGCGGAGCCGTCGTATCGGGCGTCGCCGAATCCGGCATCACCCCCAGATCGCCCAGCACGTCCGCGGGCGGCATGGGCCGGAGGTCCCGCTGACCGAGCAGCGGCGGGGCCAGCTGCGGCATGAAGCGAAGGATCGGGCCGTCATCGGGATTACCCAGGCGCACCACGCAGTCGGCGCCGATTTCGATCCGGTTGACCCGGCGCGCACCGAGGAATGTCCCGTTGGTGCTGCCGGCGTCCTCCAGCACCCATCCTTCGCCCTCGACGCGGAGCACGCCGTGCTTCCACGAGACACGCGAGTCGGTCATCACGATGTCCGACTCGGGGTCCCGTCCGATCCGGTAAGCCCGGCCCTCGCGGAACTTGTGGTCGGAGCGTCGTGTCCGCACCACCAGATCAGGCGCGACGACCCCGCGGACCACTTCGGTGGCGGCGTGCGGCTGCTCAGGGTGCATGTCTTCAGAGTGTAGGGCCGCACTGCGGAAACGGGAATCGACTGAACTATTGCGATCTGGGAATCGTTTTACCATATTGAACGCCTGACTGGCCGATACTGGAGGGACCGTTCTCCGCCGACCCCCGGGGGTGCGCAATGAGCCAGGATCCGACCATGCCGTTGCCGGGTGGATCGACTGGATGGCAGGCTTCGCAACCCGCGCAGCGGTACCCGGTCGCCCGGCGGCGCCGGAAGCGCTGGCCGCTCGTCACCGGGGTCATCGTCGTGGTGATCGTGATTCTGCTGGTCGTCAGCGACCGGGTGGCCAACGCGGTCGCCGAGAACCAAATGGCCACTCAGTTCCAGAAGTCCCTGTCGCTTTCCGGCAAACCCAATGTCAGCATCGCGGGATTCCCGTTCTGGACTCAGCTCCTCGGCAAAGATTTCAAAACGGTGAACATCAGCGCGAGCAACGAGACCACTGGACAGCTCACGATCGAGAGCTTGAACGCCACGCTGAACGGCATGCACTTCCAGAGCTTGAGCAGCAAGAGCGCGACGGTCGACAGCCTCACCGCCAACGCCGTGATCACGCTCTCCGCGCTGGGTGCGGCGGGCGGCATCCCGCAGGGCATCACGCTGACCCCGGCCGGCCCCAACGAGGTGAAGGCGGAGATCGACGTCGCGGGCTTCAGCGACTCAGTCACCGCCCAGGTCATCCAGGACGGGTCGAGCAAGATCAGGGTGCACTTCCTCGACGTGGGCGGGATACCCTCTGACATCCTCGGCGCGCTGGGCTCCAGTGGTCTCTCGGACTTCACGGTGCCCATCCCGAACCTGCCGTCCGGGCTGTCGATCAGCAACGTTTCGGTCACCCAGCAGGGCCTGCGAGTGGTGATCACCGGCCAGAACACGACGTTGAGCCAGTAGCCAGAAACCCGAAATCTTAAGGTTACGTTCAGTAACCGGACACACAACCGTCGCTCACTACAGGTGAACTATCCTCCGCTCTGAGCTACCGTAGTAATACTGACGGTAGTCATGTACGATGCGGAGGCCGACATGCCCGGTGCGCCCCTCACTGCCCTGGCCGCCGTGCCCGGCGCACCCGGCGAGCCTGGCGTGCCAGCAGCTGGCGTGGCCGAGACCCGGTCCTTCGTCCGGCGTGCGGAGGAGGTGCCGTCCGCCCGCCGCTTCATCCGCGAGACGCTCGCCGGCCACCCGGGATCCTCCGACGCCGAACTGCTCGCCTGCGAGCTGGTCACGAACGCGGTCCAGCACGCCGCCGACGCCGCCGCCATCACGGTCGTGGTGATCCGGCACGGTCAGTATGTGCACGTGGACGTCATCGACGACGGCCGCAGCGGCCTTCCGCACTGGCGAGAGGCGAGCGGCCACGACGAAAACGGCCGCGGCTTCCAGCTCGTCAACGAGCTCGCCCATCGGTGGGGCTTCTTCCGCGAGCAGACCGGCACATGCGTCTGGTTCGAGCTCGCCCCTGGCTAAACTGCGGCTGATGCCACCCAAATCACCTAAGCCAGCCTGCGCCTTCTGCGCGATCATCGCCGGCGAGCTGCCAGCCGAGACCATTCTCGAGACCGAACGGCTGATCGCGTTCCTCGACCACCGGCCGCTGTTCCGCGGCCACACGTTGCTCGTACCGAAGCGGCATATCCGGCTGCTCAGCGATCTGGAGGCGGAGCTGGTACCGGAGTTCTTCACCACCGCACAGCGGCTCGAGCGCGCCGTGGAAGACGGCCTGGGCGCCGACGGCTCGATGATCCTGATCAACAACGTGGTCAGCCAATCCGTGCCGCACTTGCACCTGCACGTGATCCCGCGGAGCAAGGGCGATGGCCTGCGGTTCTGGCTCGGCCCGCGACACCCGTACGACGCCGCCCACCCCGCACAGGCATATGCGGAGAAAATCCGGGCCGCACTGCCATGACGTAACATCAGGTAACCGCAAACGCTGGAGCCGCCCATGCCAGGCGCACCCAACCGTTTCGCCCGGGACCTGTTCGCTCCGCTCCCGGCTCGCTATGACCTGCTTGCCGAAGCCCTTTCATTCCGACAGAACGGGCGGTGGCGCGACTTCATGGTCAGCCGCCTGCCCCAGGTGGATGGCGCGGTCCTGGATGTGGCGGCCGGAACCGCGGGGGTCACACTGGCGCTGGCCCGGCGGTTGCCATCGGCCCGCGTGGTCGGAGCGGACCTGACCCCGGAGATGCTCCGGGAGGGCGCGCGCCGGGTGGCGGCGGCCGGCGTCGGTTCGCGGGTGAAGCTGGTGGCCGGACGGGGTGAGCAACTGCCGTTCCCTAGTGGGACCTTTGAAGCATTGACGTTCACGTATCTGCTCCGGTACGTCGCCGACCCCGCGGCGACCCTGGCCGAACTGGCGCGGGTGCTGAAACCCGGCGGGGTGATGGCGAGCCTGGAGTTCGCGGTCCCGTCCGGGCTGCTGTGGCCGTCCTGGTGGGCGTACACCAGGCTCATCCTGCCGGTGGGCGGGCTGGCGACCGGCGGCCCCGCGTGGTGGCGGGTCGGCCGTTTCCTCGGCCCGAACATCTCCGGGCATTACCGCAGGTACCCCATTGACTGGACGGTGTCCGCCTGGGAGAAGGCAGGCATGACCAACGTGCAAACCCGCGTCATGAGCCTGGGCGGCGGTCTGATCATGTGGGGAACCCGCGCCCATGGATGAGGTGTCGGACCCTCCCCTGCAACCGACACGTCCGGCGTATTACGCGGCCCGGACCGGCGGGTTGCGGGACTGGTGGACGCTCCTGCATCCGCCCTACACCGCCTGGCATCTGTCCTACTCGGTGATCGGGGCGGCCCTGGCGCCCAAGGTGCAGACGGGCCGGCTCGTCGCGACCGTGCTGGCCTTCTTCCTGGCGGTGGGGCTGGCCGCTCACGCACTTGACGAGCTTCGCGGCCGGCCGCTCCGGACCCGGATCCCGTCCTGGGCCCTCGTCGCCGTGGTGGCCGCCGGACTGGGTGGCGCGGTGGCGCTGGGCATCCTCGGCGTGTACCGGGCGGGCTGGGCGCTGATCCCGTTCATGGTCGCGGGGCCGGTGCTGGTGATCGGGTACAACGCCGAACTATGGGGCGGCGCGATGCATACGGACTTCGGCTTCGCCGTGGCGTGGGGAGCGTTCCCGGTGCTGACCGCTTACGTCGCGCAGACCGGCACGCTGGCGCTGGGACCCGTCCTGGCCGCGCTCGGCGCGCTCGCGCTGTCCGCGGCGCAACGCCGGCTGAGCACACCGGCCCGGAACATCCGCCGCCGCGCCACGCGGGTCGAGGGCATGATCACGTTCGCGGACGGCCGCTCCGTGGGACTCACCGCCGACGTGCTGCTCCAGCCCCTGGAGCGGGCGCTGCGCGCGGCCTCCTGGGCCATAATCCTTCTCGCGGCCGGCCTGGCGGTCGCCCGGCTCGGTTAAATCTAGAGCGGGGGGAGCCGTCCCCCCGCACCCCCGCGGGAGAGATGCAGCCTGCGCGGGCCGGCGCCCTCCGCCGCGAGCGCGTCGTCCGGGTTGGCCAGCAGGCAGGTGTCCATCGACAGGCAGCCACAGCCGATGCAATCGGTCAGCCGGTCCCGGAGGTCCTGGAGCTGGGCGATCCGATCGTCGAGATCCTGGCGCCACGCGGCGGACAGCCGTGTCCAGTCGCCGGGAGTGGGGGTGCGCCCGGCCGGCAGGGTGTCAAGCGCGTCCTTTATCCGGGACAACGGGATGCCGACCCGTTGCGAGGCGCGGATGAAGGCGACCCGGCGCAGCGTGACACGCGGGTAACGCCGCTGGTTGCCCGAGGTGCGACGGGCTTCGATAAGCCCGCGTGCCTCGTAGAAATGCAGGGCCGACACAGCCACTCCGCTCCGGGCGGCCAGCTGTCCGACGGTGATCTCTCCCGCCTGAGACGACATCGGGCCCACCTCGCTTCGCTGCTAACCTGAACCCCACTTGAGGTTAGCCCACGCCCCAGGTGGCCTCCGCCCCGCCCGCAGCGACGCCTCCACCCCGCCCCGCGACAGCGTCCCGTGGGTTAGAACCTGTTTGGAAGCCCCGCTCGGTCAGATGAAGCGGCCGCCGCGAGAACACCGATGGGGCCATCGGTGCCGCCCTCCAAGGCAATTTGTCCGATTCGAGCGTGCCGATGGCACCATCGGTGCCGTCAGAATCGCGTTCTCAAGCAGGGTCTTACTGGTGGCGGGGTGACAGGTCCTCGTTTTCGAGCTCGGTAATACGGTGGATGGCCCGGTGGGGGCTCAGGATCGTGGTGGCAAGGATGGGGGCTGCGGTGAGGCCGCGGCGGGGGTGTGATGCGGATAGTCCGTGGGTGACAGCGAGGTGTAGTCAACTGGAACTAGAGGTTGCGGCCGATGTCTGGCCGGGTTACCAGACATCACGCTTTCCGGTCAATATGTTCCACACTTCATCGGACGTTATGAGCACCAAGGGTGCTATCTCGTCACGGAAGTTCGGTCATAAATGCGCAAAGGTGATTTTCCGGACAAAGGTGAGTGATCGGAAGTCCTGTCAGAACGCACTGTCGGTGGCCCATACTTGACATGAGCGCAGCCAGCGATGCCATCAGGAGACAGCACGTGACATCCGGCGTGACGGCGAAGGACAACGCGCTCGGGACTAGTCATCCCGAGGGCGATGTCCCGGTTAACCATGCCCGCCGCGTGCACGAGGTCACCGCTCGGAACGGCGCGCCGTCGGACCCGGTTTCCGACGAGAGCCCGGTTTCCCCGTCGACTTCCTCGGTGCGGACCCTGATCCTCGGCATCGACTACGACGGCCGGATCGTCCAGCACGACCGGATCGCGCCGCAGATCCTGGCGCGCAAGCCGGACGAGCTACTGGGCGCTCAGCTTAGCGAGCTCACGGCGGGCACACAGGCGAATGCGTCAAGTAGCCGGAGCGCGGACGGGGACGCCTCGGCCGGAGGCCCAGGCCAATCCAGCACCGCGGCCGGAGGCCCAGGCCAGTCCAACACCGCGGTAAACGGACTGCTCGAGGCGATCCGTTCCGATCGCGAGGGCAGCGCGATGCTGACCATCGACACCCGGGACGGACCCGAGGCCGAAGCGGTGGTCACCGTTCATCCGATGCGAGCCAGCGGCACCAGCCTGGCTGCCCTGGCCCTGCTCCGCATCCCGGTGCCGAAGCAGGAGCGGTTCGTCGACCCGGCGGTCATGCGCAAGCACATGCTTGACGACACGTTCACCCGGATCGGCGACACGCTCGACATCGATCACGTGGCCCGCAAGCTAATGGACGCGCTCGTCCCGTCGTTCTGCAACACCGGAGAGCTGCTCCTGCTGGAGAGCCTGGTGGGCAACGAGGAAATGCCCGCGCACGGCCCGGACGGGTCGCACCAGCTCCGGCGCATCACGCTCGCCCACGACCGGAACGACCCAGCGTGGGAGGCGGCGTTCCCCACCGGCGAGATCCTGCGCTATCCGCCCGAGTCGCCGTACTACCGGTGCATGGAAACCGGGCAGCCGGTCCTCGAGGCGACCATCACCGATGGCCAGGCGGGGAAGATCGCCAAGGCGTGGCGGCGCCGGCCGGTGTCCAAGCTGCTGTCCGGCGCTTCCATGATCCTGTTGCCGTTGTTCGACCACAGCGGTGCCATGCTCGGGTTCTTCGCCTGCATCCGGCAGGAGGGCTTCCGCCGGTTCGACGCGTACGATGTCCAGCTCGGCAAGGATTTCGCGACCAAGGCCCAGGTCTTCATCGACAACGCGCGCCGCTACAACCGGGAGCACGCGACCGCGCTGACCCTCCAGCGGAGCATGTTGCCCACCGGCCTGTCGGCGCCGTCCTCGGTCGAGGTCAAGCACCGGTACCTGCCGGGCAGCAAGCTGGTCGAGGTGGGCGGCGACTGGTACGAATCAATCGCGCTGCCGGGTGCGCGTGTCGCCCTCGTGGTGGGAGACGTCGCCGGTCACGGCGTGCGAGCCGCGGTCACGATGGGGCGCCTGCGCACCGCCATACACACGCTCGCCATGCTCGAGCTGCCGCCCGCCGAGGCGCTGCTGCAGCTGGACGAGCTCATGCAGACGATGGGCGAGCGGGAACCGCACTTCGCCACGTGCGCCTACGCCGTCTTCGACGCGGTGAGCGGCGAATGCGAGGTCGCGGTGGCGGGCCATCTGCCGCCATTGCTCGTCCACCCGGACGGCACCAACGAGCTGCTGGACGTGCCGCCGTGTCCGCCGCTCGGCATCGGCGACGGCGAGGTGGAAAGCCGCCACTTCAGCGTGGAGGACGGCAGCCTGTTCGTGCTGTACACCGACGGCCTGGTGGAGAACAAGGGCCGGGACATCAGCGACGGGCTCGCCCGGCTGGAGAGCATCTTCGGTCCCGGCTCGCCGGAAAAGCCGCTCGAAGACCTGTGCAAGGCGACCCTTGACGGGGTCTACGGCGACCAGGAGCGGGATGACATAGCCGTGCTCATCGCCCGGCTGCGCCGCCTGCCACCGGAGAACTACGCGGCCTGGACGCTGCCGGCGAAGCTGACCTCGGTGCGCCAGGCGCGTGCGGCGATACGTGAGCCGATGGAGCGGTGGGGCCTCGGGGACCTTCTCCCGACCACGGAGCTGCTCGTCTCGGAGCTTGTCACCAACGCGATGCGGTACTCCCGCGGCGACGTGACGCTCCGGCTCGTGAACGAGCGGGCCCTTGTCTGTGAGGTGCTGGACAGCTCGGGCGCGCTGCCGCGGCTGCGCCAGGCCAACGGCGAGGACGAGAACGGTCGTGGCTTGCAGGTCGTGCGGCAGCTCGCCAAGCGGTGGGGTGCCCGCCGCACCGGGACCGGCAAGGTCGTCTGGTGCGAGCAGCCGCTGCCAGGGAATCCGGGCTTAATAGAGCCAGAGCCGCTGGTGGCCGGGCGCTAAGCGGCCCGGTCAGCGCAGGCCCACGGCGGCCACCGCGTGGGTCTTGTTCCGGCCGTTCTCCTTGGCGTAGTACAGCGCGGAATCTGCGGCGGCCAGCAGGTCGGTCAGCTCACGCGCGGTTCCGTCCAGCGCGGCGATGCCCACCGACACCGTGAGCCGGACGCAAGTGCCCGCGGGGGTGGATCGGCCTCCGGTCGGGGCGTCGATCGGAATCGGCATGCTGGCGATATGGGTCCGGAGCCGTTCGGCGATGCTCAGCGCGTCGGCCTCATCGGCCTGCGGCAGCAGCAACACGAACTCCTCGCCGCCGAACCGCCCGGCGACGTCGTAACTGCGCAGGTGCTCGCGGATCGCGTCGCTCACCGCCCGCAGGGCCAGGTCCCCGGCCAGGTGACCATATGTGTCATTGACCACCTTGAAGTGATCGATGTCGACCAGCGCGACCGAGACCGGGGAACCGGTCCTGATCGCCCGCGCGATCTCGGCCTCTGCCTCGCTCTCCCAGGTGGACGCGTTGAGCAGACCGGTCTTGTTGTCGAGCCGCGACTTGGCCAGCAGCTGCGCGTGCATCATGAACCTGCGTGCCAGCAGCACGGTGGGTACCGCGAAGATGGCGAGCACGGGATTGACACCGATCACCACGGTAGTCACGAGGCCAAGATCGATCTGGGCGAAGTCGGCGTGCAGCGCCTCGCCGTTCAGTTCCATGACGGTCAGGCGCGCGGTGGGATCGCACAGCTTGATGGCGCTCACCAGGAAGATGTGATGGCCCAGCCAGCCCACTATCTCGCAAGCGGCGACGGCGAGCGTCCAGGTGAGCGCGTGCGTGCCCGCTCCTATGGACGGTCCCGCGAACGAAGGCGGGATGGCGTGGAACGTCAGCGACGCGACGCCGTATGCCATGCTGATGGCGCCCGCCGTGAATACGCGCCGGTACACGACACCCCGATGGATGCGCCACTGGGTAAGCACGAGAAGCGGAGCCGGGGTCAGCATCGCGTAGACAGGCGGAAGCAAGATGGCGACGGGGAGCACCCATACCGTCAGGAAATCCCGCACCATCTGGCCTTGACCGTACGCTATGCGCGGCGTGGCGGCGACAGAGATCATCCCGCAGCCCAGCAGCAGACCGAACTTGGACAGGTCCGATGACCGCCAGACGGTCTGGGATGCCGCGAAGGCCACCATGCCGAGCGCTACCACGGGGACGGCGCCGATGTACCATCGCGGCAGCCGGGGCAGCTGCCACCAGGTCCATTTCCGGACGTCCGTGCGCGCCAGCACCCGGCGAGTAAGGGATGAGACTGTCATATATCACCGATCCGGATGGGACGCGGCAGTGTTCCTGTCTAGTCGCAGCTCACCGTAAGTGACTAGCTCCGTATAGCTACCATAACTCGCTCATAGCCATCTTGGACACTATTGAGCGGCATTTGCCTGCATGAAAGGCCAAGTTGCGGGATAAATGGTCATTGACATGCGACGATTACCCCGCGTGCATATGCTGGGGAAGCCGCACGTGCCGCGGGACACCCTCGGAGAGGAGCGGACAAATGCGTACCACTTGGGGCTGAGCAGGCGATTTGCGCTCAGGTCGCGGGTTCAGGGGAGGGGATCGCGCGACGGCCGGCGCGGGCAACGAGCGGCGCCCGCAGCCAGATAGTCACAGAGCGCTACCGCTCGGATAGTAGCTCAGCGTTCACTACGGAGTCGGCCGAGCCGCACGCTCGGCCCGCTCCGCGCAACCTGGGTCGCTCTCCCCGGGGGTGCGGGCTAGGGTGAAGGGCTGTGGGCGATGGGGCCGACGCGGCCGGGACGGGGGGTACGCGGGGCCATCCGGTGATCTGGGCCGCGGTGGCACTGGGCGCTGCCTACCTGGGGTCGGCAGCGCTTTGCTGTTCTTACGCGGCGGCCAGCCGGGCGAACTTCGTTGACCTCCACGTGTACCGGATGGGCGCCAGCGCGGCGCTGCACGGGATAGACGTGTACCAGCCGCGATACTACTGGCTGTCGTTCACCTACCCGCCGTTCGCCGCGCTGGTTTTCGTCCCGGGAACCGTGATCCCGTTCAGCCTCGCCGCCGCCGTGCTGACGGCCGGCAGCGTTCTCGCGCTGCCCGTCATCTTGTACCTCGCGCTACGGCTGCCGTCGCCGGTCACGCGGCTCGCGCCGCGGCAGGCGATCATCGCCGCGCTCGGCACCGCCGCGGTCGCGATCTGGCTGGAACCGGTCCGCACGGCGCTGACCTACGGCCAGATCGATCTGTGGATCGATGCCGCCGTCCTGTTCGACCTGCGCCAGGAGGAAGACTCACGCTGGAAGGGCGCGGCGATCGGGGTGGCGGCCGGCATCAAGCTGACCCCGGCGATATTCGCCGTCTACCTGCTGGTGACCCGTCGCTACCGCGCCGCGGCCGGAGGCCCAGGCAAATCCAACGCCGCCGCGGTCGCGGCGGCCGCGTTCGCGGCGACCGTCCTGCTCGCCTTTCTCGTCCTGCCGGCCAGTTCGGCTCATTACTGGGGCGGGATGTTCCTGAGTCCGGACCACATCGCACAGGTGCAGGATGTCGAGAACCAGAGCCTGCTGGGCGCCATGGCCCGGACGTTCGGCACTGCCCATCCAGGGTCGGCATGGCTCGTCATGGCGGCGCTGATCGCCGTCACGGGACTCCTGCTCGCCGGACGGGCCTACGGCCGCGGCGACGAGGCCACTGGATTCGCACTGTGTGCGGTCACCGGCCTGCTCATATCGCCCATCTCGTGGAGTCACCACTGGGTCCTCGCCATACCGGCGCTGCCCCTCGCCGCCGTCGCGCTCTACCGAGGCCGGGACCGCCGGCCGCTGGCGCTGACCGTGCTCGGCACCGCGGCGGTCGCCGGGCTGGCGGCCATCGGATGGGCCCGCCTGGCCCGCAGCGTGCCCAGCACCGGCTGGCTTCACCTGGGCACCAAGGCGCTCGTGTACAGCGAGATCTACGTGCTCGCCGGGCTGGCCGTCATCGTGGTAGCGATGGGTGCTGCCCTCACTACTCGACGGTGACGCTCTTGGCCAGGTTGCGCGGCTTGTCTATGTCGCGGCCCAGTTTGGCCGCCACGTGATAGGCGAGCAACTGTAGCGGCACGTTCAGCAGCAGCGGTTCGAGCTCTGGCTCGGCACGCGGGATGCGGATCGTGGCATCAGCCAGGTCCGCGGGCAGATCGGCGCTGGTCACCGCGATGACCGGGCCGCCGCGAGCCTTGATCTGCTCGATCGTGGAGATGTTCTTGGCCACCAGTTCGTCGGCCGGCACCAGGACCACGCTCGGCATCGAGCAATTGATCAGGGCCAGCGGGCCGTGCTTCAGCTCAGAGGCCTGGTAGGCCTCGGCATGCACGTAGGAGACCTCCTTCAGCTTCTGCGCGCCCTCCCGGGCGACCGGCCAGGCGCGGACCCGGCCGATGAAGAACATATGCTCGGCGTCCGCGAACCGCCGGGCCACTTCGGCGATGTCGTCCTCGTCGCTGAGGACCTGCGCTATCTGATCCGGCAGCGCCCGCAGGCCGGAGACTATCCGCTGGCCGGCCGCCGCGGACAGGTCGCGGACCCGGCCGAGCAGCAGAGCCAGCATCGCGAACGACCCGGCCATGTTGGTCAGCGCCTTGGTGGACGCGACCGCTATCTCCGGACCGGCGTGGAGGAAGACACCGCTGCCGCATTCCCGGCCGATCGCGCTGCCGACCACGTTGACCGCGCCGATGACCTGGCCGCCCTTGCGCTTGAGCTCCTGCACCGCCATGAGCGTGTCCGCGGTCTCCCCCGACTGACTGACCGCCACATACAGCGTGTCCGGGTCCACGACCGGGTTCCGGTACCGGAACTCCGAGGCCGGCTCGGCGTCCGAGGGGATACGGGCCAGCTCCTCAACCAGGACCGCGCCCATCTGGCCCGCATAGTAGGCCGAGCCGCACCCGAGGAATTTGACCTGCCGGATCGAGCGAAGCTGGCGGGGGTCCAGGTTGATCCCGCCCAGCCGGGCCGTCGCGAACCGCTCATCCAGCCGACCCCGCAGCGCCCGGCGCAGCGCCTCGGGCTGCTCGTGAATCTCCTTACGCATGAAGTCCTGGTAGGAGGGGCCGAGCTCGAAGTCACCGGCCTCGGCCTCGACCGTCGTCGGCCGCGACACCGTGCGGTAATCGGCGGCGCGTACCGTCGCCACCTCGCCATCCTGGAGGTAGACCACCTGCTTGGTGTGCCGGACGAGCGCCGCGACATCCGAGGCGACGAACATCTCGCCATCGCCAATGCCCAGAACAAGCGGACTGCCATTGCGGGCGACGACCAGTTCGTTCGTTTGAAAAATATCAAGCACTACCAGGCCGTAAGTGCCTTCCACGTGGCGCAGCGCACGGCGGACGGCATCCTCCAGCGTGACGCCCTCGGTGGCCTCGGCCGCGATCATGTGCGCGAGCGCCTCGGTGTCGGTGTCGCTGACCAGCTTGACACCCTGGCCGGTGAGCTGGTCGCGGAGCTGCTCCGCGTTCTCGATGATGCCGTTGTGGACAATCGCGATGCGGCCCGCGGTATCGGTGTGCGGATGGGCGTTGGTCTCGTTCGGCTCGCCGTGGGTGGCCCAGCGGGTGTGGCCGATGCCGATTGTCGCCTTGGTAGCCGTCTTGCCATCGAGCCGGTCGCGGAGGTCCTGAACGCGGCCCGCCGTTCTGGTGACCTGGAGCCGGTTGCGGTGGACGACCGCGAGACCGGCCGAGTCGTAGCCGCGGTACTCCAGGCTGCGCAGCCCTTCGAGTAGGACCGGTGTCGCGTCCCGGCGGCCGATGTAACCAACGATCCCGCACATATGGTTGCTCCCCTGTCGTTATCCATAGACGATGCGGCGCAGCTGGCGCTGAGTCAGGTCCGGCGCGGTGAACCTGCGGTTCACGAGCTCGGCCGCGATCTGAGGCCAGATTTCGTCGTTCTTACGGTTCTTGGCGCGTAGCTCGGCGTGGCGCCTGCGGACGTAGGCCTCGATGGTCTCGTTGTAGTAGGCGTTGATATCGGCGACGACCCGGACCGTCGTCGGCTGCGGCAGACCGGTGGACGCGGCCAGGTAACGGACCAGGTCCTGCGGGAAGGAGTCGCCGACCATGACCTACTGCTTATCGTGCCGGCGTCGGATTAGACAAATTTTCTGCCCGATTTCGGGCAGGATTACCGACGATTTCCCCGTTGTGGACCTGATAGATCCAGCGATGTGGTTAAAACATCCAGGGTATGGAAGTAGAACCGATCATGCCGGGCATATCGGGCGGACAGGGACTGGTCCAGTTCGGGGAACTGGGGCTGGCCTTCGTGCTGTCCGCACTCATCGGGCTCGAGCGGGAATACCGGCAGAAGTCGGCCGGCCTGCGGACGCACACGCTGGTAGGCGTGGCAGCGGCACTTTTCATGCTGGTCAGCAAGTATGGGTTCAGCGACGTCGTGCTGGCCGGCCGTATCACCCTCGACCCGTCCCGGGTCGCCGCGCAGATCGTGTCCGGCATCGGGTTCCTCGGCGCGGGCATCATCTTCGTCCGCCGGGACGCGGTGCGGGGACTGACCACGGCCGCCGTGGTCTGGCTGGTGGCGGCGATAGGGATGGCCTGCGGCGGCGGGCTGGCCGGGCTCGCGATCGCCGTCACGGCGGCGTACTTCGTCGCGTTGTACCCGATGCCCGCGCTGATCCGGCGGCTACCTGTGGTGGGCAGCGGCGCGTCGACCCTGCAGCTGGCGTACGAGGACGGCCGCGGGGTACTGCGGCGGGTGCTCGAGGTGTGCGCCGCGCAACGGTTCCGCGTCGCCGAGGTCAACATCCTCGGCGAAGACGGTACGAGAACCATCAGGGGACGCAGTACGAGCGGCATCGTCGACGTTGAGCTCGATGTGTACGGCAAGGGGTCGGTCACCAACCTGGCCGCTCTGCTGCAGGAAGTCGAGGGCGTGCTGACCATCCGCGCGGGTGATCCCGAGGCCGGCGACTGACGCCTATCCGGCTTGTACGGGGATCGCCGGGGATCGCCGGGGATGCCGGGACATGAGACGATATGGCTTCCGCCACGTTGTCCCTCGGGGAGGAACCGTGCCAGTGCGTGATGACGCCGCGAAGATCGCCGCCGAGATCGCCGAATTGCGACGAGCGATCCACCGCGAACCGGAAATCGGCCTGGAGCTCCCGAAGACTCAGCAGAAGATACTGAGCGCGCTGGACGGGCTGCCGCTCGAGATCACCACCGGTAACAGCCTCAGCTCGGTGACGGCGGTGCTACGCGGCGGCAGGCCCGGGCCGGTCGTGCTGCTGCGTGGCGACATGGACGCGCTGCCCATCACCGAGGCGGCCGACGTGGACTACGCATCCCGGCATGACGGCGCCATGCACGCATGCGGGCACGACCTGCACGTGGCCATGCTGGCCGGGGCCGCGAAGCTGCTCAGTGCCCGCCGGGCCGAGTTGCCCGGATCGGTCATCTTCATGTTCCAGCCCGGCGAGGAGGGCTACTCAGGCGCCCGGCACATGATCACCGAGGGCGTGCTGGAGGCCGCGGGCGGCCACCCCGCCGCGGCGTACGCGCTGCACGTGGTGTCGAGCAAACTGCCGTCCGGTGTGTTCTCGACCCGGCCAGGCCCCATGCTGGCGGCCGCGGACCAGATCGCGGTCACCGTGCAGGGCAGCGGCGGGCACGCCTCTCAACCGCACCGATGCGCCGACCCCATCCCGGTCGCGTGCGAGATGGTGATCGGGTTGCAGACCATGGTCACGCGGAAGTTCGATGTCTTCGATCCGGTGGTCGTCACCGTGGGCAGCTTCCACGCGGGCACCGTAGACAACGTGATACCGGACGATGCCACGTTCCTCGCGACCGCGCGGTCCTACAGTCCGGAGGCGCGGAACGCGCTGCGCCAACTGGTGCCGCAGCTCATCAGGGACACGGCCGGCGCGCACGGCCTGGCCGCGGACGTGAAGTACCTCACCGAGTACCCGGTGACCGTTAACGACGCGGCGGAGGCGGCGTTCGCCGAGGCGACGGTCAACGACTTGTTCGGATCGCAGTGGAATCAGCCGGCTGACAATCCGCTGACCGGCGCGGAGGATTTCTCCTTCGTGCTGGAGCAGGTGCCCGGCGCGTTCGTCATGCTCGGCGCCTGCCCGCGCGATCGCGACCCGGAAACCGCGCCGTCCAACCACTCGGCCCACGCGGTGTTCGACGACGGCGTGCTGCCCGACGGCGCCGCGATGCTGGCCGAGCTGGCGCTACGCCGCCTGGCTCGAGCGGCCTGAGGCTTGGCCTGAGGCTCGGGCGGCCTGAGGCTCGAGCGGCCTGAGAGCTGAAGGGCGTCAGCGGGGTTGGAACGGGTTGAGGAGGCGCACGTCGCACCGTTCGACGTCAGCCGTATTGCGGGTAACAAGGGTCCACTTTCGTACGGAGGCCGTAGCGGCCAGCAGGCCGTCTATAACCGGTAGAGGATCGGGAACGGACAGTCGCGCCCAGGTGTCCGCGATGGCGGCGTCCACATATGCGATGCGGTCGCTGTAGACCGTTTGCAGCCGGGTAAGCCAGTTCTCGAGCGTGGCGGCTTTTGCGGGATCCTTGCCGCGTGCCCGCTCGACGCCCATCCGGATCTCACCGAGGGTAAGGACACTCAGGAAGAGCTGGGTACCGGGGACATCCTCGTACCACGCCAGGACATTGTGGTCGGGGGAATGTTTCCGTAGCTCCGATACCACGTTGGTATCGAGGAGATAGGTCACTCGGCATCGGTCCAATCGATTTCCCGCGGAAGCTCGCGGCTCCTGGTCAGATCAAGATCCTCAAAATCGGGCCCGGAACGAAGGAAGTCCTTGAAATCCGGCACGTCACCCCGAAGCCGGTGGAACTCGGACACATCGATGACCACGGCTACCTCCTCCCCATGGCGGGTAACTATCTGCGGACCGTTCGTCCTGGCGGCGCGGAGCAATTCGCTGAACCGCTGCTTCGCCTCCTGCACTTGCCAGAGCATGCCAGTCGATCCATTTCTGTCTAGACTGACTAGATCGTATCCTGGTGGCAGGCTTGGCGCAAAGGCCTGACGATGGCTTCGTACGGAGGCGCCGACTGGCAGCGGTGTCCGATAGGGTCGCGAACCGTGGGCAAGGCGAGCACGCGTAAGAGCCAGACACTGAGGAGCGAGCTATGAGGCAGTGGCAGGGCGGGACGGACCCACGGCCCGCTGTGATTCCCCGCTGGGCAGAGGATTCGGTGGGCGACCGCTTCTTCTCCGCGAAGTGGGTCACCGACGCGGCCGGGGCGCCTGCGCTGGCGGACGCGAAGCTTCCGGATCCTGGCGTCCTGGCCGGCGATCCGGCGCACTGGGAGGCGGCCATGTCCGTCCTGTTCCGCGGCGTGGTGCTGGACGGGGTTCCGGTGGATGACTCAATGGTCTCGGAGATC
The DNA here is from genome assembly GCA_019245115.1 of Streptosporangiaceae bacterium. Lineage (GTDB taxonomy): Bacteria > Actinomycetota > Actinomycetes > Streptosporangiales > Streptosporangiaceae > JAFARZ01. The sequence goes on along the minus strand of JAFARZ010000106.1, from coordinate 906 downwards.
CTCGGCATGCTAACCCCGGTGCTGGAGGAGGAGCTGGCCCAGATCGAGGAGGAAGAGGAGGAATGGGGTTACTTCGAGGAGACCACCGGCCCGCTGGCCAGGCTGGGCGGTGACGCGCTGACCAGCGGCGCCTGGGCAATCCTCGCAGACGATCCGGTAGATGCGGTGATTCCCTTGCTGGAACAACGGATGCGGGATGCGCTGCCCAAGGCCGGGTATGGCAGGGAAACGGACCCGAAAATCATCGCCGAGACGTTGATCCTCGCAATGACCAGCGACTACGGTTTCGAAGAACCAGCAGACGTCGAGGCGCTGAAGCGGATCGGGCGCAATACGTCAGGAAACGTGGTACTTGATCTCATCGACGCCGAACAGGCGCAACCCGAGAACGCGCTGCGCCTCGGGCTCGTGATCCTCGCCGCGCTCGCCGACCTTGCCCGCACCGGCGACGAGTCGGTCCTGCCCTAAGAGACGAGCGGTTCCTGAATCCTCCGCTGCCCGCGTGTCAGCCTACGGGTCGCGAAGCCAAGCGGCATAGCGACCTGATAGCTGGCGCTGATCCGGGAGCGATTCAGTGACGACCCCTGAGACGAGATCGCGGACATTTAATTACCAATATAGGCATTTTGTGGATAACGCAGATTTCCGGCATGTCGGTTATGTCGTCATTGCTGAAATGCGGTGTCGGGTTGATGTGCTGCGCGTATCGCCGCATAGCGGGCATATGGCCAGCCACCTTTCGGAAGATAGGAGCCCTCTGGAAGCTGGTGTTTCGCAGTTATGCGGCGGCTGCTTTCCAGGCGGTGAGGACGGCGCGGGTTTCCTGGGGGGTTGGGGGTGTGCTGCGGGTTCGGGAAATCTGGGCGGTGATCAGGACGCGGCGGAGCTTGGTGAGCATGTCTTCGA
>JAFARZ010000015.1 GCA_019245115.1 Streptosporangiaceae bacterium | reverse complement strand
TCCATTTCATGAATAGCTCGTTTGAGTTCAGCAAAAACGACGGGCGGCCCGCCATTCTTGCCAACACCGGCGGCAATGTCTCGGTGTCCGGGATGACGGTGTCGTCCGGCAGTAACAGCCCGTTCGACATCGGGTTCCAGGGCATTGTCGGCTACTGCACGGCCGGTGACAAGACAACGTCAGGAGGTACACCGCGGGTCAGCGCGACCGCGGGTTCGACCAGCGCCACCGGGTGCTGACGAACTGGCGCGTCCATCCTCACCGGCCACGGCTGAGCAAAAGGGGCGGTGGCTGTCCGGCTCACTCCACCGGGCAGTCATCGCCCTGGGAATAGAGCGCCGCGTCCAGCGCCACGTCTGGAGTGAATTCCTTGGTCCTCGTCACCCCGCTGCGCTATCCGTTGTTGGAACAACCGGTCAAAAATAAAGACTCATATACAAACGTACTGACTTTCTCTCCCCGTACCCGGCTTCGGCTGCGGGGGTATGCGTGCGCGACGGTCATCGCGAAGCCGGCTGCGGGCCGGCCGGGGCTTTCCGCGTGCCGGACAGTGGAACAACCGTACGTTCGTGATAAAGACCTTAATATCTTTACTGACCACCATGCTGAATTGCTTGTCTTCGTCCCTGGATGCTGCCGGGCGGGGGTGCGGGGGCCATGTCAGATTACCGTCGGGTGGGTGGTGGGATGCCCTGCGTGCAGGAGGGCGCGCCGGAGCTCGGCGGGGTTGTCGAGCGCGCCGTCGGGCAGGCTCCAGTAGGCCTCGACCACGACGGTCTTGCCCTTTGCCTGGTACTGGAAGGGACGGCTGCCGGCGGCGCGCCACCGTTCACGGTCGGGTGCGGGGACCTTGGCGTAGACGGTGTCCATGACGATGGCGAGTTGCCGGCCGTCACGGATGATCGACCAGCCGCCGAAGAACCGGCGCAGTGATGCCCCGGAATCGTCGCCGAGCAGGTCAAGGACGTGCTCGGCGACGCTGCGGTGCCCGGTCACCGGTGCTGCCCGCTGGCCAGGACCTGGTCAAGCTGGCGGTGGTAGGCGGCCGCTAGCTCACCGAGGCGGTCTCGGCCGAGCGCGAGCGGCACCCCGTAGAACGCGGTCAGCAGGGCGGTGGTGGCCTCGCTCACGTCCAGGCCAGGTCGGCCCTGCTGCCGGGCAGCGGCCAGGTGGCGGGCGAACAGGTCGGCCTGCGGGATGACCGGAACACCGAGCGCCGCCTCATCGCCGAACACCAGCAGCCGCTCGGCGTCGCTGATGTCGAGGATCTCGCACAGCCCGGCGCCGCGGGCGATCTCGGCGGTGATCTCGAACCACAGCTGCGGGCCTGCCGTGATTGCCTCGGCGGTGCTGTCCAGGAAGGCGCGCAGGAACGGGGCGCCGTCCGGGTGCCGGGCGGCGGCCATGGCGGTGCCGATCCGCCATAGGCAGATATGGTAGGCCAGCAGCTGTGTCTTGGACGTGAAGTGGGCGAAGAACGTCGGCTCCGACACCTCGACGGCGGCGGCCAGCTCGCGGACGGAGATGCCGCCAAGGGGAGTGATCTCGATGCGGTCCTTCAGCGCCTGCCACAGCCCGACCCGTATCCTGGCCCGCTTGCGCTCGCGCAGCGGGTACCGGTCGAGGGCCGCCGCCTGCGCCGTCATCCGTGCAGGTCCCGCACGGCGGCGATCGCTGCCGCGGCGACGGCGGCGGACGAGGCGGGGTTCTGGCCGGTGACCAGGTTCCCGTCCCGGCGCACGTTCGCGGTGAACGGCGCGGCCACCTCGACGGCGGCGCCGAGGGCGGCCAGCCGCTGCTGGAGTGAGAACGGGATGACGGCAGTGGCCCCGGCCGCGTCTTCTTCCGCGTCGCTGAAGGCGGTGACCGTCCGCCCGGCGACCAGCTGCTTCCCATCTTCATCGGTCGCGCCGAGCAGGCCCGCCGGGCCGTGGCAGACCGCGGCCACCACTCCACGGGACGCTACCCTGCTGACGATCTGGGCCAGCGTCTCGTTCTCCGCGAAGTCCCACATCGTGCCATGGCCGCCCGCCAGGAAGACCGCCGCGTAGCGGCCGGGGTCCACGTCGGCCAGGGCGCTGGTCCCGGCTAGCCACGCGTCCAGGTCCGGCACCGCGCTGGTGTCGAAGCCCGCGCTGTTCGGGTCGATGGGCGGCCGGCCGCCCCGCGGGGAAGCGACCCCTACAACGAGTCCCGCGTCCCGGAACGCCTTCAGCGGCACGCACACCTCCTCCAGCCACGCTCCTGTGGGCAGGCCCGAGGCCCCGAGCGTCCCGTTGGACGTCACGATCATCAGCAGTTCGCTACTCATGACTTAAGTGTTGCAAAAATCTTTAGTATGAACAAGATATTAGGCATGCTCGATCTTGGTAACGCGGGCGCTGCTTCAACGGATCCAGCCGCCGGGTACACCGAGCAGGAAGACGACCGCTCCGCGGCGGACGGCCGCAGCGTGAGTACGCGGCAGTAGTTTCAGACCGTCCTTGATGGCTTCGGGAGCCGGTAATCCGCGCGGTTGCGTGCCTATGCGGGCCGCGCCGCTGTGCTCAACATGGAGTACATGAACAGCGACAGAACCCGGCGCCGCCGGGATGTGAAGACGCTGAAGCAGCAGCTTCCTTACCCGTACAACCAGGATCTGTCCAAGGTCCTGCGTGGCTTGAACCGGCGGACGCCGTTCGCCCGCCGCAGGCTGGCCAATGATCCGGTCACCGCCGCATATCTGGCCGCCGCGGTCCGGCTGATCCAGCGTCACCTCGGCCCTGGTGCTAACCGGGCGCCGGCTGACCCGGACGACCACGATTCGATCGAACGTCCGGTTCTGAGCTTCCTGTCGCAGCGCGCCGTGGCCGCTGAGGTCGACCGCAACCCGCCGCCGTTCCACCGGGTGGGCCGGGTGTCAACTATGCGGGAGCGGTGGCGGCACCAGTCCGCGTTCATCGCTGATGTGCTCCGGTTCAGCCTGTCAGCATTGCACAACTACTCGGCGGTGCGTGAGGACGAGGTCGCCAGCGCGGTCGAACAGATCGTCCGTGGGCCGGACGGGGTGCGCGGTGTCCAGCAGCTGAGTTCCCTGGCCATGACCCTGCTGCTGAATAGTCCGATGTTCCGGCTCGGCCTCATCGCGGCCGCCGAAGCCGAGGGTGATTCGGTTATCCGGGAGGCGATATCCGAACGGCGCGGCGAAGTCGGCTCGGTGTGGCGGCAATGGTGTGAAGAGTTCCTCCGGTCCCGCGGGCTGCGCCTGAGGTCCGGTGTCACGATTGATGACTTCATCGTCCTGCTTGCCGCTCTCGCGGACGGCCTTGCCTTGCGTGCCCTGGGCGGCTCGTCCACCCAGACGCTGGATCACGACGGCCAGTCTTCGTTGCTCAGCATGGGCGCGCTCGCCCTGGTCGCGGGCTGCCTGGAGAGCACGCACCGCGAGGAGAGCAGATCACTCGAGCAGACGGTGAGCGCCCTGCTCGGCGATCCGCCAGCGGGCGCGGACCGCAGGACGACCTGAGATGGAGCTCGCCGCAATGTCCGCCGGGATCCTGATCGGAGCCGCCGTAGCATCGCTTGCGGTATTCAGCTGGGCCACAAGCCAGCTCCGGTGGCTCGCCGCTCACTCTCACCAGCAGATCGCCTACTGGCGGAATCAGGCCGAACAGGCTGAGGCTGCCGCCGCCTGGCTTCGTGACCGGCACACAGTAGGCGGATGCAACAGGTCAGGCCCCACGAGCAGGTGATGCGGACGCGTTGTTCAAATCTGAGGTCAGCACCAAAGATTAGGCAATCACTTGGCTGCAAACCCAGAACGACGCGCCTATCCGGAGGCGCCCAGGGTCACCAGGCCGGCCTCGTAGGCGGCGATGACGAGCTGGGCGCGGTCGCGGGCGCCGAGTTTGGTGAGGAGACGGCCGACGTGGGACTTGGCCGTGGCGATGGACAGGTGCAGTTCGGCGGCGATCTCGGTGTTGGACAGGCCGCGCGCGATCAGCATCAGCACCTCGCGTTCGCGCTCGGTCACGCCGTCGAGCCGGTGAGCGGCCTCGACCGCGACCGCAGGGCGCTTGGCGAACTCCGCAACGAGCCGCCGGGTCACCCGGGGCGACAGCAACGCCTCGCCGTCGGCGATGACCCGGATCGCGTTGAGCAGGTCGTTCGGTGGGGTGTCCTTCAGCAAGAAGCCACTGGCTCCGGCGCGCAGCGCGGCGAAGACATACCGGTCAAGGTCGAAGGTGGTGAGGATCAGCACCCGGACCGGCACCGGCTCGGGGCCGCCGAGCAGCCGCCGGGTGGCCTCGATCCCGTCCATCTCGGGCATCTGAATGTCCATCAGGGCGACGTCGGGCCGTTCCCGGCGGATCAGCTCCACCGCGGCCACGCCGGTCCCCGCCTCGCCGACGACCGACAGGCCGGGGGTGGTGTCGATCAGGACCCGGAACCCGGCCCGTACCAACGTCTGGTCGTCGCAGACCGCGACGCGCAGCGTCACCCCGCATCATTCCTGGCCGGCAGCCGCGCCCACACGCGGAACCCGCCCAGCGGCCGCGGCCCGGCCGCGAACTCACCGCCATAGAGGGCGACCCGCTCGCGCATCCCGACCAGCCCATGCCCGCCGGTCACGACCGCAGCACCCCGCCCGACCCCGTCATCGGTCACCTCGATCTCCACCTCGCCCCTCCCATAGACGATCTGGACCCGGGCCTGGTCGGTGCCCGCGTGTTTCACTACGTTGGTCAACGCCTCCTGCGCGATCCGATATCCCGCCAGATCCATCGCGGGCGGCAGGTCCCATGGCTCCCCCTTGAACCGGAGCTCGACCCGCAGCCCGGCCCGCCCGGTCCGCTCCGCCAGCAGTGCCAGGTCGGCCAAGCCCGGCGTGGCCAGGAACTCTTCGGCCGTCTCCTCCGGGGTCTCCTCACGCAGCACGCCCAGCAGCCCGCGCATCTCGCGGAGCGCGGCCCTGCTGGTCGTCTCGATCGCGGCGAGCGCCTTGGCCGACTCCTCCGGGCGCACACCGATCACATGGTGCCCGACGCCTGCCTGCACCGCGATGACGCTCATGCTGTGCGCCACCACGTCGTGCAGTTCGCGGGCGATCCGCATCCGCTCCTGGGTGACCGTGTGCAGGGCCTCGTCGATGCGGGCCTGCGCGCGGCGCTCGGCCTGCGCGTGCAGCCCCCGCTCGTACTCCCGCTGGGTGCGCAGCATGAACCCGGTCGCCCAGAAGGCGAGGAGCACCGTGCTCTGCCCGAACCACAGGTCCCGCCAGGCCGCTCCGAACGACAGCGACGCGTGCGAGCCGGCCGGCCCCGCGAGCGCATACCCGAACCCCGCCAGCAGCTCAGCGGCGATCAGCCCGCCCACGGCCGCCCTGCGCGGCCGGGCCACCGCCACCAGGTAGAGCGCCAGCGCCACGGGAATCAACGCGAACTTGACGAAGCCGTAAGGCGCCAGCCCCAGGAAACCCGCCAGCGACATCCCGAGCGCGACGAGCGGCCGCAGGCGCCGGATCGCCACCGAGCCGGCCGACACCGTGAGCAGCACGTAGAAGAGCTGGGGCGACAGACCGCTCCGGCCCAGATGGGCATCGGCGGGACGGCCGAACACCACGAGCGTCCCGCTGAGCAGCACGTCGACGGCGACGAGTCGCGGGTACGTCAGACGCTTCAGGAGCAGGGGGCGGGGACTCACCTCACGACGATAACCCTCGATGCGTCACGTGCCGTCCTGCTGTGGTCGGAGACCGCTGCTCCCCCTCCAGGCTGATCCGCGCTCCGCCCACGGTCTAAGCCGCACTCCGTTGCTGCGACGCCGGCCGGAGCCGCAGGTGTGGTCCACGGCCCGATTCGCTCCACCTCCCCGGTCCGGCACCGTAGAGCGGTCACGAAACGCGGCCCGGGCACTCGAGGAGGTCAGGTAGTGGCTGTTGGAATTTTTACCGGGATCGGGAGATTTGCGGTCAGGTTCCGGTGGCTGGTCGTCGTCGCGTGGATCGTGGCGGTGTTCGCCATCCCCAGGGCGCTGCCGTCCCTCTCGAGTGTCACGCAGAATAACAACACCGGCTTCCTGTCGGCGAGCGCGCCGAGCGTGCACGCCTCGAATCTGGCGTCGGTCTTCCAGCCGGCGAACCAGGATCAGGTCCAGGTGATCGCGTACCGCTCCGGCGGCCAGCTGACCACGGCCGACATCACCGCGCTCGGCCATATGGCGTCAGAGTTCCGCGGGGTGACCGGCGTGACCGCCGTCAAGGATCTCGGCCGGTCGGCCAGCGGCAGCGCCGAGCAGTTCGAGGTGCTGTACGACGGCCAGGTGGTCCACCGCGACTCGGGCCTCGTCGACAGCCTGCGCGCCACCATCAGCGGCGCGGGGCTGCCGTCCGGCGTCGCCGCGCACCTCGCCGGCGCCGTCGCGATCAGCGTGGACCAGTCGAAGCAGTCCGGCTCGAACGGCAGCGCGGTCCTGGTGCTGTCTCTGGTATTCATCCTGGCCCTGCTGCTGCTGGTCTTCCGGGCGCTGCTGGCGCCGTTCGTCACGGTGGTCCCGGCGTTCGGTGTTCAGGCGATCGCCGGGCCGGTGATCGCCGAGCTGGTCACGCACGGTCTCAAGGTCTCCAGCCTCACCCAGCTGATACTCGAGGTGCTGGTGATCGGCGCCGGCACCGACTACGGCCTGTTCCTGGTCTTCCGGGTGCGAGAGAACCTGCGCGACGGCCTGGACAAGCGGGAGGCCGTCGTCCAGGCCGTCGCGCGGGTCGGCGAGTCGATCACGTTCTCGGGGTTCACCGTCATCGCCGCGCTGCTCTCGCTGCTGGCCGCGTCGTTCGGGATCTACTCCAGCCTCGGCATTCCGCTGGCCATCGCCATCGGCATCATGCTCATCGCCGGGCTGACGCTGCTTCCCGCAGTGCTGGTCATCCTCGGCCGCGCCGTCTTCTGGCCCTCCAAGCCGCGTCCGGGGCAGCGCAAGACGGGCGCGTGGGGCACGCTCGCCGCTCGCATCGTGCACCGCCCCGCCGCGGTCCTCGCCATGGGCGTCGTCCTGTTCGGCGCGCTGGCGCTCGGAACGCTCGGTTACAAGTCCGAGGGCGTGTCCAAAGGCATCGCGCCGCCGGCCGGCAGCGACTCGGCCGCCGGCACCGCCGCGCAGGCGAGGTACTTCCCGAAGGTGTCGGCCAACCCGACGCTGCTGGTCTACAAGATGGGCACGGCAGTCTGGACCAACGCCACGCCGCTGGCCCGGGGCCAGCAGCAGCTGACGTCGAGCACGATCGCGGGCACGCCGTCGCAGTTCACGACCGTTGCCGGTCCGCTCGACCCGGCCGGACAGGCCCTGACGGCGGCCCAGCTCGAGTCGCTCCACGCGACGCTCGGCAACCCGGACGCGCTGCCGGCCGTGGAGCCCGTCGGCAGCACAGTGCCACCCGCGACCTACCGCGCTTACCGGGCGACCGCCCAGTACATCAGCTCCGACGGGCTCACCGTGCTGTACGCGGTCGGCCTGAAGGCCGGCGACCCGGACGGCACGCCCGCGCTGGACGCGGTGCCGGCGATGAGAACGCAGGCCACGGCGGTCGCCACCGAGATCGGCGCCACCGACTCCGGTGTCGCCGGCGACGCGGCCGGCCTGTATGACGTCAGCAGCGGGTCCAACCATGATCTGCAAACCGTGATCCCGATCGCCATCGTGGTCATCGGCTTGCTGCTCGCACTGGTCATGCGCAGCCTGGTGGCGCCGCTGTACCTGATCCTCTCGGTCGGCATCTCGTACCTGGCGGCGCTCGGCCTGGCCGTGCTCATCTTCCCAGGCGGCCTGACGTTCATCCTGCCGTTCCTGATGTTCGTGTTCCTGCTGGCGCTAGGCGAGGACTACAACATCCTCGTGATGACCCGCATCCGCGAGGAGGCCCACCACCTGTCGCTCCGGCAGGCCGTCAGTAAAGCGCTGGGCGCCACTGGCACGACCGTCACGTCGGCTGGTCTCGTGCTCGCCGGCACATTCGCGGTGTTCGCCCTCGCCGGAGGCTCGAAGAGCGGCAGCAACGCGTTCCAGGAAATCGGCTTCGGCCTGGCCGCCGGCATCGTGATGGACACGTTCCTCGTCCGCACGCTGCTGGTGCCCTCGACCGTGGTCCTGCTCGGCCGCTGGAACTGGTGGCCCTCCCGGCTGACCGTCCATCACGACTCGCTGGACCGGACTGAGCCGAACGCCGACCACGCAGAGATCGGACTGTCCGGAGCGGACTGTCCGGAGCACAACGAAATGAGAGGGAAATGACCAGAATGCGATACCTACTGTGGGGTCGGCGGCGGGCGGCCATCTTGTCGGCGGTGATCGGCGGGGTCGCGGCGACCGGGGTGGTGGCGGCCGGGGTGGTGGCGGCGCCGGTGCCGGCCCAGGCCCAGCCGGACCCGCTCTACCGGTTCGAGCACCAGACCATCGCCTGGCACGACTGCCGGACCAATCCGAACGACCCGATCGGCGCGCAACTGGTCGCCGTGGGCGCGCTGTGCGGCGAGATGACGGTCCCGCTGGACTACCGCCATCCAAATGGCCGGACCATCTCGATCGCCGTGGACCGGCGGCCAGCCACCGGCACCGCGCACAAGCTGGGCACGCTGGTCGTCAACGACGGCGGGCCGGACGCGTCCCGCATTGCGGTCGCCGACGTGCAGTCCGGGGTGCCGGCGCTGGGCGCCCGGTACGACCTGGTGTCGTTCGATCCCCGGTTCTTCGGCCTCAGCACCCCGCTGAACTGCGGATGGCCCACCGACATCGCATCGCAGGGCCAGATCGCGACGCCGGACCGGACCGCGTTCGACGTGAATGTGGCCGCGTCCAGGCAGCTGGCATCCCTCTGCGCGCCGTACGCGGACGAGCTGCCGTTCGCGTCGACGCGCGATATCGCCCGTGACATGGACATCCTGCGCGCCGCGCTCGGTGAGCAGAAAGTCTCATATCTGGCCCCTTCCTACGGCGGGTATCTCGGCGCGGTCTATGTGCAGATGTTCGGCCGGCACGTCGACCGGATGGTGCTCGACAGCGCGCCCGACCCGAACACATTCGGACCCGAGTTCAACCGGGACCTGGCGTCGACGGACAGTGCCGGATTGGCCCACTGGGCCGGCTGGGCCGCCCAGCGCGACGCGCAACTCCACCTCGGCAACACGACCGCGAGCGTCCTTCACACCGTTTCAGTGATCTGGCACGCGGCCCGGCGACAGCCGCTTCGGGTCGGTAGCTTCGAGGTCACCGCCGACATGCTGCCCGGCATCATCGACCCCAGACACGCTACCGGCGCCGATGCGTTCTACCTGGTGTGGAGCGCCGAGGTCGGCGATCTGCTGGGCGCGGCCAACGGGATGACCGTCACACCGGTCCCGCAACTCGCCTCATATCTGAGCAGCTTCACCGACCCGACGGTCAGCGCGACCGATCACGGCAGCGCCAGCGCCGCCCTTGAGTGCGCGGATCGCGCGGCACCGCGGGATCCCGAGTTCTACTGGAACGACATCCAGGATCACCTGGCGACCGAACCGTTCTACGGGCCGTTGCGCCGCACCATCAATCCATGCGCGTTCTGGCCGGTCGCCCCGGCCGAGCCGCCGACCACGATCGACAACCACCATCCGTTGCTGATGGTCGGCGGGACCGGTGACCCGGCTGTGCCGTACGCCGGCCAGCTCGTCATGCACCAGGCCCTGCACGGCTCCCGCATGGTGACCCTCAACGGCGCCTTCGGCCACGTGCAGTACCTCAAGGCCGGCAACGCCTGCGTTGACACCACCGTCCAGGACTACCTGCTCGGCGGCCCCCTGCCCAGCCACGACCTCACCTGCCAAGTCGGCTGAGCCGCATCGGCTGAGCATAAGCCTCCGAGGACTTCCGCGGGCTGGTCCGTGCCCGTCCGTGGCCGCACGGACCGCGAAACCCGGCACCCACGGACGCACAAGCACCACCGTCCGTTCGTGATAAAGGTCTTTTTAAACGAACGGACGGTGGCTCAACACCTGAACCAGTTGCTCCACCAGGCGAAAGACGCGTTCGACCGGGCGTACTCCACCGCTGCTCAGGTCGCGGCGGCTGGACGGTCGGCCGATCCCACGAGCATGTGCTTTCTGGACCTTCCCGCGGTGCCGTCCCTGCTGATCTGGGCGGCTCCCGCGGCAGTGTAGGGGCTGGTCACGGACGCGATGCCGGGCAGCCCGGAGACCCGGGCGAGGGCCTTGGTGACGGGGTCGCGCACCTGCGGGGACCGGATGGTCGCGCCGCCGGCGGCCTGGATCACGACCTGGTCGGTCTCGCCGGCGGCGGCCGGGTAGTGCTGGGCCAGCAGGCTGACCGCGGCCTGGGAATCGGTGCCGGGCAGGCTGAGGCCGGAGTTGAAGGCGCCGCCCGCCGCGCGGGCGCGCCGAGCGCGGCGACCAGGAGCAGCAGCCAGGCGGCAAGGACGGTGCGCCGGCGCGTGAAGCACCAGCGGGCCAGTCGGGTCATGTTAACGGTCTCCTCGGGTGTGCTGTCGGCAAGACAGACACCCGGGCACCGGGAAACGGGGCGGTCTGTACCGCCCCGATCGTGGGGCGGGTGGTGTCAGTACAGGCGACCGGAGGGAAGGAACCAACCGATGGAAGGAACTCACCGTGACGGCGGACTTGACGGCCCGGGCCCGGGCCGGCGACCAGGAGGCGTTCCGGGAGCTTGTCGACCCCTACCGGCACGAGCTGCAGGTCCACTGCTACCGGATCCTCGGCTCGGCCCAGGACGCCGAGGACGCGCTCCAGGAGACGCTGCTGGCCGCCTGGCGCGGGCTGGCCGGCTTCGAAGGACGGGCCTCGGTCCGCACCTGGCTGTACCGGATCGCCACCAGCCGCTGCCTGAACACCCTGCGCGCCAGTAGCCGGAGGGTGACGATGGACGGCCCGCAGTCATGGCCCGACCCGCCCGAGCCGACCCGGCTGGGCGATGTGCCGTGGCTCGAGCCATATCCCGACCTGCTACTGGACCAGCTGACCGGCACCGAGCCGGGACCAGAGGCACGGTACGAGGCCACGGAGGCGATCTCCCTGGCGTTCATCACGGCGCTGCAACTGCTGCCGCCCCGCCAGCGCGCAGTCATCGTGCTGTGCGACGTGCTCGGCTTCAGCCGGGCCGAGACCGCGGGCATCCTCCAGGCCACGACCGAGTCGGTGGCCAGCGCGCTTAAGCGCGCGCGGGCGACCCTGGCGCGGCGGGCGGCGGACACGCCAGACCATGAACCACCGCCCGCGCCGGGCTCGCCGGCGGAGCGGGAACTGGTACGGCAGCTCACCGCGGCGTACGCGTCGGGCGACGTCAACGGCATCATCAGCCTGCTGGCCGAGGACGTGTGGCTGACGATGCCGCCCGCGCCCTTCGAGTACCAGGGCCGTGAGGTGGCCGGACGGGCGCTGTCCCTGCTGTTCGGCCGGGGGCTGCGCTACCGGCTCGTGGCCACCCGCGCGAACGGCCAGCCGGCGTTCGGCATCTACGTGCACGACCCCCGCTCCGCCGTCCTGCACGCGAGCGGCCTGATGGTTCTCGCCCTGTCCGGCCGCCAGGTCAGCGCGATCACCCGCTTCGACAACAGCAACCTGGCCCGCTTCGGCCTCCCGCGCACCCTCGACGCCTGACAAGCACGACCTAGTGCCCCGTCAAACACCCTCACCTGGAGTCAGCCATGCCCGAATCAGCCTCTCGTCCCGAACTGAGCCGCCGCCGGCTGCTGTCCGGCGCCGCGGCGATCCCCGCAGCCGCGGTGGTCGTGGCCGCGACGTCCCGTCCCGGTACCGCCGCCGCGGCCACGGCAGCAGCGGCCATGCCAGTAAGCGGCACCATGCTGCTCACCTGGCTGGGCCACTCATGCTTCCGTCTTGAGAAGGACGGCTTCGTCGCGGTCATCGACCCGGGCGTCGTCGCGCCGGCCAGCGCCCTCGACGACGCGGACGCCGTGCTCATCACCCACCAGCACGCCGACCATTTCCTGCCCAGCCTCATCGCGGGCCGGCTGAAGACCCGGCCCGGACTGCCGGTCTGGACCAACAAGGACGTCGCCGCGCTCCTGGACGGCTCGGGGGCCACGGTGCACGTCATCGGCCCCGGTGACGCGTTCACCGTCGGCGCGATCAAGGTCCATGGCCACGGCGAGTGGCACGCGCCCATCCACCCAGACGTCACCCGGGTACGCAACACCGGCTTCCTGTTCGAGGACCGGGTCTTCCATCCCGGCGACGCCTACACCGACCCGCATGCGGCCGTTGACCTGCTGTTCGTCCCCGAGTTCGGGCTCTTCACCAAGCTCGGGTACGCGATCGACTTCATCCGGC
>JAFARZ010000161.1 GCA_019245115.1 Streptosporangiaceae bacterium | reverse complement strand
CTGACCCAGTACTACGCCACGCCGGAGTTCTGGTACTTCAACAAGTAACCGATCCTCCGGGCGCTGGACTGCCCTGGTCTCCGGTGATACACCGGAGACCAGGGCAGCGGTCCGGTCTCGCGCGGCCTCACGAAGCGCCGCGCCGGGTCGGGCGCCCGGTTCACGGCTGAGGCCGCGGAGGGAAGGCAGGACCCATGATCTCCTACCTGGTTCGCCGGATCATCACGTCGATCATCGTGGTCATCGGCGTGTCCATCTTCATGTTCGTCCTGCTGCACGCGATCTACCCGTCGCCGGCCCGGGACGTCCTCGGCCTGTCGGCCAAGCCATACCAGATCGCCGCGTGGAACAAGTCCAATGGCTACGACGACCCGGTGATCGTGCAGTACTTCCGCTACATGGGCCACCTGCTGCGGGGCAACCTGGGCTACTCCTACGCGGAGAACCAGGACGTGACCGCGCTGTTCAAGGAGCGGCTCGCCCGCAGCGTCTACCTGTCCGGGATATCGTTGCTGATCGCGGTGCTGATCGCCCTGCCGCTGGGGATCTACCAGGCGGTCAAGCGCAACACCATCGGGGACAACATCGCCACGAGCGCGGCGTTCATCTTGTACTCGATGCCGTCGTTCTTCCTCGGCCTGATCCTCATCCAGGTGCTCGCGCTCTCGTTCCCGATCTTCAACTTCGAGGCCAGCCAGTCCACCAGCGTATGGGCGGTCATGGGTGACTGGTACTCCATGACGTTGCCGATCTTCACGCTGGCGCTCATCACCGTGGCCAGCTTCTCCCGGTATATGCGATCCTCGTCTATCGACGTGCTGGCCCAGGACTACATCAAGGTGGCCCGGGCTAAAGGCCTGCCCGAGCGGCTCGTGCTGACGCGGCACCTGGTCAGGAACGCCAGCCTGCCGATGGTGACGCTGATCGGCCTGTCCCTGCCGCTGCTGCTGGCCGGCAACCTGATCACCGAGACGCTGTTCAACTTCCAGGGCCTGGGCTACCTGTTCTACCAGAGCCTGCAGAAGGCGGACTACCCCGTCATGCTCGCCTACACGCTGGCGGGCGCCATCCTCGTCGTCGTCGGGAACTTCATCGCGGACGTCGCGCTCACCGTCGCCGACCCGCGCATCCGGCTGGCCTGACCGGTCAGGACAAAGGAAGGAGGCAGCCGTGGCGATCAACCCGTCGACGCCGGGATCCCTACCGCCGCTCGACGTGCAGCGCGCCCCCGAGGGGGGCGAGATCGGGCCGATCCAGAGCGGATGGCGTCTTGCGCTGCGCGAGTTCAGCAGCAACCGGCTGGCCGTGGTCGGCATCGGCATCCTGGTCTTCTTCGTACTCTTCAGCTTCGTCGGGCCGCTCATCTACCACACCGACCAGATCGACACCAACGACGTCCTCGCGAACCTGCCGCCGAACGGGTCGCACCTGCTCGGCACCGACGGCCAGGGGTTCGACGAGCTCGGCCGGATCATGAAGGGCGGCCAGGCCGCCCTGGAGATCGGCTTCTTCGCCGCCGCGGTCGCGATCGTGATCGGCGTCCTGTGGGGCGCGGTGTCCGGCCTGGCCGGCGGGATCATCGACTCGGCCCTGATGCGGGTCGTTGACGTCTTCCTCTCCGTCCCGTTCCTGTTCGTGGTGCTGCTGCTGGCGGTCAAGTTCGGTGCGACCGTGCTGTCGCTGAGCCTGGTCATCGGCGGTTTCGCCTGGCAGGTCCCGGCCCGGCTGGTCCGCGGCGAGGTGCTCACCTTGCGAGAACGGGACTTCGTCCTGGCCGCGAGGACGGCCGGGGCCAATAGCTGGCGGCTGATCAGCAGGCACCTGATCCCGAACGCGCTCGGCGTGGTCATCGTCAACGTGACGTTCCAGGTGGCGGACGCGATCCTGGCCGTCGCCTACGTCGGCTTCCTGGGGTTCGGCCTGCACTACCCGAACGTGGACTGGGGTGACCAGCTCTCCGACGCCAGCACCAACCTGCAGGATGGCTACTGGTGGCTGGCCTTCCCGGTGGGTATCTGCATCGTCTTGACCGTCATGGCGCTCAACTTCATCGGTGACGCGCTGCGCGACTCGATGGACGTGCGGCTGCGGCGCCGTTAGCCACGCGCCCAGCTGGGCAGGATGACCAACTAAAGCCACCGATAACGAGAGGTAGCGGCCTGATGGCCCCAGTCCTTGACATTCAGGACCTGTCGACGCATATCAAGCTCACCAGCTCCGTCGTGCAGGCTGTCGGCAACATCGACCTGCACGTCGACGCCGGAGAGACCCTCGGCATCGTCGGCGAGTCAGGCTGCGGCAAGTCCATGACGGGCTTGTCGATCATGGGATTGCTGCCGCCGGGCGGCTCGATCGTCGGCGGCTCGATCAAGCTCGGCGACCGCGAACTGGTCGGCCTTAAGGACGAGGACCTGCGCCGGGTCCGGGGCAACGAGATCGCGATGATCTTCCAGGACCCGCTGACCTCGCTCGACCCGACCAAG
>JAFARZ010000156.1 GCA_019245115.1 Streptosporangiaceae bacterium | reverse complement strand
ACGGTCACGACGATCTCGGGGTGCTCGGGGTCCTTCTCGATCTTCGCGCGCAGCCGCTGCACGTGCACGTTGACCAGCCTGGTGTCGGCGGCGTGCCGGTAACCCCAGACCTGCTCGAGCAGGACCTCCCGGGTGAAGACCTGCCTCGGCTTGCGCGCCAGCGCCACCAGCAGGTCGAACTCGAGCGGGGTGAGGTTGAGGGTCTCCCCCTCGCGCTTCACCGAGTGGCCGGCCACATCGATGACGATGTCACCGATCTGGAGCATCTCGGGCGCGGGCTCGTCGGTCCGGCGCAGCCTGGCCCGGACCCGGGCGACCAGTTCCTTGGACTTGAACGGCTTGACGATATAGTCGTCGGCACCGGACTCGAGGCCGAGGACCACGTCCACGGTGTCGGTCTTCGCCGTGAGCATCACGATCGGCACCCCGGACTCGGCGCGGATCTGACGGCACACGTCGATTCCGTCGGAGCCCGGCAGCATCAAGTCGAGCAGGACCAGGTCGGGCCGGGATTCCCGGAATACCTCGACCGCCTTGTCGCCGTCGGAGACAAAAGTAGGCTCGAATCCCTCGCCCCGGAGCACGATCCCGAGCATCTCGGCGAGGGCGGCGTCGTCATCGACGACAAGCACACGTCCTTTCATGGGCCCCATCGTTCCATGTGATTGACTCTGCGTGGACGCAGGCTACCCCCACATACCAGGTGCGCGACACCGGTTCAGGGATAGCTTTTCCGGCAACCGGGTACATCAAACCCAATTCGTCCGGCATCCCAGGTGCCTGAGGGACAGGTGAGCGTCTTGGTAGGTAGCGCGGTGAGCGGGACCGGGGCGTGACACCCGGCTCGTTAGGGACAAAGGTTCTTGAGCCACCGGAATGTCGGTGGCCGCGGTTAGAGTGCTGCCCATGGCGGAGCCGTTGCGCAACATCGTCGAGGCAGGCTGGGCCGAGGCGCTCGAGCCGGTCGAGGGCCGGATCGCCGCGATGGGCGAGTTCCTGCGGGCCGAGATCGCCGCCGGGCGGCGCTACCTGCCCGCGGGCGAGAACGTGCTGCGGGCGTTCAAGCAGCCGTTCGCCGAGGTGCGGGTGCTCATCGTCGGCCAGGACCCCTACCCCACGCCGGGGAACCCCGTCGGCCTGAGCTTCTCGGTCGCGCCCGGGGTGCGGCGGCTGCCGCCGAGCCTGATCAACATCTTCACCGAGTACTCGGCCGACCTCGGCTTCCCCAGGCCGGCGAACGGAGACCTGACCCCGTGGACCGAGCGCGGTGTGCTGCTGCTCAACCGGGTGCTCACCGTCCAGCCGGGCCAGCCGGGCTCGCACCGGGGCAAGGGCTGGGAACAGGTGACCGAGCAGGCCATCCGGGCGCTGGCCGCGCGCCGCGCGCCGCTGGTGGCGATCTTGTGGGGCCGCGACGCGCGGACGCTGGTGCCGCTGCTGGCCCAGGCCGCCGACACGAGCGTCCCGTGCATCGAGTCCGCGCATCCGAGTCCAAATTCGGCACATAACGGATTTTTTGGTTCACATCCGTTCAGCCGCGCTAATCATCTTCTTGAACAGCAGGGCGCCGAGACTGTTGACTGGAAGCTGCCGTAGTCGCTGGCCTGGGAGCATCCCGAAAACCGGCTTCGTAACTCCGCAGTGATAGGCTGATTTACCTGCTTTCGGGGGCAGTTCTATCGGTCTTCGCTGACCGCAGCTGGACACATAACAGGGGAATAACGCGTGGACGGGTGGGTACCGGCACAGTGGAACACACGCAGGTAGTGGAGATACAGAAGGAAGTCACTCCGATCGACAACGATCACCCAGCGCTCATTCACAGGCACTGGCTGAGCCGGAACCGGCTGCTCGCCGCGAACGGCATATTTGCCGTATACGCCACCGCGCTCGCCGTGGACACCGGCCACGCGGACCGGACATGGGCGATCTGGGCGGCGGTCGGCTATGGGGTGACGACGCTTATCATCTGGCTCACCAGGCACACAAACGTGCCGGTCATCTGGCCGATGCTGGTGTCGCTGGCCGGGGCGCTGGCCGCCCCGGTGACCTGGCTGGTCACCCGGGTGGGGCCGACGCCCGAGGTGCAGGTCATCTCGCGGTCGGCGACGCTGCTGCTCCAGCACGGCACGCCGTACCTGCCGAACGGAGACCTGGCCGGCTGGATCTCCTACAACCCGTACCTGCCGGTGATGGCGGTGTTCGGCATGCCGAGGGCGCTGGGCGCGACCGGCCTGTTCGGCGACCCGCGGCTGTGGCTCACCGCTACCTCGATCGCGCTGATCGGGGCGGCGTTCGCGGTCGCGGCGCCGCACCGGCACTGCGACTCGTGCCGGCACAACGTGCTGCTGTCCACCGT
>JAFARZ010000252.1 GCA_019245115.1 Streptosporangiaceae bacterium | reverse complement strand
GGATCTAGGCAATCAGCACTCCTAGCGGAGCCCCGGTGTACTCTGCCGGGACCGACACGCCGCAGCTACCGGATCGTGATCATTCCCGCCCAAACCCCCCTAACCGGTCCAAGTCGTCACCGTGGCACGACTTTGCGCATCACCGTGATAACCTCACCCTTGCGGCTAAGGGTTTTCTCCCGGCACCTGTCGCTGTCCACGACCTTGCCGTCCAGGATCACGTACGGCGTCCCCTCCGCCAGCGCGCGTTCCAGCGCCTCCCGCAAGCCGGGCGCCCGCGCGGCCACCACGTCGATGACCTCATCGAGGTACCGGCAGGCCGTGGACTGCGCCAGCCCGAAGCCCGCGCCCAGCCGCGGGATGTCACCCTTGTCCCGGAACCAGGCCAGCGCGAACAGCGCCTGCCGGTAACAGCCCAGCTTGCGGGTCCCTTTCCGGGTCCCGATCTCACGGCGGTGCGCGGCCAGCAGGCCGGAGACGAACAGGACAAGTTCCCTGGGCACGTCGAGCATGACACGATAGGAGACCACGCGGAGCCTTCCCCGGCTGAGGTGTTCTTTGGCGAGACTTCTTCTACCGGGGGCTCCGCGCCCTCCCGGCGATCTCCGCTTATGTCCGCGTGTCTACCCAGACGCCCTGTTACATGCCGTCTGCCGGGTTCGCTCTTGCTGGGAAAACCTCAGTGAAGCGCTTCGACAAGAAGATCACCGACCGGCTCGACCTCCGCGGCGTTGCGGAGACGCGATGAACCCTTTCATCATTTCATCCATCGGCCGGAGGATCTCGGGAACGCTGAACTGGGCCTGATTATCGTGAACTGGCGATACGAGTATCGCGGCCTTGACAAGCCGCGAACGCAAGGCGTACCGATAGCCCGAAGCGCTTCGATCAATACCATCGCAGATTGCTGACACGAGTAACTGACACGAGTAAGTCACATGGAGGTCCGGATGGACGACACGGAACGCGGAAGACGCGCGAAGCGGGCATGGCGAGCCCTGCTGATCGGCGCGGCGGTCATGGTGCCAGCCGCCATGGTGCCAGCCGCCGTCGCGACCGCCGCACCGGCCGCCGCACCGGCCGCCGCACCGGCAGCGGCGACCGTAACGGTCAACGCCACGGCCGGCCTCGGCGCCGTCCCGGCCCACGGGATCGGCCTGAACACCGCCGTCTACGACGGCAACATGAACAACTCCGCGATCCCCCCGCTGCTGAAGGCGGCCGGCATCGACGCGCTCAGGTACCCCGGCGGCTCGTATTCGGACATCTACAACTGGCAGACGCAGACGGCGCCGATCGGCTTTATCGCGCCCAATACCAGCTTCAGCGACTTCATGGGCACCGTGAACGCGGCAGGCGCGGCACCGATCATCACGGTGAATTACGGTACCGGCGCGACAAGCCTCGCCTCCGCGTGGGTCCAGGCCGCGGCCAGCGACAACGTGCAGTACTGGGAGATCGGCAACGAGGTCTATGGCAACGGCACCTACGGCGCCGACTGGGAGGCCGACGCGCACTGCAAGACAAGCCTGAACGGCCCTTCGGTGACAATCGGCAGCGAGCCCAATCAGACCTTCAACTGCGGCCCGGCCGAATACGCGGCCAACTTCCTCCAGTTCCAGTCCGCGATCCACTCGGTGAACGCGAACGCCAAGGTCTGCGTGGTGCTGACCACGCCCGGCTTCTGGCCGGACAACGTGACGAACTCCGAGTACCCGCAGTCGTGGAACCAGACCGTGCTGTCCGCGCTCAAGGGCAACATCCAGTGTGTGATCGTGCACTACTACCCGGCCTTCAGCGGTATGGCCACGGATGCCATGCTGGCCACCCCGTCCGGAGTCTCCGGCATCGTGTCCAGCCTGCACTCCGAGATCAGCCAGTACGCCGGCATCAGCAATTCGTCCGGCGTCCCGATCATCGTCACCGAGACCAGCACCACGCCGATCGACCAGGACACCCAGCCGGCCGCGCTGTTCGGCGCGGACATGTACATGACCTGGCTGGAGAACGGCGTCGCCAACGTCGACTGGTGGGACGAGCACAACGGCGAAGGCACGGTGACCACCGTCGACGGCGCCACCGACTACGGCGACGGGGGCATCCTGTCCAGTGGATCCACGGGCAGCACGAACGAACCCGCACTGAATACACCGTTCGCCCCCTACTACGGCATCGAGATGCTCTCGAAGCTGGCCGCCCCCGGTGACACGATGGTCACGTCCAGCTCCAGTCAGTCGCTGCTCAAGGTGCACGCCGTCCGCGACACCAGCGGCAACCTCAACGTGCTGATCGACAACGAAGACCCGTCGAACTCCTACACGGTCGGCCTCACGGCCAACGGGTTCACGCCAAACGGCACGCCCACCGTGTATACGCTGGCCAACAACGCGACCTCGATCACCAGCGCGCCGGGCAGCGCATCCTCGGTGACGGTGAGTCCCTACTCGCTGACGGTCGTTCACATTCCGGGCAGCGGCGGCACTGGCGTCACCGTCCCCGGCGCGCCTGGCCAGCCCACCGCGTCCGGCCTGTCGTCCAGCACGTCGAGCAGCACGTCGGGAACCGCCACGATCAGCTGGCCCGCCGCCACGCCCGGGACCAACCCGATCGCCAAGTACAACCTCTACAACAGCGGCGGCACGCTGGTCACGTCCACCACCGGCACCAGCGTGACGCTGACCGGCCTGACCATCGGCACCCCGTACACCTACGACGTGGTCGCGGTCGACACTCAGGGCAACGCCTCCCTGCCGTCCCCGCCGGTCACGTTCACCGTGCCGCCGCCGTCATCCGGCACGAGCTGCTCCGTTCACTATGCGATCGTCAGCAGCTGGGGCGGTGGTTTCCAGGCCGGCGTGACGATCACGAATTCTTCGGCCGCGGCCGTCAACGGCTGGACGCTCACCTGGACCTGGCCGAACTCGGGCGAGGCTGTCACCCAGCTCTGGAACGGCTCGGAAACCCAGTCGGGAAGCAATGTCACGGTCACCAACGCCAGCTATAACGCCGCGATCGGCGCCAGTGGCGGCACGGTGTCGTTCGGCTTCACCGGCAGCGACACCGGCCAGACCACTGCCCCGGCCGCCTTCTCCCTGAACGGGAGTATCTGCGGCAACAACTAAAACCTTAATCATCACGAACGGCAGCGCCTCACGGCGATGGCCCCCCTGGGATCCAGCCATCGCCGTGCGGCGCGGGACCCCCCTCCCCGGGCAAGTACATTTCGGGTTATGGCAAGCATTTTCGTGACTGGATCATCGGACGGAATCGGCCAGGAGACCGCGCGCCAGCTCGTCAGTGGCGGGCACCGGGTTATCCTGCACGCGCGGGACGAGGCCCGTGCCAAGGACGCCGTCGCGGCGGTCCCGGACGCCGCCGGGGTGGTCACCGGCGACTTGTCGCTGCTGGCCGGGATCAGGGCGGCCGCCGCGGCGGCCAATGCGCTCGGCCCGTACGACGCGGTGATCCACAACGCGGGCGTCGGTGCCCACCCGGACCGGCGCGGCACGGCCGACGGCTGCGAGCACATCTTCGCCGTCAACGTGCTGGGGCCATATCTGCTGACCGCACTGATGCCGCTGCCGCCGCGGCTGGTCTACCTCACGTCCGGCCTGGAGTCGGCAGGCCGGGCGAACCTCTCCGACCCGCAGTGGGAAAGCCGGCCCTGGAACGGCATGCAGGCCTACTCCGACTCCAAGCTCTACGACGTGATGCTGGCGTTCGCGGTGGCCCGGCGCTACCCGCACGTGCGGAGCAACGCGGTCGATCCTGGCTGGATCAAGACCAAGCTGGGCGGTCCCGGCGCGACAGACGAACTGCCGGCCGGTGCCAGCACCCAGGTCTGGCTGGCTGTGAGCGACGACCAGGACGCCTTGGTCAGCGGCCGGTATTTCAAGTGGCGCCAGGACTTGCGGGCCAACCCGGAGGCCTACGACACACAGCTCCAGGAAACGCTGCTGACCGGGTGCGCCGGTATCGCCAACGTCAGACTGCCTGATTAACGGGCGGACGAGGGATGTCAGGGGATCAGGACGGTCTTGCCGGCCAGCCGCCCGGCGACGGCTTCGTCATGGACGGCGGCCAGATCGGTCAGCGGCCGCCGCCCGGCGACGTCGATCTTCAGGTCTCCCGCGTCGACGCGGGCGACTAGCTCAGCCAGCTGGGCCGCGTCACTGCGCACCGAGACCGGCACCACCCGGACTCCGCGTCCGGGGTCGCTGAGGTCGGGGAATGTGGTGCTGACGAAGACGCCCCCGTCGGCGGCCAGGTCCGCCAGCCGCGCGGCCTCTTCCGGGCTGGTGCGCACCAGGTCCAGCACCACGTCGAACTGCTGCCCGGACACCGCCTGCGGGAGCGGGGTGGCGGTGTAGTCGATGATCTGGTCCGCGCCGTAGGAGCGCAGGCGGCCGAGGCTGCGCGCGCTGGCCGTCGCGGTCACGATCGCGCCGGCCCGCCTGGCGAACTGGACAGCGTACCCGCCGACAGCACCGCCCGCGCCGTTGATCAGGACGCTCTGTTGAATTGGCCTGGGCCTTCGGCCGCGGCGGCCCGCCTTCAGGCCGGCGTGCTCGAACAGCGACTGCCAGGCCGTCAGGCCCACCGAGGGCAGCGCCGCGGCGTCGGCCAGCTCGATTGACCGCGGAGCCGCGGCCAGCGTCTCGGCGGCCACCGCGACATACTCGGCGGCCGCGCCGGGCGCGGTCATCGGCAGGAACGCCACCACCGCGTCCCCGGCGCTCCAGCCGCTCACGCCTTCACCGGTCTCGGTGATGACGCCGGCCACGTCGTAGTTCGGGATGTGCGGGAAGGTGACCGGGAACACCTGCTGCACGAAGCCGCCGCGGATCGCGACGTCCAGCGGGTTGAACGCGGCGCCCGCCACCTTCACCACCACCTGGCCCGGTCCCGGCACCGGGCGATCGGCGTCCTCGTAGACCAGGACGTCGCTGTCGCCGTAGGAGTGGTAACGCACTGCCTTCATGATTGCTCCTCACTGAGTGCTTCGAAGTTGAAGCATACGCGACATTTCAACCTGCTTCGACTTCGAAGCAATCCCGTCGCAGGCGTGACGTTCGTCACATGCTTTGAATTCGCAACATGTACGGTGAGGGAATGACGGAACTCGATCCCCGGCAGCTGGGGACCTACTTCGCGCTCACCGAAGCCGTCAGCCTGCTCCAGTACCAGGTCGAACAGCAGCTACGTGCCGGAGGCGACCTCAGCTATGTGCAATTCCAGCTCCTGGGCCGCCTCGCCGGCGCGCACGGTCCGCTGACCATGACGCAGCTGGCCGACGGCGTCGTCTACAGCCGCAGCGGCCTGACCTACCAGGCCGGCCTGCTGGAGAAGGCCGGCCTCATCACCCGTAGCCCCAGCCCCGACGACGACCGCGCCACCCTCGTCACCATTACCGGCAACGGCCTGGCGCTCTTCAACCGCCTCCTGCCCGGCCACGTCGAGCTCATCCGCCGCCTGCTCTTCGACTCCCTGACCGGCGACGACCTGGACCACCTCGGCGACATCATGACCCGGGTCCGCGACCACATGCGCGCCCGGCCACCCCGCTCCGCCGCTCCCCGCAAACGCCGCTCCCGCCCCGTCCCCCCGCCTGCGCCGCGGGACTAGCGGCGTCAGGAGGTCTTGCGCCAGCCGGCGGCCGACAGGTGCCATTCGCCGTCCAGCATGCGTCCGGCGTCCACGTTTCCCTCGGCATGGTGCATGGGCAGGTCGATGTGGCACATGGTCAGGGAGTGGGGCGGCAGGACGCATCGGCCTGACCGGAACTCCGCTTTCGTCGCGCGTGGTGTGATGGTGCTGGTGTGATCCACGTCGTTGAAAGCGTCTGTATGCGGTCCGTCGAGCACGGTGGCCTGGTAGCAGCCGTTGGCGACGAACTCATGCGTGCCGAAGGCCCCTGCCAGGTCACGGCTTCGGCTCGTGCGGCACGGGTGGCCTCGTGACAGGTACGATCTGGACGAGCTTGCCCAGGTCGGCGTAGTCGCCGGGGTTAGTGGTAAAGAGGGGCAGGCCCTCCGCTATCGCGGTGGCAGCGATCATCAGGTCCGCGATCCGCCTACGCGGCTTGCGGCCAGCGGCGACGACGGCCGCCGTCACCCGGCCATAGACCCGTGCCGCTTCGGCATCGAACGGGACCGGGTCGAATTCGCTCTCAGCGCGCTGCAGGGTCTCCATCCGCCGGGCACGCTCCTCGTGCTCGTCATACATGTCCTGCTCATCGTTACGGCGGACCTCATGTGGCCCGGCGGACAGCTCGGCGAGAGTGACGGCGCTGATCGCCATCTCGTCGGGCAGTTCAGCGGGATCGATCCACTGGCGCAGGATCAGGATATTAGTGTCGAGCATGCCCTGCCGGGTCGGCTCACCGCTCATATGCGCCGCGGGCTTCCTGGTCGGCGGCCGCGTCCTGGTCCGCGCGGAATGCCTCCAGATTGGTGGCGGGCGCGTTGCGGGACATCGCGACGAATTCCTGCCGGGAGACGAACCTGCGCCGACGCCGGATCGGGACCAGTTCACCGATCTGGTGGCCGTCCCGAGTGACGGTGAAGGACTGCCCGTGCTCGACAGCGTCCATAATCTCCCGTGACCTCGACCGCAGGTCCCGCTGCGTGATTTCCGGAGTGCTCATATTGACAGGGTAGCACTGAGTGCTACCGGTGAATCGGCGCACGGGGTGATGAAGACAATTGTTGCGGCAAATCCGTCGCTCGGTTTCTGCGGTCGGGACCACCGCGGAGCGGACGGTTCTGCTCGTGTTCGTTGTCCTCGGACCGGACAGGCCTGGCGCGCCACCGTACCGGCCTACCCGCACGGCTACCGCTGGCGAGGCGTGGCCGCCCAGGCGCTGATCGTGCTTGAAGCTGGGCCGGGAGCTCTCATCGGCTTAAAACGGCTTACGTTCGCATGGATCTCTGCGGTTCTAGGGTTCCCCGCCCACATGGGCCCTCCGATCGTGCCACCGTGTGTGGGCAGAAATGTCCCGCAGAATGTGGGCCCAGCCCCTTCCCCTGGATTTCTGTACAGTCGATCCTGTATTCCCGACTACACAACCGGATCGCAGTTTCCGGAGTGCAGTTCCGTAACGGATTGTGGTTTGATCAGGAGGTGGGAGCGGCAGGCCTCGGGTTGCCGTCGGGCGGACTCTCGTTACCTGTGTTATCAGCCTGGTTAGATCCTGAGCTATCCGGCGATTCATACTTGCGGAGAACCTCCAGCAAGCCAAACGGAGCCTTGGCGCGCTTTACCAGATGCCACCTCCCACCGAACAGAGAGCTATGCATTGGCTCAGTCAGTTCGTAAACTGCTTTGGCTTTCGCTTCGGGTGTCCGCTTGGAAAGCAGAATGCCGCGTACCGCGAATACGTAACGCGAGATCAATGCAGGTATGCTAGTGTCCAGCCTCGGAAGATTCTTGCCAAAGTACGTAAGAGAATAGAACCCTAGGTCGTCTACCAGCTCCTTCGACACGTCGTCCATCCGCTGGAAGCCGCGCTCCCTTTCGCCATCAAGCTGCTTCCGACTTTCTTCAGAAATGTCCGATGGATATTCGTAATTTGACCACAGGCCCGATGTGACGCGAAGTCTTTGCAGATTACTCTCAAACTGTTGTCGGCTCCTGAAATAAGTCAGAATCCGCTCTTTCCTGGCATCCAGTCGCGGCTTGGCTACGACTTCGAAGCCGATTGCCACTGCGCCCGATACCAGCGCTGAGGTTAGAATTGTGCTTACGGTGCTCACGCATCCATCATGCAGCACGCTAGCGGCTATTCGCGGTATTCCACGGTTGTGGCGGGTCACCCATCGTCGTTGCTGTCCCCGGCGTCCAGTTGCCTCAGCTCGTCATCAGGCTTCCTCGTTGTGCCTGGCCTGCCGATCTCCATGGTGAACGTGATAACCCGTAGCACAGACGTGTGTATCCGGAGCCATTCCGGCTTGATCTTGTTCAATGCGTGGAAGCCGAGACCCAGCAGGGCTACGACGATAACGCAGACGGCTATGAGGATTGGCGCGCTGTAGCCTGCTATAGCAGAAAGGGGCACAAGAGCCTCCACGACAAGGTTCTAGCCGCCTGCACATCCGGCCAGTGTTCCGTTATGTCGTGGTACTGGGCTCCCGTAGGCCTCCGTGTACCAGCAGAGCAACCCGACGCCGACGCAGGTTCGATGGACTCGTTGCCCTACGCCCTACAGTGTACCTGGCTGTTCGCCAACGGCACCTTTAGGGCGCCCATGCGGCTGCAGACGAGGTTGCTTGGCGTGCCGGAAAGTGACGAGTTCACTTGTCGTCATTGCTGTCGCCAGCGTCCAACTGATGTGGCTCGTCGCGCGGCTTTCCTGTTACGCCCGACCGGCCGATCTCTAGCCCAAAGGTAAGCGCTCGCCAGAACCTGACGTCTACCCGCAGCCAGTCAGGCTTCATCTTGTGTATGGCGTAGACGCCGAACCCAGACAGCACGAGTATTACTATGACGATCGCCAGTGCAGCCAGCACAACGGCACGCTCCAACAGCCACACCGCGCGCCATGCCATGCCGAGGAATACTAGGTACCGGCTGGTTTCGATCCATGCAACCAGGTAGTACATGAATCATTAGTTCTGGCGCGGTGTTGCGTATTGGTCGTGGTTGTCTACTGTAACTGCGCCAGCCGGGAAGCTCCATTCTTTTTGACCAGAGGCACTCGGTTCTCCGGCCGGCCACGATCCTACACCACGACCTACGCTAGGCGCGCACATACTTGCGCAGGTGACGCCGGAAGCGCAGCTACAACGCCTTTGGGCCGTCCATGCGGCGTCCGACTGCCTCATCTATCTGTAGCGCGTTGCTAGGCGGCAGGACGCGGAACTCTTCTCGCAGAACGTCGCCGTACTCGACCACCAGGCGTTCGGCGCCATACCGCGCGGCTAGGCGTCGTTCGAGTTCGGTTGCGCGGGGCAGCAGCTCGGCGGAGCGGCGACCGCAGCGAAGCGACTCCTCACCTAGTCCAACTGCCTCGTCTAGGTCACCGCGCCTGCCTGCTATCTGGCCAAGATTGACGAGCGTGGTTGACAGGCGCGTCGGCCACCGCACCACGCCGTTGTGACCGATGCAGCGCGACACCACTTCGTGGGCGTTTTCCTCAGCTGCCTTGTCGTCGGTGCCCAGCCAGGTGTAGATGGTCGCGGTGTAGAACTCATACTTGTCGCGGTCGAACACAAAGTGGTGCTCGGGATGTGCCGGGACGGGCAGGCGGGCCAGTATCTTCTGTCCGGCCTTAAGCATCTGCGCGGCCTGGTCGTCGCCCAGCCGAGCGTACGCGCGGCTAGCCTGGAGCGTGATCTGAACCGCAGCGTTGCTCATCTTCGTGTGGGCCAGGCCTGCCTCGCACAGCGCGGCGCAATCCGCAAATCGGCCCTCTACAAGCGCGTACCACGCAGCAATCTCGAACGACCACGCTACTAGCTCGCTGTGGTCCGCGTGCTCGCCGAACTGCCGCGTCATTATCCGCGCGGTTTCTGCTGTCAAGCGGTCCCCAGCGTCGTACGCAGTGCAGGCCAGCAGGGCCGATAGCCAACCGGCTATCACTACTAGCTCGCGATGCTGTCTGAGCGTGACTCGCTTGCCGAGTAGGTCAGTCACGAACCGCAATGACGATCTTGCTTCGCCCGACAGGACGCGAGGGTCGACGGTCGGATATTCGCGGCACAGCCGGTCAGTGCTGCTGGCTAGTAGCTCAAGAGTTCCGCTGCCCACGTCGGTCATCTCGGCGCGGCGTGCTAGCTCCATGAGCCCAACGTCGCCATCGCGCACAGCGCGGCCAGTAGTCGCGGCTGCTGCGATTAGCGCGCCTCCAGCAGCAAGCAGAGAGTCAAGGAGCGCTGCCAGTTCGGAAGACGGCCGAGCCTTACCATTCTTCAGGTTCGAGATGTGGGCAGGGGCACACGGCACAGCACGGGCGAGCTCGCGCACGCCAGTGTCGCGCTCGTCCATCCACCGCGTCAGCTCTGCGCCGAAGTCCCTCATGGTGCACCCTTGCACGCGCTCTAGCAGTTAGACGTTAGCCGCTGGTCCGGCTAACGCCCTACGCCTTTAGGTTACGTCTCCATCGCGGTTAGCTACCGGGTATCCAGCGTCACTGAAGCTACTGCCGTTACTGGAGGGGACCGGAATTGATCATGGGCACGGAGCAGACCGAGCGGAGGGGCCTCACGGTCTACGACGAGATGCAGGCCGAGCTACAGAAGAAGTTTCCTGGCTGGCAGATCTGGTATGTGCCGAAGCTCGACAAGTCCGTGGCGTGGTGCGCCCGGCCCTGGCCAGTAATCAACTCCGACAGCCCGGAGCAGCTTGAGGCCGACATCGCCCAGGCGCACACCGAAGCTTCTTCGGAATGGCCCGCGCTGGCCAGCATCAGCGACTACTCGCACCACGCACCCGGCATCGACCGGGCGCTGTAGGGACGGCCTTGCAATGCCTAACCTGTCAGCTCTGAGCAGCACCGACCTGGACCATGCCGAGGTAGCGACTGATCTGCTTCTTGCGCTCGACAAGCGATTCGACATCCTCGACCACGAGCTGGCTGTGAAGCTGTCCACGTTCATGGCCGACGTGCACGCCGCACAGGAGGACAAGCAGCGACAGCATCAGACGGTGAGCAGTACCTTTTCGAGTAGTAACTCCTTGGATCGACATCGTGGCAGCAGCGATCTCCGGAAAGCTGGTCTCGGCGACCGCCACTATCACGTTACGACCGTGCCGCGCCCGGCTGGGAGGTCCTGTCAGCACCGCCCAGCCGATCGGAAGAAGCTATGACCTGCCGCTGAACTGGTATTTTCCGGGACCGGCGGTCACCGGCTGACTGGAACCCGGGACCCAGATCTCGGCCGTGGTGTTGGCTGGGATGGTGACGTCCAGGGTCACTTGCCCGTCCGGGCTTCGGGCCCAGCTCACCGCGGCGGTTCCCGCCGGGGTGGTGTAGCTCCCGGCGGCGTGGGTCAGTCCGCCGACGATCGCGGGCCTGATCACGAGCTGCCGGTATCCCAGTGAGCCCGGGGCCTGATCGATGCCCACCAGGTCGTGGACCAGCCACGCCGCGACGTCGCCGAGGAACTGATGGTCCTTCGAGCCTCCCGATCCGGTGAGGTTCTCCCACAGGGTCGTGGCGCCCTGGTTCACGATGGATGCGTAGCTGGGGCCGGTCGGGTTGGTGACCATCTGGTAAACGAGGTCGTCCCGCCCGGCCGCGTGCAGTGCCCGGAACAGCGGGCCGAGGGCGACCGAACCGGTCCCGATGCGATCGCCGTAGGCCTGGACCGCGGCGACCAGGCTGTTGACAACCGCCTGGTGGTACTGGGCCGGGACCAGCCCCGCGTCGAGGGCGACCGCGTTGGACGCCTCCGTGTTGTTGGCATACCAGGCGCTGCCCGCGGTGTTGGATTGGCCTGGGCCTCCGGCCGCGGCGCCGGTGTGGAGATACTTGGCGTTGTATTCGTCAGCGAGGCTGGTGGCCAGTGCCGAGTACTTGGCAGCGTCGCTCGTCTTGCCTAGCACCCTGGCGATCTGCGCCATCGTGCTGGCGCCCCGGTAATAGCCGTAGTCGATGATGGCCTGCGGTGTCGTGCTCTGCGGCGCGACCCAGTCACCGAGTCCTGGGATGTTGCCGCCATTGGCTGCCTTGTTGGTCGCCTCATAGTCGAGCCATTTCACCATCGCGTCGTAGTTGTCGCTCATCGCCGTGGTGTCGCCATAGACCTGATACAGCTCCCACGGGACGACGATCACGGCATTGGCCCAGTTCGGCTCGTCGAGGAAATCCATGCCGAACAGGATCGGCGGGACCACGTGGTACTCGGGTGCGATGTTCGCGATCAGCCCCGGTGACTGGCTGCTCAGCGGAGTGGGGCGCTGCGAGGTACGCATGTTCGCCACCAGTTGACCTTCGTAGGCCTGCATGTCGAACAGGGTGAGATCGGTCTGGACGTCCTGCACGTTGTCGCCGGTGTACGGTCCCTTCTCCCGGTCGGGGCAGTCGGTCAGCACCGACTGCATGTTGTTCTCCAGCGCGCGCTTGGTGATCGTGTAGATCGTGTTCAGCATCGAGCTGGAGCTGTCGAACGACGCGGTCGGCTGGTTCGCGGCGTGCGTCACCAGGAGGGAGATCGTGTCCGGCGACGGCTTGGCTGCCAGCCCCCGGACCTCTAGGTACTGAAAGCCGTTGTAGGTGAACTGGGCGTGCCAAGTCTCCAAGCCGTGGCCCGCGAACGTGTAGCGGTAGAGGATCTGGCTGGTCGGGCTCGCGCCGGTCGAGGCGATGTTGATCGTGCCGTCGGAGTTGAGCTGCTCCGCCGGGATCATGGTCACCGTCGTGCCGGCGGGAGCCGAGGCGGTGATCTTGGGCAGGCCGGCCAGGTTCGCGCCGAAATCGAGCACGTACGTGGGCCCCGGCGTGCTGACGGCCGCCGTCCCGTCGGAATGCGCCAGACGCAGGGCGGGCGTGATGGTGACCCCGGTGCCGGCGTCCCTGACCGGCTGCTGGCTGGAGCCGGAGTCGACCAGGAGCGTCTGACCCACGATGAAGCTGGTCGTGCCGGTGCACGCGCCGCCCGGGTTGCACGGGGTGCCGGTGCTGGCCACCTTGAGGCTGGTGTCTCCGGCGGCGGCCGGTGCGGCCAGCGTCGTGGCCGGGCCGGCCGCCGTCCCGACGGCGGTAACGGTGTGCGGCTCCGCAGCGGAGCCGGTGTCTATCGTGATGGTGTCGCCCGGATAGAGGTTCGTGACGCTGGCGAGCTTCACGTCAGTCGCACCAGGCTGGGCCGGGGCGACCAGCGTGGTGCTGTCGGCCGGCGGCGTGACCTGGGTGATGCTGGCCGGATGGGCCTCGTCGGCCACCGTCACCGGCGGCCGCGGGTTGGCGACCAGGGGAGTCGCGGCACGCGGGATCGTGGCGGAGGTGAGGGTCGCGAGGCTCGCGTGGCCCCATCCGGGCCCGGTCAGACTGCCAGCGGCGCCGGTCCAGTTCGCCGGGATCCGGCGCGCGTCGTAGTCCTCACCGCCCCACCAGGACGAGAACGTCGTCGGGCCCAGTTCCGTCAGCCACGATGGATCGGTGGCGATCGTCTGCCTCGTGCCATCGGCGTAGGTCATCTCGAGCTGGGCGATCACCTTGGGGGTCCCGAACACGGTATTGTTCCCGGGCTGGAACATGTAGCGCCCCATGCTGGTGCTGTCGGCCTGCTGGTAGACACCGCTTCCGGTCTCGATCCCGAGCACGTTGGTCCCGGCTCGCAGCAAGCGAGTGACGTCATAGGCGCGGTAGTCGACCTCAGCCCAGTACGACGTCTGCCCCGGTTCGAGCACCGCCTCGCTCACTGGCAGGCCGTTGATCCGGGCCGCGTACTGCCCGAGACCCGTGATGTAGAGCCGTGCCCTGACGATCCGCCCGCCCAGGCCGAACGCCTTGGCGAAGATCGGCAGCGGGTTGGGCGTCCCGTCCGTGGCGTAGGTGTAGCCGGGATCCTCGATCCATTTCGCCGACCAGTCGGACCGATTGAGCAGTCCCATTTCCCATGTTCCGGGCGCGCTCCACGCGCTGGCACGCCCGCTGGCGTCCCAGACTCGCACGTCCCAGACAGCGTCCGCACGCGAGCGGAGCGGCGCCCCGCCATACGCGATGTTTCCCGTGTCGCCCGATGCGACCTTCCCGGAATCCCACAGGTCCGGATGATCGAGCTGGCTACGGGTGGATGCCACCCGGATCTCGTATCCGGTCTGGCGGGCGGCCGGCGAACTGGTGCGCACGTCCGAAGACAGGCTCCAGCTCAGCTTCGGTGACGTGTCACCGAGCCCGATCGGATCGGAGAGCGCATCCACGTGAAGTGCGGTCGCCGTCAGCGATGGCCCGCCCGGCTCAGCCGCGGCCCCGGAGACCGACCCGAGAGTTACCCCGCATACCGCCACCATCGCTACGAACGGCAAGCGCCGCCAGCCACGCATTCGAACACCGGTCGCCATCTGTATCCCTTCCATGCTCCACAAGGCGCCGTGCCATCATGGCTGACACGTGTCAGTGAGATTGCGCCGCCTGAACAGGTAATATGACGATTTCCCGGTTATGCGTACGCTGTCAACGGGGTCCGGTGCTGTTGGCCGGATCCGGTCACGGACGTTGACGCCGTAGCCAGCCCTCCCGGATGCTCTAGCTGAAAACCGTCCACAACCGGACATGAATCCCCTCAGCAACCACGAAATCCATCAGCGGCTGCACAGGATGGTGAATCGATTCATGAGTAAGCACACAGGCAATCGTGAGCGGCGCGACAGCGGCCCTTCGCGACGGGGATTCATCGGCGCCGTCGGGGTCGCCGGGGGCGCCGCGGCCATTTCTTCGATTTCCGCGCTGCGCGCGCCGGACGCAGTTGCCGCTCCGGACGCGGCCGATGCGCCGCTTCGTGGCCCGGGTACCGCGGATACGCCAGCTAACGACGCGAGCCTCGCCGCCGAGCGGCGGTTCTTCATCTCGCCGTCCGCGGTGACCAGTGTTCAAGGCAACGTGGAAAACGCCCACGCGCTCGTCAACGGCGGTACGGCCACGCTGACCGCCGGAAAGGGCGGCACGGCACCGCTCGTTGTCCTTGACTACGACGAGATCGTCGGCGGCCAGCCGCTGTTCGGAGTGAGCGAGGTGACCGGGGACGTCACCCTCCAGGCGATCTACTCCCAGTCGCTACCGTACCTCTTGCCGGGTGGCGACGGTTTCGGCACGAACAACGACGCGGGCGAGCGCACCATCTCCTTCGTCGGAGTTCCAGGGGGAGCGCAGCTTTCCCGGGTGGAGAATTACCAGATCACCGCTCCTGGTCCGATAACAGGTCACCTGCTGCAGGCCGGCCAGCGCTTTCAGGCCATTACGCTGCTCGGTTCCGGGTCCATCAAGATCAGCGGTGTCGGCTTCGCGCCGAGCTTCCGCCTGGACACGCCCGATGACCCGCGGGCGGGCGCGTTCACGTGCAACGATCCCGACCTCGGCAAGATCTGGCAGATCGGGGTGCACACCGTCAACACGTGCTCGGTCCCGGTCGGCTCGGTGCCGCCCCTCTACGAGGCGACGTCCAAGGGCCTGGTCGTGCACGGGTCCGAGTACACGGCCTACCGCCCGGGTGACGGCTGGACGGACTATACGGCTTCGTTCGGCATCGAGATCCTGCGCAACGAGGCGAGCTGGCTGGTGCGCAGTGACTCCATGAGCACCGGCACCATGATGGTCCTCTGCGCCGGGGACGACACGCTGCCCGTGAGCACCCCGAACACGCTGCGCGTCTACATCATGAACCAGGGGCCGCAGGCGCTCATCGCGGTGGTGCCGATGCCGTTCCAGGTTGCCGCGAACACCGTGTACCCGGTGACCGTCACGGTCGCAGGCGGAACGCTGACCGTGACCATCAAGGGCACGCGGATATACAGCGGCACGGTGGCCGGCATGCGGCCCAGCGGCTCGTTCGGGTTCGCCAATGCGCAGGGCGCCCTGTCGCGGGCGAGCGGTCTCACCGTGACCAGCTCGACCGGGACCGTGCTGCTCAGCCAGAAGCTCACCGGCCCCCGGCAGGCACAGACCCAGGACTTCATCGACAAGTGCCTGGCCGGCACGAACGTGACCCCCTCGATCATGGACGGCGCCATGCGGGACCGCCTGGTGTGGAGCGGCGACATGGGCATCAGCACGCTGGCCGTGCTGACCAGCACCTTCGATAACCAGTACCTGACCGGTTCCGCCGAGCAGTACTTCCTGTACCAGAACGCCGACGGCAGCATCCCCATCGCGGTCCCCGCACAGGGGAAGGGGCTGGCGGTCACCGGCACGTTCGGCCCGCCGCCCAGCCTCAGCACGCAGGACTACGGCATGATGCAGGTGACCGACGCCTACAACTACTGGCTGTTCTCCGGCGACACCGCGTGGCTCAGGCGGAACTGGACCTCCGTGCGCGGCATCATGACGTGGCTGACCGGCCAGATCGGCTCGAACGGCCTGATGAGCGGCGCCGGGCCGCTGGCCACCCAGATGTCCACCAACGCCCACTTCTACGGCGCCCTTCACCAGGCCCAGCAGATGGCCACCGCCGTCGGCGACACCGCCTCTGCCTCGGCGTACGCCTCGGCCGCGCCGGGGTTCGGCAAGACGATCAACTCGCTGCTGTTCAACCGGGCCGCCGGCATGTACAGCGCCTCGGTCAGTCGGCCGTCTGTCTTCGACGAGATCGGCAACGGATACGCCCTGCTCTACGGCCTGCCCGCGCTCGACCCCACGATCGACACCGCGGCGCTCGCCGCCAACCTGACCAAGGCACTGGCCGGGCCCAAAGGCCCGTGCGAGGACTCCTCGCAAGTGCCCGGCGGCAACATCGCCCCATACGAAGCCGGGTGGGAGGCCCTCGGGAGACTCGCCAGCGGGCACACCCAGGGCGCGCTGGACCTCATCCGCCAGGTCTGGGGGCTCATGCTTCCGCAGAACACCCCTTACTACAGCGGCGCCTGCTGGGAATACGTGGCCCAGACCGGCCTGCCGGGACTGGGGCTGGGCACCAGCCTGGCCCACGGCTGGGCCGCCGGCGCGACACCGGCGCTGTCCATGTACGTGCTCGGCGGCCGCCCCCTCACCCCCGGCTACCGCACCTTCCTCGCCGAACCACAACCCGGCGACCTCACCTGGGCAAAAGGCCGGGTACCCACCCCGCACGGCCCCATCATCATCGACTGGACCACCACCGAGCACTCCGCCGCCCGCTTCACCCTGACCGTCGACGTGCCACCCGGCACCGCCGGCTACGCCGGCGTCCCATCAACCGCCACCCGCGGCACCGTCGACGGCGTCATCACCACCCCCGTGACCGTCCCCGGCTACACCGGCCTGCCCGGCTACCTCTACTTCGGCCCGCTCACCCCCGGCCGCCATCGCATCACCGCCAGCTGAACGTCTGGTACGTCCTCCGGACAATCCATGTCGTAGGAGATGGGACCAAACACGTCCATGGCAGATCGGCGGGTCCCGCGCGGTGGCACGCGCGCGGGACCCGCCGGCTGTTTCCGGGACCGGAACGTCAGCCGGTGAACGTGCGTTCGGTCCCGTGGGGACCGCCGGGCAGGGTGATGTGGCGCCCGCCGGGGACCGTGATCGACGCGGTGGTCCCAGCGGGCACCGCGACCGTCACCGAGAAGAAGGGCCCGGCCTTCGTCCAGCGGACGAAGATCCGCCCGTAGGGTGTCGGCACCGCGCCCTCGGCCCACCGGAGGCTGCCGAACTCCGGCGCGACGGTGAAGGTCTGGTAGCCGGGGTCGGCCGGCTGGATGCCGAGCACGTAGCTGGTCATGATCGAGGTCGGGCCGGAGGCCCAGCCATGCGCGAGGCTGGTCCGGGACTCGGTCGCCGTGCCGTCGGGGCCGATGTTCTCCCACATGGTCCCGGTGAAGAACGGGTTGTCCCGGTCGATCATCTGGTCCCAGGTGAGATGCGTCAGGCGCTCTGCGTCGGCGGTGTCGCCGGCCAGGTAGTCGGCCTCGACTTCATAGGCGGTGATGTAGGGGCTGATGAGGTTGCTGTAGGTGGTGCCGGAGAACGGCTCCGAGCCGTGCGGTCCCCACAGGGTCTTCATGGCGCTGAGGATGCCCGGCACCTTGGCGGCCGGGGCGACCCCGAACAGCACGGACAGGGCGTTGGCGTCCTGCGCGAACGTGGTGTGGTCGGATTCGCTCAGGTAATAGGTGCCGGTCGCCGGGTTGAGCAGGTTCGCGTTGATCGCGTCCCGGACGTGATCGGCGGTCTGGTTGTAGGCGGCGGCCTTCGATGTGTTGCCGACGTGCGCCTCGATGTAGGCGACGTCGCGCAGGGCCTGGTAGTACAGGTCGTTGAACGCGGTCACCACGCCGGTCTTGGCGCCGTCGTAGAAGTCCCAGTCATAGCCGCCGCTGGTGGTCGAAATCCGCGGCCCGGTGACGATCAGCCCGGTGCTGTCGGTCAGCGTCGCGTCGTAGGAGAGGTCGCCCTCGAGCCAGGGCAGGATCTGCTGGGCGAAGGCGGTGTCGCCGGTGTTGCGGTAGTAGGTGGTCGCGGCGTCGAGCGTCCAGGACGAGTAGGAGTTGCTGTACGGTCCGTTCCGGCCCAGGGTGTCGGCGTTGAGCCCATTGCCTTGCCGGGTGGCGGTGATGAGGGTCAGCAGGGACTGCTTCACGTAGTTGTCGCCGTTGGTGCCGAGGGTGTCGGCGATGCCTTGGCCCTCGATCTTGAGGTCTCCGGACCAGATCGCCCGGTCGCGCTTGGCGCCGTCGAGGACCGACGGCTGGGCTGCCCCGCCTACCCCGGCCGGCTGCATGTCGGTCTGCTCGGTGTAGGCGCCGTCGTAGTACATGGTGTTGAAGGCGTTCGAACTGGACAGGAAGTAGCCCTGGTAGTCGGACGCTGTGGCCAGGTAGCCGTCGCCGAACTGGACCCCGGCCCCGGTGAGCACGAGCGTGCCCGGCGTGGTCAGCGTAATGGCCTCGAACCGGAACCCGCCCATGAGCCCGCTCGTCAGCGTGCCGGTCGCGGTGACCGGGACAGCGACCTGGCGGGCCTGGAACGCGGAGTCGCCGGTGACGGCGCCCGGCGTGCTGGTGACCGCCGCCCCGGCCGGGTGGGCGTCGGCGAGCGGCGACTTCAGGTTGAGGGTCGCGCCGGACACCGACACGATCGTGCCGGTCTCGGTGGGGGAGCCCACGGTGACGGTGTCTCCCGCCGCGAACGTCAGCGGGCTACGGGAGGTCCCCGGCTGTACCGATAGCGAAGTCGCCCCGGCGGCGGACGCGGCCGCGAGCGTGCTCGACCCTGGAGTGCGCAGGTAACCCTTGGCCTCGGTGAACGCCAGCGACACGCTCGGGCTGGCGCCGGTCGAGGACGCCACGCCGAGGTACGGCATGCCCTCGACATCCACGCCATAATCCAGCAGGACGGTCGCCGGCCCATCGGCCGGTGTCACGGTCAGCGTGGTGTTCCCATGCCCGTCCGCGGTGAGCCCGCGGGCGTTTGAGACGGTCCCGGACAGGACGGTCGCCGACACGGCCTTGACGTTGCTGGACCGCGGCTGCTCCAGGTAAGACTGCCAGCCGCCGCCGGGCCCACGGGCCGGCTGCGCGTGAGCCGGCGTACCCGCGACCCCCAGGCCAGCGCAGAGGCCGGCCGCCACCGCGACCGTCGCGGTGAGCGGCAATGCCAGCCTCAATCTTCTCCGATGCATAACGAGAGATCTCCCTAGCGTCGCCCGATATGAAACGTTTCAATCCTTGCTTGCGGATGCTGGCTGCACGGATGAATGTGACAACGACCCGGTTATAACCGGGTGGCTGCCACAATCATCCGTCGCCGAGGCGCCGAAGCGAACCGCCGCTACCCGAAGTGTCCGGAACCGGTCACGAGGCCACCGCGGGACCGGTGAACTCGTGGATTCCCGGGCCGACCTGGAAGACCGCCTCCTCGGCGCCAGAGGACAGGCCCGGGAAAGTCGACAGCGCCAGCGGCGCACCACCGGCGAGATCGCGCACCTCGGCCGCGCGGGCGCTGGGCACGAACACGCTGGCGGTCACGTTCGGCGGGACCTCGACCTGGTAGGTGAACTGGTCATCGGTAAACCACCAGCCAGCCCGGACAAGCCCCCGCACCGACTGGTACGATCCCCGCGCCCAGCGAACCGGCCCCGACCCGGCCCCCGGCCCCGGCCCGGCCCCCGGCCCCGCCCCCGGCCCCGATCCCATCCCCGGGCCGCCTGGATGCGGCCGCAGCCGCAGCCGGGCAAAGCCCGCCGAAGCCGGACCGTCCTCCTGGTCGATGCCGAGCACGAACCGGTACAGCCATTCGCCGACCGAGCCGAGCGCGTAGTGGTTGAACGAATTCATCCACGGCGACTGGAACCCTCGCTTCGGGCTCCAGCCGTCCCAGCGCTCCCAGATGGTAGTGGCGCCGTGGTCGATCATGTACCGCCAGGACGGGAACGTCCGCTGCGAGATCAGCCGCCACGCCACATCCGAGTACCCGCACGAGCTGAGCACCGGCAGCAGGTACCCGACGCCGACGAACCCGGTCGTCAGGTGCTCCGAAGCCGCCCGGATCGCCGCCACCAGATGCGAAGCCGCCTCTGCTCGCAACTCGGACGGGATCAGGTCCATGAACAACCCGAGCACGTAGGCGGTCTGGGTCCCGCAAGCCATCCGGCCGCCGGAATCCACGAACGCGTCGGCGAA
Source organism: Streptosporangiaceae bacterium (assembly GCA_019245115.1). Lineage (GTDB taxonomy): Bacteria > Actinomycetota > Actinomycetes > Streptosporangiales > Streptosporangiaceae > JAFARZ01. The sequence continues at coordinate 7,706 of JAFARZ010000252.1, read as the reverse complement.
CGCCGCCCGGACCTTTGACGAAAGCGCCCGGTAGCCGGCGGCATCCTCAGCACGCCCCAGCGCGGCGGCCATCTCCGCCATCAGCGCCGCGTCGTAAGCCCAGTAGGCGGTGGCCAGCAACTCGTGCGGTGTGTCGTCCGAACCCGGCATGAGCCAGTCGTTGTAGCTGTTGCCCAGCTCCCGTTGCCGCAGATACGAAGGGTTGGCGCGCTCGATGAAGTCCATCCACGCTGTCATGGCCGGGAACAGACGGTCCGCCACACCAAGGTCCCCGTACATCTTCCACACCGTCCACGGCACGATCACCCCGGCGTCCCCCCAGGCCGGCGCCCCCGTCCCGGAGAAGCCGAGCCGCGGCGCGACGTCGGTGAACGCCCCGGTGGGAAGCTGGGCGTCGGCGACGTCGTCCAGCCATTTGCCGAAGAACGCGGCAACGTCGCGGTTGTAGCAGGCGGTCCGGGCGAAGATCTGAGCGTCGCCGAGCCACCCGAGCCGCTCGTCGCGCTGCGGGCAGTCGGTCGGCACGCTGATGAAGTTGCCCCGCTGCCCCCAGTCGATGTTCGCGAAGAGCTGGTCCAGCCACGGCTCGGACGAGGAGAACGACCCGGCGGCGGGGATATCGGAGTGGACGACGCGGGCCACGACATTGGCCGCGGAAAGCTCGCCGGGATACCCGGTGATCTCCGCGTACCGGAACCCGTGCTGGGTGAACATCGGCTCAAGCACCGCCGGGCCGTCAGGCAACACGAACTCGTCGGCCTGCCGCGCGGTGCGAAGGTTTTCTGTATACAAACCTCCGTGAGCGTCCAGCGCTTCGCCGTGCCGGATACGCACCACAGCGCCATCCGGCCCGTCGGCCTGGAGCCTGACCCACCCCGGCAGGTTCTGGCCGAAGTCGACGATCCAGCGTCCGCCGGCCCCAGTGCTGGATTTGCCTGGGCCTCCGGCCGCGGCGTTGGATTTGCCTGGGCCTTCGGCCGCGGCCGAGATGCTGACCGGCTTGATCTCGTCGGTGACGCGGATGGGCGGCCCGGGATCGGCGGCGAGCAACACCGTGGCCAAACGAGGCCGGCGGCGGACCGGCCGCCAGAGGTCCGCACCGGAAAAGCCGGGGGAGTCCCACCCGCGCGGCTCCAGCCGCAGATCCGCACCCGAGCCCATCAGCAGGTCGGCGTGCCGGATCGCGCCTGTCGCGGACCGCCAGTGCTGGTCGGTTACGATCCATTGCTCGTCGCCGTCGGCGAAGGTGATGACGAGCTGGGCGAGCAGCTCCGGGAAACCGCCGTAGTGCGCGCCGGCCCGCTTGGCGTCGAAACCGACGAACCCGGCGTACCACCCATCCGCCAGGATCGCTCCCAGCACGTTCGAGCCCGGGACAAGCAGCCCGCTGACGTCGTAGGTCTGGTACAGGACGCGCTGGTTGTAGTCGGTCCAGCCGGGGGTGAGGAACGCCTCCCCGACACGATGCCCGTTCAGCCGCGCCTCGTACAGGCCGAGGGCGGTCACGTAGAGGCGGCCGCAAGCGACCGGCTTGTCAACCGCGAACACCCGGCGCAGGTACGGCGCCGGGCTGAGCGCCGTGGCCACCGGATCGACCGGGCCAGCTCCGGTGGGCGGGGTGACGCTCTCCCGTATCCGGCCCATGCCGATCCAGGACGCCAGCCATCCGTCGACGGGGTCGAGCTCCACCTCGAACGTGGCCGGATCGCTCCAGTCCGAGACGGTCCCGCCGGTATCCCACACCCGGACCCGCCACGTATAACGGCCACGGCGCTCCAGCGTGGGGCCCGCGTAAGCCACGTCGACGGACTCCGCGGACGCGACCCGGCCGGTGTCCCAGTAGGACTCGCCACCGTTACGGAAGAACTGCATCTGGTAGGCCCGCTGTGGTCCGCCCGGCAGCCAGCTCAGCCGCACGCGGTCCGGGGCGACTCCGAGCGGGTTGACCAGATGCGCGCAGCGCAGATCGTGAGGGGTCAAAGTTTGGTGGCTCCTTCGGTGAGGCCGGAGACGAAATAGCGCATGGTGAAACCGACGAGCACGAACATCGGTGCGGTGGCGATCACGAACGACGCGAACACGGCGCCCCCGCCGGTCAGGCTGAGGCCGAAGCTGCCGACGAACTGCTGCACGCCGACCGAGATCGTGGTCCTGTGCGGGTCCTGGATGACGACGAAGGGCCACAGGTAGTCGCCCCACACGTTGATCGTGACCAGGATCGCGCCGGTCAGCAGCACCGGCCTGGTCAGCGGGGCGACGATCCGGGCCAGCACCTGGAGTTCGGTGCAGCCGTCGGTCCGCGCGCTTTCCAGCAGCTCCGGCGGTATCTGGTCGAAGAACCCGCGGAAGATCAGCACCAGCAGCGGCTGCGCGGTGGCGGAGTACGGCAGGATCAGTGCCCACTCGCTGTTGAACAGACCCAGCTTCTGCATGGTCAGGAACAACGGGATCAAGGTCAGCGTCGAGGGGACGAGCAGCAGGGCCAGGTAGGCCATGAACAGCAGGCCCTTGCCGCGGAACCGGAGCTGGGAGAACGCGTAAGCGCCCAGCGCCGCCGCGCTGACCCCGATCAGGATGGCGGCCACGGCGACGATGATCGTGTTGAGCAGTGAGCGGGACACGCCGGACCAGGCTGTGGCGTAGTTCTGGTAGTCGAACTGCGTGAACAGCGAGAACACGCCGCTGCTGAAGATATTCTTCCCGCTCTTCAGCGAGTTGGAAACCACGAAGATGAGCGGGAACCAGGTCATCACCACGATCACCGCGCCGGCCAGAATGCTGATCCACCCGTAGCGTGGCCGCAGCCGGCCGCCCCGGGCTGGGCGCCGCTCGGCGGGTGCCGGGAGGTGCCCAGCCCGGGTCTGGATCTGAACGACTGAACGAATGGGTTTTCCCCCGTCCTCAGTACTTGCTGAGGTCAACGTGGTTCTGCGTGGCCCACTGCTGCGCCGCGCTGGTCAGCAGCGACTGCCACTGGCCGGCGAACCCGGAGTAGGACAGCGACCCGTTGACGTAGGACTGGATCAGCCGCATGCCGGAGTTGGTGGCCGCGGTGGACAGCACGTCGTCGAGGACCACGTCGATCACCGTGGGCACCTTGCCCGAGGGGACCAGGCCGGGCAGCCCGGGCAGGTTGACCGTGGGTCCGCCCGGCTCGGTCGGGATGTAGGAGCCGCTGCCGCTGATCTTCAGCCAGTAGCCCAGGTTCTGCGGGGTGAACAGCCAGGCCATGAAGTTCATCACCGTGGCGGTCTTGGCCGGGGTCATGGTGCTGTCCGCGCGCTGGGAGGTGATGCTCCATTCGCCGTTGCCGTTCGGGCCGCCGATGACGCCGAGCGTGGAGGTGCCGAGCGCGAGCGGCGTCGTGGCGCTGGTGATGGGCGGCTCGGGGAACACCCCGTACTTGCCGGTGAAGCCGGCCGAGTCGAGCTGCGGTATCCACCAGCTTCCGCCCCACAGGATGCCGACCTTGCCCTGGACGAGCATGGACTGCGGGCTCAGCGGGGGGCTTGTGGTGTTCGGGTTCGAGCACGCGTCATAGCTGCTCTGCCCGCTGGCTGAGTAGCTGGTGAGCTGGCCGAGGAGCTTCCACGCCTCGGCGTAGCGGGGGTTGCTCATGGAGATGATGCCCTTGTGGATGCCGACCGCGACGTCAAGGCCGTTGGTCACCTGGGCGTGGTTGACGTCGAACTGGCTGACCTGACTGGCCAGCAGGGACGAGGTGGCCAGCCGCTCGAACCAGGACGGGTTGCACGGCGCGCCGGTGGTGAACAGGAACGGCGTGATGCCGGCCGCCTTCAGCTTGCCGAGGTCGGTGATGAAGTCGGCCCACGTGGTCGGCGGGGCGGAGATCCCGGCCTTGGTGAACGCCGCGTCGCTGTAGAACATGCCGGTTTCGACGTTCGACCCGAGGATGATGTCGATGGACCCGTCAGGCGAGGTCATGTAGGGGACCGTGCTCGGCGTGAACAGCGACAGCCAGCTGGTGTTGCCCGCCACGTAAGGGTTGGGTTTTTCCAGGTACGGCTTGATGTTCTGGAGCAGGCCCTGGGGTAGCGCGCCGGACGTCACCGGGCCGTACTGCTCCCACACCACGTCCGGCGCCGCGCCGCCGGAGGCCTGGCTTTCCATCGCCGCGTTCGTGGTGGTGATGCCGGTGGTGTTGTTCGGCAGCCACTGGACGGTGACGTTCTTGTGTGCCTTCTCGTACTGCTGGGTGAGCTGCTGCAGCCCGGCGTTGTCGGCCGCGGTGATGGGGCCGGTGTTGGGCGGCAGGACCGCCTTGATCGTGACCGGGGCGTTGCTGCCTGAGCCTGAGCCTGAGCCTGAACCGCCCGAGCCGCCGGATGAGCATCCCGCGGCCACCAGGCCCGCGGCGAGCAGGGTCAGCGTGGTATGCCAGTAAGTTCTTCGCGTATTGTAACGTTCCAACACGAGGTGCATGTATCCCTTACCTCCGGTGAGAGTCCGGTTAGCGTGTCCGAGGACGGAGAGCACGCATCACGATGAGCGTGAAGATGAGCATGGCGACGAACAGCAAGGTGCCGATCGCCATGCCGTAGCCGTACTGGTTGCTCTGGAACGCGGACTGGTACATGTCCAGGCCGGGCACCAGGGTCGCCGTTCCCGGCCCGCCGTTGGTCAGCAGCAGGATCGGCACGAGGTTCTGCACCGCGAAGATGCCGGACAAGATCACCACGATCCGGAACTGGGGCATCAGCAGCGGGATGTCGATGGTGAACACGCGTCTCAGCGCACCGAGCCCGTCCAGCCGCCCGGCGTCCAGCACATCCTTGGGCAGGTTCTGCAGCCCGCCGAGGAAGATCAGGAAGCCCAGGTTGGAAATCCACGGGAAGCCGACCAGCAGAATGCCGATCAGGGCGAGATGCGGGTCGGCGTACCAGGTTGGCTGAGGCAGGCCCAGGCCGCCCAGTATCCGGTCCACCAGCCCGGACCCGGGCTGGAGCAGGTAGGACCAGACCTCGATCAGGACCAGGGGCGGCAGCACGATCGGCAGGACGAGGACGTACTTCGCGATGGCGGCCGCACGCCGCGGCATGTGCATGACTACCTCGGCCGCGGTGAACTGGGATACCAGCGTGATTCCGATGCTGCCGCCGACCAGGATGCCGAGGTTCTTGACCTCCACGCCGAAGGTCGGCGACTGGACGTACTGCCTGAACTGCGACACCCCGCTGTAGGTGGGCGGCGAGAAGCCGTTCCACTGATAAAAGCCGCCGATCAGGCTGCGGACCGCCGGGTAGTAGCTGAAGATGCCGATCAGCGCCAGGCTGGGCAGCAGCAGCATGCCCAGCACCGGCCGGTAGCCGGACAGGGACCAGCGCCGCCTCACGCCGCTTCGCGCGCCCATGAACGCCACGTCCATGGGTCGATCATTGGCCATATCCGCTGCTCAACGCTAGTATGCGATGCGCAACTATTAGCACGAAATTAGCATCGGCGTAACCTGGGAGTTATCGTCGCGATGATGGATGACGAACCTCCGCTGGGGACCAGCCAGGGTCTGTTCCATTTCACCGAGGGCACCCTGGCCTGGGCGGCGCCTTACTTGCATGATCACAACAGCCCGGTGCACACCCACAGTTTCGTGGAGATCGGGTTCGCCGTCCGCGGCACGGCCGTCCACAACTGCCTGGCCGGGCGCCAGGACATGCGGGCCGGTGACGTGGTCCTGCTCCGGCCCGGTGTCTGGCACGGATATGAGACCAGCCGGGAGTTCGAGGTGTACAACTGCTGTTTCAGCAGCGAACTGCTGCGCCGCGAGCTGGCCTGGACCCGCGAAGACCCCCTGCTCGGGTACCTGCTGTGGGCGGGGCCGTATTCGTCCCGCGGCCGTGGCGTGCTGATGATCAGCCTGGATCGGCGCGCCTTCGACGAGAGCCTGATCCATCTCGACGCGCTGGCCGCGTTGCGGCCCCGCTCGTTTGAGTATCACCGCGCGGACATCATCGGGCGCCTGTCGCTGCTGTTCAGCCAGCTCGGCCAGGCCGTCGCGCGCGCGGACCGGATACCGCCCCGGGATCCCTCCTCGGCGCATCCGGCGGTCGGCCGCGCCATGCGCATGCTCGAGGCCGACCTTGCCCGGCACTGGACGCTCACCGGGCTGGCCGGCGAACTGCACCTCACCGCCGGCCACCTGGTGCGGCTGTTCAACGCCGCGACCGGCCTGCCGCCCATGGCCTACCTGGCCCAGATCCGCGCCGAACACGCGGCGCTGCTGCTCCTGCACTCCGACGAGCCCATTACCAGCATCGGCCGCGCGGTCGGCTGGGCGGACCAGAACTATTTCGCCCGCCGCTTCAAGGCGCACTACGGCCTCAGCGCCACCACCTACCGCAAGCGTTTCGCCACCGGCGCCGCCCACCTGCAGGCGGTTCCCATGATCATGGGTCGTTTGCGGTAACTATTCCCGCAAACGACCCATGATCATGAACGGGGACGATGGCCGCTGGACTCGCGGATCACCAGTTCGGGCTGGAAGATCACCTGGCGGTGGGCGTGCGGTCCGGTGGCGGACGCCTCCTCCAGCAGAAGCTGGGCGGCGGTGCGGCCGAGCTGGCGGCGTGGCTGGCGGACCGATGAAATCGGGACGGCCGCCGCGGCGGCGAACTCGATGTCGTCGTAGCCGACGATGGCGACGTCATCTGGCACCTTGATGCCGCGCCGGGTCAGTTCCTGGAGCAGGCCGAGGGCCAGCAGGTCGTTGGCGCAGAACACCCCCGTGGGCCGCTCCCGGCTGCGCATCCCGGCGAGGTCGGCACCCGCCTGTTTGCCCGCGGCCCAGTTGAGCGCCGGGCCCTCGATCACGATCAGGTTCCCCGCCTGGCCCCCGGCCCGTTGCAGTGCCTGGATCGCGCCGTCGCGCCGGTCGGCGACCTGACGGATGCTGACCGGGCCCGCGACGTAGCCGATCCGCCGGTGACCGGCCTTCAGCAGGTGCGAGACCGCCATGTCGCCCCCGCGCACGTCGTCGACCGCGACCGAGCACTGGCCGCCGTTGGCCGATCTGCTGTCGACCAGGATGACGGGCGTGCCGTGCTGTTGCAGCCGGCCGATGCGCTCGTCGCCGGCTTCCACCGGAGTGAGTAGGATGCCCTGAACCCGCTGCTCCTGGAGCAGTTCGAGGTGCCGGTCCTGCCGGGCGATCTGGTCGTCGCTGTTGCACAAGATCACCGACAGCCCCGCCTCGCCTGCCTCCTCCTCGACCCCGAGCGCGACGTCGGTGAAGAACGGGTTGGCCACGTCGAGCACGACCAGGCCGATCATCCGGCTGCGGCCGACCCGCAGCTGCCTGGCCGACTCGTTGCGTATGAAGCCGAGTTCCCGGATCGCCGCGTTCACCCGCTCCCGGGTCGCGACCGCGACCCTTTCCGGCCGGTTGAGCACGTTGGACACGGTCCCGGTGGAAACCCCCGCGTGCGCGGCGACATCCTTGATGCTGATCGGTACGGTCATCGGATCCTCGGGGTGAAACGGCGCGGCGGGACGGCGGACCGCACCAGCGCGCGCAGTTCCGCCAGCGACGATGGAGCGGCGCTCAGGGCGCGGGCCTGGATGAGCACGTTGCCTATGGCGGTGGCCTCGGCGGGTCCGGCGATGACGGGCAGGCCGGTGGCGTCGGCGGTGAGCTGGCACAGTAGTTCGTTGCGTGAGCCGCCGCCGACGATGTGCACGACGTCGGCGTG
>JAFARZ010000182.1 GCA_019245115.1 Streptosporangiaceae bacterium | reverse complement strand
CACGCCGACGTCGTGCACATCGTCGGCGGCGGCTCACGCAACGAACTACTGTGCCAGCTCACCGCCGACGCCACCGGCCTGCCCGTCATCGCCGGACCCGCCGAGGCCACCGCCATAGGCAACGTGCTCATCCAGGCCCGCGCCCTGGGCGCCGCTCCATCGTCGCTGCCGGAACTGCGCGCGCTGGTGCGCTCTGCCGTCCCGCTGCGCCGCTACACGCCGCGGTGTTTTTCTGGGGGAGGCGCCTTTTAGAATTCCGTTACCACGACGCGGCCCTGGAGCCAGGCGATCATGTTGAGCACCAGGAAGTTCCAGTTCTGGAACCCCCTCGTCATGATGGGCTCGCCCGTGTCGGGATGGTAGAACTCGTGCAGCGCGCCCGAGGTCTCCAGATCGCGCCCGAAGAGCCGGACGGTTTTCTCGGCGAGTTCGCGAGCGTCATCATCGAAGCCGTACCTCACGAGCCCGCGGAACACCAGGTAGTTGGTAATGCCCCAGACGGGACCGAGCCAGTTCGACGGGTTGTTCGAGGCCCGCAGGTCGTACATTTTCTCCAGGCGCGAGAGGCTCCGGACGCCGTACGCTGCCTGGAAGGTGCGCGTGTCACGGAAGCGGTCCAGCATCCGCTCAGCCTGGTCATGTGAGGCGAGCCCGGCCCACATCGGCAGGAAGCTCGACCAGCTGTCGATTCGCAGCAGCAGGGACGACCACCTGCGCGGGGCGCCGCGGTGCAGCCAGTCCGCTGGGTCGATCGGCCGTAGCGCCAGGTCGGCGGAGTAGAACGTGCCGTCCCGTTCGTCCCACAGGTACGCGTGCATCGCGTCGGCGAGGTCCTGCGCCTGACCCCGTCTCCGGTTCGCGCTGCCAGGGTCGCCGAGCCGTTCGAGCAGATCTCCGTTTCCGAGCAGCTCACGGTAGAGCAAGCTGTTCAGGAACACCGATGCCGTGCTCCTGCCTGGTCGGTAGAAAATCGATGGATCGTTGTCGACCCCGACAGCGAAGTCGGTCTGCCAGTAGGCGAGCCCGGTCTCGGTGTGCACGTGGCTCTCCAGGTAACGGTCGACGAAGCGACCGATCGTCGCCATATGCGGGCGGAGCCATTCGGCGCTCCCCTGGCGCTGCGCGAGAAGGGCGGCATGCTGCGCCAGCACCGGCTTGTGCATATTCTCGGCGAAACCGCCCGCGCGCGTGGGATCGCCATGCGTGATGCCGGTGGCGGGGGTGAGCTGGATCGGCATGACGCCGTCTTCGTCGGTGTGGTCGAGGAAGTTCAGGATGCTGCCCTGCTCGTAGGCCGCGAACCGGCCCAGACGGTCGGTTTCGATCTCCACCTGACCGAACGCGATGCTGGACGCCCAGGAATCCCAATCCCACAGCGCGTCTGAGTAATACGGTGAGTCTGGGCTCGATGGCACGGTGTAGGGATGAGTCAGCCGCCCCGCGGGCTCGCGCGTCATCTGCTCGCATGTTGCGCAGATGTGCTGTTCGAGAAGGCGAGTCCAGCGCTCCAGCATCGTTGCTCCTTCGCGTATGGGGGCGGCCGGCGCGTGTGGGTGGCCGGCGCGTGTGGGTGGTCGGGCGGTTCTATGTGGGTGGCCGGCCCGGACATGCCATCCTGTCACCGGTGCAATATGTGACCATCTCGTCGCTGGGAGTACTAGGAAGGTATGGCATAAACGGAATATATTGAATCGTTATAAACGTCAGTAGCTGGGCCAAAAGGATAGTGCCCGATCCCAAGTTCGTGATCATGATCGCAGGTGACCGCGCCGTCGACGGTACCGCTGGGCGTGGGACCTGGCCTGCGGCGAGGCCGGTACGACTATGAGACGTGTGATTGACAGCACCCTGATGCGTGCCTAACATACCACCAAATTAAACGATTCATACGCTGCTTTCCGTCACGTAATGAAACGCCGCCTGACGCTCGGTCACGCGGCACGCAGGGCGCCGGGACGTCCGACGGCGCACCAGGACCACGCGGTACTGCTTGGTCTCCATCGAAGAGAGGATTCGATGTGAAAAGACAGATCGAACGGCCGCGGCGGATGGTTCCGTACGCTTTCGCGGTCGGCGTCAGCGCCGTAGCGCTGGTGGTTGCCGGATGTGCGAGCTCCGGGAGCAGCAGTTCGTCGGCCGGCAGCAGCTCGTCGGCGAGCGGCAAGGGGGCATCCCAGTTTTCGATCCTGTTCACGACAGAAGACACGCAGACGCCTGACGAGCTGAACAAGCTCGCCGCGGGCGCATGCAAGTCCGAGGCGTCGGCGATGCCGCTCAGCGTTCAGCAGACACCCGTCACCAACCTCCAGCAGAAGGTGCAGCTGCTCGCCGGACAGAACGCCCTGCCGTTCATGTACGCCGCCGACAACGTGACAATCGTCCCCGGCGGCACGTACTACAAAACAGGCAACGTGCTCGACATCGCGAAGGCGCTGTCCGATCTGGGCGTGTCCGGCGACATGACCGCGGTTGCCGAGTCGACGATCAAGCAGACCTTCGACGGGACGGTCCCCTCGGTGCCGTTCCAGTTCAACATCGAGGGGCTCTTCTACAACAAGAAGATCTTCGCCGAGCAGCACCTCAGCGTGCCGACGACCTACGACGAGCTCCTCTCCGACGCGGCCAAGCTCAAGACCGCCGGCATCACGCCGATCAGCGCTTCCGGTGCCACCGGGTGGACGCTGGCCCGCTGGATCGGCATCCTGCTGTACCGCGAACTCGGTCCGACCGCGATGCAGCAGATCCAGGACGGGAAGGCCAAGCTCACCGATCCCCAATACGTCAAGGCGGCCCAGCAGGTCGCCGACCTGGGCAAGGCGGGCTACTTCTCCAGCGGCATCACGAGCCTTGACTACAACTCCGCCGTCGGCCAGTTCCTGACCGGCAAGTCGGCGATGATCTACATGGGCACCTGGCTGCTGGCGATGATCAACGACCCGACGCAGAACACGCAGGGCAACAACATCGGCTTCATGCCGTTCCCCGCGGTGACCGGCGGTCAGGGCTCGATCGACCAGTACCCGGCCAACGCCGGGTCGCCGAACGTGATCAACGCCAAGCTGTACGGGACAAACGGGAAGGCATGGCTGAAGTGCATCGCCGACAACTACGGCAGCGCTTCGCTGAAGGACCAGGGAACGTTCTCCGGGTTCAGGGTCAACACGCCGGTGACGTCCCTTCCGCCGCTGACCGCCTACGTTCAGTCGATCATCAACAAGACCCAGCAGAGCGTCCTGTGGTTCGAGGCATACTTCAACTCGAAAGCCACCGCGGACGCTGACAACAACATGGCCCCGCTGGTCACCGGACAGATGAGCGCCCAGCAGTACATGAGCACCCTTCAGTCCGACCTGGACTCAGGATCCTGATAGCGCCGCCCAGCAGTCAGGAGATGGTACCGGGCCCGCTCGGTACCATCTCCTGCTGCGCGTCCAACGGTGGCCCCGCGGCGAGCGCATGACCAAACGTCCTACGGTGGCCCCGCGGCGAGCGCAAGCGAGCGCCGCGGCGGTTGCCGTCCCGCAGGGGCGGCAATTCCCGCCGTGGCCCCAAGCCGGCCGAGCGCAGCGAGGCCTTGGCGCGGAGGAAAAACAGTGAGACACATACTTAGCAACCGGCGAGCGGTCGCGCTGTTTCTCGCGCCGGCACTCGTTGTCTACCTGGGCGTGATCGTCGTGCCGGCCGTCTGGTCGCTGGTCTACTCCTTCTTCAAGGGAACGCCGGCGCTTGGCTTCCAATACGTCGGCTTCACTAACTTCAAGCATCTGTGGACCGACCCGACCCTCCGGCAGACGCTGGTATTCACCATCAAGTACGCGGCCGTGCTCCTGGTCTGCCAGATCGTGTTCGGCTATCTGCTGGCACTGTTTTATCTGTTCGTCCTGCGCCGGACGTCGACGCTCATCCGCACGCTGGTCTTCTTCCCCGTGGTATTGCCACCGGTCGCCGTGGCCCTCCTCTTCAACAAGCTCTTCGCGATCGCGCCTCAGGTCGGCCCGGTGAATTCGGTGCTGCACCTGTTCGGCATATCGCCGGTTGACTGGTTCGCCACGGGAACCGGTGCCTTCGTGGTGATCGTCGTGATGGACCTGTGGCGGTCGGCGGGTTTTTATGCGGTCCTGCTCTATGCCGGGCTCGTCGATATCTCCAACGACATACTCGAATCAGCGCGCATGGACGGTGCCGGGGGGCTGCGACTGGTACGGCACATCGTCCTGCCGCTGTCCAGGCCCATCGTCATCGCATCGATCATCTTCGCCATAAACGCCAACCTGAAGGTGTTCGACACGATCCTGGCTCTCAACAATGGAGGCCCGGGCACGGCGACCACGCCGCTGAACCTGTACATGTTCCAGACGTCGTTCCTCTACAGCGACTACGGATACGGGAGCACCATCGCCATGCTGATTACCGTGCTGGGCCTCGTCGGAACCGTGCTCGTCTTCCGCGCGTCACGCCGGAACATCGAGAGGGCTGCCTGATGGCGACGACGGACCCTGGCGGGGTGCGCTCGCTCAACGATCTATCCTGGCCGCGGGAGCAGGCCCGGGCCGACGGCAGGTCCCGGCCCCGGTTCCGGCAAGATAGGCGGAGACCGCAGGCCCCGCTGGTGTCTCGCCTGTCCCGCCGCGTGCTGACCAACATCTTGATCGCGATCATCCTGGTGGTGGAGATCTATCCGCTGTTCTGGATTTTGACCAGTTCGTTCAAGAGCCAGGACGACTTCACGTCCCAGCCGCTCTGGTCGCTGCCTAAGCACCTCAACTTCCACAACTACGTGACCGCATGGCTCACCGGGGATCTCGGCACCGACGCGATCAACAGCCTCACGGTCACGCTGGTATCCATGATCGTGATCTTGTTGACCGGATCGGCCGCGGCGTTCGCGCTTGAGGTCATGATCTGGCGGGGCCGGACCAGCATCTTGCTGTTCATCATCGGCGGGCTGATGGTGCCAGGCCAGTTGATCCTGCTCCCGCTGTTCACCATCTACTTCAAGCTCGGCTTCACGAACTCGCTGGCGCCGCTGATCATCACCTACATCGGACAGGGCCTCCCGCTCACGGTCTTCCTGATGGCGACGTATTTCCGCTCGGTCCCGCGCGAGCTGTTCGAGGCCTGCGCGCTCGACGGCGGCGGCGTGTTCCGTTGCTTCTTCTCGGTCGGACTGCCGCTGGTGCGCAATGGCATCTTCACACTGGGCATGCTCCTGTTCTTCTCCATCTGGAACGACCTGCTCGTCGCCCTGACGTTCAACTCCAAGCCTTCGCTGTCCACCGTGCAGGTCGGCCTGCTCAACTTCAACGGGCAATACGGGCAGGTTGAATACGGGCCTCTGCTGGCCGCGATCAGCATCGTGATCTTCTCGATGCTCATCGTGTACTTGCTGGTCAACCAGCGGGTCATGCGAGGTATGACAGCCGGCTCGATCAAGGGGTGAGGTGATCCTCCAGGACCCGCTCATCGCGCCACAGCTGCCCGGTCCGAAGCCGAGCACGCCGCGCCCCAAGTTACTTCAACCCCATGCTCGGACCTTGGTCCCGTGAACTGCGCATATCGGTTGATAGCGGGCACGGCAGGGGGCATCTAGCGGAGGATTGGAGCCCCGCGGAAAGAAGGGCGCCGGTTTCCAGCCCCTAAGTCTCCACGGGGCTCTCTTCTTCCACGTCATCCGGGCCTCAGCGCCGCCGGGACCACTCGCATAACGGAAATATGGTGACGAAATCTCGAGTCGGCCACTCGCGACATGCCGGAGATTTCGACTATTTCAAGGCACGTTCTAACGGTCATGGCGCCCGCTCGGCGGCCAGCTCGTCGCGCCAGAGGTGTTTGGGCTCGTAGCCGAGTTCGGCGCGGGCTCGGTCGATGGACATGAGGGTCTCGAACTCGCCGATCTCCCGCGGCGGGACATCCGGGAACGCGCCGGCGGCCAAGTCGCGGCTCGGGATCGACAGGCCCGTGTCGGACGCCGCGATGTTGTAGGTGCGGAAGCCGGGCTTGGCGTGCTCGACGGCCAGTGCAATCGCGGTCGCGGCGTCCCGCGCGTCCACATAGGTCCACACGAGGTCCCGGCGATAAGCCGGATCGGCGTGCCGCTCGGCGAATCCTTGATATTCACCTTCCTGGGTGACGTTGGTGAAACGCAGCGCCGTGATGCTCAGTTCGGGTTCCCAGCGAACCAGTTGGGCGGCGATTGCCTCCTCGGCCACCTTCGCGAGCGCGTAGGTATTGTTGGCGCGCGGCGGGGAATCCTCGTCGAGCGGGAGGTACGCCGGCGGCTCGGCGAACGGGAATCCCAGCACGTTGATGCTTGATGCGTACACGATCGCATGGATCCCGGCGCGCAGCGCGGCGTGCAGGACGTTGAACGTGGTGATCATGTTCTGCTGGAACAGCGCGGCGTCGGGGACGAGCCCGTTGACCGGAATCGCCGCGAGGTGCACGAGGGCGTCGAGACCGGTGTGCCGCGCCGTGACACCAAGCATCGCGTCCAGCGCCTGCCCGTAATCCGTCAAGTCGACCGCCGTGAAGCCGAAGCCGGGCTCACCGCTCCGATCCACCCCCAGCACGTCATGCCCCTGGCGGCGGAGCAGCTCAACCGTAGGCCGCCCAAGCTTGCCGGAGCTGCCGGTAACGGAAATGCGCATGTCCCCTCCAATGGTTGAAACGTGTCAATTGATCGCTACGATATACCGGACAGGGCAACTTACGAGCTGAGAGGTTGGGGGGAAGGAGCGATGCGGCTGACCCCGGATGCGCCTACGGCCGAGCATCATCGGGAGCCTATGGGCATTGGCGAGCGCCAGCCCCGCTTGTCTTGGACCCTCTCCGCGCCGCCTGACTGGCGGCAGACCGCCTACGAGATCGAGCTGTCCCGCGCAGACGGCGTTTCCATCACGCGGGTTATCTCACCCGAGCAGGTGCTCGTGCCCTGGCCAGGCCGGCCACTCCAGTCCCGCGAACGCGTAACGGTCCGGGTTCGCGTAGCCGGCCAGGAGAGCGCGGCGAGCACCAGCGAGCTTCGCGGTCACCACCTACGTACCAAACGTCCTACAGTGGCCCCGCGGCGAGCGCCAGCGAGCTTCGTGGATCGCCTGGCCGTAAAGGTCCGAAGGGCCTTCCAGCCAGGCGATACTGCGGTAGGAAGCATCGCGGGCCGGGGGGTCCGGGGGGTTGGTGTGTACTCCCCGGAAATTATTCTTTATCCCCCGGGAAAATGGAGCGAGCCGACGACGATTGAGGCTGGATTGCTCGAGCCGGCGGACTGGCGGGCGGTGCCCGTCGGCGGAGGGTGGTCCGAGCACCCCGACTCCGACGAACGCCGCCCGGCCATCGTGCGCCGGGAGTTCCACCTCGAGGGCGAACCCGTCAGCGCCCGGCTGTACGCGACGGCACACGGCCTGTATGAGGTTGAGATCAACGGCCGACGCGTGGGTGATGACGGGATGTCACCGGGCTGGACCGTGTATCCGCATCGCCTGCGCTACTACACCTACGACGTCACGAAGTACCTACGGACCGGCGCGAATGCGATCGGCGCGTGGCTCGGTGACGGGTGGTACCGCGGCCGGCTCGGCTGGCGCGGCGGCTTCCGCAACCTCTTCGGTAGCGATCTGTCGTTCATCGGCCAACTCGAGGTGCGGCTCGCGGACGGGCAGGTCCAGACCATAGCCACCGACGACCAGTGGTCGGCGTCGCCCGGCCCGATCATGTGGACCGGCAACTACGACGGTGAGCGCTACGACGCGCGGGAGGAGCAGCCGGGCTGGTCAAGCCCGCGCTTCGATGATCACTCGTGGACTCAGGTGGCGGTCGGGCATCGAGACCCCGCCACGCTCGTGGCGCCGACCGGGCCGCCGGTGCGCTGCACCGAAGAGGTACCAGTCGCGAAGGTGCTGACCTCTCCGAGCGGGCGGCAGATACTCGACTTCGGCCAGAATCTGGTCGGTCGGCTGCGGATCAGGCTAGGGGGCGAACGCGGGTCGGCCGTGACGATGCGTACCGCGGAGGTGCTCCAGGACGGGGAGATCTTCACCCGTACGCTGCGCGGCGCCCAATCGACGGACACCTACGTACTGGCCGGGCGCGAGGAGGTGGAGGAATGGGAGCCGCGGTTCACCTTCCATGGCTTCCGCTATGTCGAGGTAACGGGCTGGCCCGGCGACCTGGCCCGGGCCGCTGCTGAAGGCGACGTGGTCGCGCGGGTCTATCACACGGACATGCGCCGTACGGGCTGGTTCGAGTGCTCGGACGAGCTGTTGAACCGCCTGCACGAGAACATCGTCTGGAGTATGCGCGGGAATTTCCTTGACCTCCCGACAGACTGCCCGCAGCGCGATGAGCGGGTCGGATGGACCGGCGACATCCAGGTGTTCGCACCCACGGCGAGCTTTCTCTACGACTGCGGCGGCATGCTCGCATCCTGGCTCGCCGATGTCGCGATCGAGCAACTACCCGACGGCACCGTCCCGTGGTACGTGCCGGTGATCCCGGCGCATGAGAAATGGACGCCGATCCGGCCCGGCGCCGCGTGGGGTGACGCCGCGGTCCTCGTACCGTGGACGCTGTATCAGCGCTTCGGCGACACCGGCATCGTGGCCGCGCAGTACGAGAGCGCCCGACGGTGGGTCGATCTGATTACACGCCTCGCGCAACCGGACCTGATCTGGGACGAGGGCTTCCAGCTCGGCGACTGGCTTGATCCGGACGCGCCACCCGACGACCCGGCAGCGGGCAAGACCGACAAGTACCTGGTCGCGACGGCGTACTTCGGCTGGTCGGCGCGGCATGTCGCCATGATGGCAGCGCTCCTCAGCCGCAAAGACGACGCACGCCGTTACGGCCAGCTCGCCGACGAGGTGCGGGCCGCGTTCGAACGGCGCTATTCGGCCGACGGCCGGCTCACGAGCGACGCCGCGACAGCGTACGCGCTCGCGATCAACTTCGATCTGGTCCGGGATCAGACGGTCAGGCAGGCATACGGCGACCGGCTCGCCGAACTCGTAACGGACGCGCGGTTCCGGATCTCCACCGGATTCGTCGGGACGCCGCTCATCGCCGACGTGCTGACCGTGACCGGGCATGCGGACGTCGCTTACCGGCTGCTGTTGGAGCGGGAGTGTCCATCCTGGCTGTATCCGGTGCTGCAGGGCGCGACAACTGTCTGGGAGCGGTGGGACAGCCTGCTGCCTGACGGCACGGTCAACCCGGGAACAATGACATCGTTCAACCACTACGCGCTCGGCTCGATCGGGGACTGGATGCACCGCGTCGTGGCCGGCCTCGCGCCGGCCGCGCCCGGATATCGCGAGATCCTGTTTCGCCCGCGGCCCGGAGGCGGTCTCACCGCGGCATCGGCCGTACACGACTCACCATACGGGCGGGTCAGCATCGCATGGGCGACCCGCGACGGTTACCTGGAGGTCTCGGTGGATGTGCCCACCGGGACCACCGCGGTGCTCGACCTGCCTGGACAGCAGCCGCGCCAGCTCGGTCCCGGGTCACACACCGCCAGGGTCACGGCCTCGGCGCGTTCCTGACCGTCGTCTTGATCCGGTACAGGCTGGACGTCGCAGCGATATAGAGGTCATGACCGTCCGGACCGCCGAAGCAGAGGTTGCCAATCCGCTCCGGCACCGGCACGTGCAGCACGAGTTCGCCGCCGGGGGCGAACACCCGCACGCCGTCCCCCGACGAACTCCACACCCGTCCGGACGTGTCCACCCGGAAACCGTCCGGCCAGCCCTCGTCGATCTCGGCGAAAAGCCGCCCGTTCACGCATCTCCCGTCCACGACGTCGTAGACCCGGATGTGCCTTGGGTGGGATTTGTCCTGTACCCAACCCGTATCGGAGACGTAGAGGATCCGCTCGTCCGGAGAGAATGCGAGCCCGTTCGGGTGGACCATGTCGGTCACCATCGGGGTGAGCTCGCCGCGGTTCTCATCGAATCGGAATACGTAACAACCGCCGTACTCCGCGTCGGCGATCCGGCCCTCGCGGTCGGAGATGATGCCATAGGGCGGATCGGTGAACCAGATCGAGCCGTCCGAGGCGACCACTATGTCATTTGGTGAATTCAGCCGCTTCCCCTGCCAGCGGTCCACCAGTACGACGGGCCCTTCGTCGGCCTCTCGCTCGATGGCACGACGACCGTGCGAGCACTGAACGACTGCCCCGTCGAGGTCGAGGGCGCGACCGTTGGTGAACTCGACGTCAGTGCGGTAGACGACCGTCCGGCCGTCATCGGCGTAATACTGCATGATCCGGTTGTTCGGGATGTCGCTCCATCGCAGTGCGCCGGCATCGGGCAGCCAGACCGGTCCCTCACCCCATTCGGTGCCCGTGTACAGCCGTTCCAGCGACGCGTTCGGGGCAAGCAGTGAAGACACGGCAGGAACCTCTCTGCAGGCGGCCATGCTCTTGCGAGCGGGCCGATTGAAGCGATTCAGCTATAGATAAGTCTGCACCAGACAGGCGGCGGTCTTCTCGCGAGGGTGCGTCCGTGCTGGCCGCCTCCGCTTGCGTGCCTTATCGTGCGTGCGACCCACCCCGACCCGACCCACCCCGACCCGACCCACCCCGGCCCACTCCGACTCGACTCACCCCGACTCGACTCACCCGGCTCGACTCGCCCCGACATTTCAGGATTCGTCCCATTTGCCTAGGCCGCCTGGCGGAATTCCCTGGAATATTGGAGCCCTCCGGAGGATTAGGCGCCGGTTTTCGGTGCCTTTATTTCCAGAAGACCCTTTTCTTCCTCGGCCTAGTTTTGTCAGTGGGGACCGCCACAATGAGCCCATGAGCAAAAAACTTCCTCCCGCCCTGGATCGGATAGCCAGGGCCCAGCATGGTGTCTTCTCGCGAAAACAGGCATTGCGTGCGGGCTTGACGAAAGACGCGATCAAATCCCGAGTCCGGCGCGGGACATGGCGACGGCTGTATGCCGGTGTATACATCGCCAGCCCAGCACCGCCGGATCGCCTAGCGTGGCTATGGGCCGCGGTGCTCTATGCAGGCCCCGGCGCTGTGCTCAGCCACGAGACCGCCGCGGAACTGCACGGTCTCCTGGACGAGCCATCGGCCCCGATCCATGTATCCATCCCGGCGGAGCGGCGGGCCATCGCTGCCCCCGGCCTCCGCATACACCGAACGAGCCGGGCGCTGGACCCGCCGGAGGCGCACCGCGATCCGCCGCATACGACGATCGAGGAAACCCTCCTCGACCTCGCCACCACGGCGGTGGACCTGGATGTCGCATGCGGCTGGATAACCGGGGCGTTCGCCCGGGAGCTGACCAGCGAGCCGCGCCTGCTCAACGCCCTGTCGGGACGCCTCAAGATGCGATGGCGGGCCGAGCTGGCGGACGTCGTGAGCGCCGGCGCCACCGGTGACCATTCGGTCCTCGAGTACCGATACACGCGCGACGTGGAACGCGCACACGGCTTGCCTTCGGCCATCCGGCAGGTACCGTTCCAGGACCCAAACGGACGCCGGGGCAGGCGCGATCGGGTCTACCAGGAATATCGCGTCGTGATCGAGCTTGACGGCAAGCTGGCGCATCGCTCGGAGGACGGATGGCGGGACAAAGCACGAGACCGCGCGGCGATCGCCGCTGGGATGCAACCGCTGCGATATGGCTGGGCCGACGTCTACGGAAATCCGTGCGTAACCGCCGCGGAGGTCGCCAGGATACTTCGCCAGAACGGCTGGAAAGGCACACTCCGTCGATGTTCCCCAGACTGCCCTATCTAGGGCGAACTACGCCAATGACCCGATATCGCTTCCTGAACTTAAACGGCCCGCCGCGAAAATTACTATCCTACGGAAGAAAAGGCGTCAAATGGCCACCACAACCCGGAAGAAAAGAGCCTTCCGGAAAGAAAGGCGCCGGAAACCGGCGCCCAATCTTCCTCGGAACCCCCAATTTTCCACGGGATTCCGCCAGGCGGCCCAGGCAAATGGGACGAATACTGAAATGTCGGGTCGCGTCGGCAGGCGGGGGCTAGCGCGGAAGCGGGGCGGCGGGCGGCCACACGGATAGAGGCTACATCAGCAGGCGGCGGGGGCACGGGAGCAAAGGCGAGCAGCGCGGACGGACGTAGCGGGGCGGCAGGCGGCCACACGGATAGGGGCTACATCGGCAGGCGGCGGGGGCACGGGAGCGGAGGCGAGCAGCACGGACGGGGCGCGGCGGCAGGCGGCCGCACGGATAGGGGCGGCAATGGGTAGGGACTGCGCTGGTGGGCGGGGTCGCGCACGGAAGGCGGTGGGGGCAGGGGGGCAGGGTGGGGAGTGCGGGGGGCGTTCCGGTGGCGTCTTGGTAACGAGGGAAGATGTGGCTGGGAAGAAGTACGCCAGCCGTTCGGGATAAAAGAGGTTTATAGGTGACTGCGACGGAAACCGGTCCGCTGACCGAAGCTGAGCTGGACCTGCTGAACGCGTGGTGGCGGGCGGCGAATTACCTGTCGGTCGGCCAGATCTACCTGCTCGGTAATCCGCTGCTGACCGAGCCGCTGCGGCCGGAGCACGTCAAGCCGCGGCTGCTTGGGCACTGGGGGACGACACCCGGGCTCAACCTGATCTACGCGCACCTGAACCGGGTGATCAAGAGCTGGGACCTGAACATGATTTACATCTGCGGCCCAGGTCACGGCGGTCCCGGCATGGTGGCCAACAGCTACCTGGAGGGGACCTACAGCGAGCTGTACCCGGCGGTCACACGCGACGCGGCCGGCATGGCGAAATTGTTCAAGCAGTTTTCATTTCCCGGTGGGATTCCGTCTCACGCGGCACCGGAAACGCCCGGATCCATTCACGAGGGCGGTGAGCTGGGCTATTCGCTCGCGCACGCCTACGGGGCGGCATTCGACAACCCGGACCTGATCGTGGCGTGCGTGATCGGCGACGGCGAGGCGGAGACCGGACCGCTGGCGGGCTCGTGGCATTCCAACAAGTTCCTGAACCCGGCGCGCGACGGCGCGGTGCTGCCGATCCTGCACCTGAACGGGTACAAGATCGCGAATCCCACCGTGCTGGCGCGGATCCCCGACGAGGAGCTGGAATCCCTGCTGCGCGGTTACGGGTACAAGGTGCACACGGTTGCCGGCGACGATCCGGACCTGGTGCACCAGCAACTCGCCGCCGTGATGGACACGGTCGTCTCGGAGATCCACGAGATCCAGCGGCGGGCGCGCGTCGAGGGTCACCCCGTCCGGCCGGCCTGGCCGGTCATCGTGCTGCGCACGCCAAAGGGGTGGACCGGGCCCAAGGTCGTGGACGGGCTCCAGGTCGAAGGGACGTGGCGGGCGCACCAGGTGCCGCTGGATTCCGCGCGGACGAATCCGGCCCATCTGGCGCTGCTCGAGGAGTGGATGCGGTCGTACCGGCCCGCGGAACTGTTCGGCGAGAACGGGACGCTGGCGGCGGAGATCGCGGTGCTGGCACCGCGCGGCGACCGGCGGATGAGCGCGAATCCGCACGCCAACGGGGGTCTGCTGCTGCGGGAGCTGACACTGCCGGACTTCCGCGATTACGCGGTGACGGTCGCCAGGCCCGGTGATACGACGTCGGAGGCGACCCGGGTGCTCGGCGGCTGGCTGCGGGACGTGATCCGCGCGAACCCGACGAATTTCCGGCTGCTCGGGCCGGACGAAACGTCATCTAACCGGCTCGATGCCGTTTTCGACGTGACGAACCGCGTCTTCGAGGCGGAGATATTGCCCGGCGACAATCACCTGTCGCCGGACGGACGGGTCATGGAAGTGCTGTCGGAGCACCTGTGCCAGGGCTGGCTGGAGGGTTATCTGCTGACCGGCCGGCATGGGCTGTTCAACTGCTACGAGGCGTTCATTCACATCATCGATTCGATGTTCAATCAGCACGCCAAATGGCTCAAGGTGACCAGGGGAATTTCCTGGCGGCGTCCGGTCGCGTCATTGAACTATCTGTTGTCGTCGCTGGTATGGCGGCAGGATCACAATGGCTTCTCACACCAGGATCCCGGGTTCATCGACCACGTGGTGAACAAGAAGGCGGAGGTTATCCGGGTGTACCTGCCCCCGGACACGAATTGCTTGCTGTCGGTGGCGGACCACTGCCTTCGCTCCAGGCACTACGTGAATGTTATCGTGGCCGGGAAACAGCCTCAGTGGAACTGGCTGACCATGGATGAGGCCATTATTCACTGTACCCGCGGCGCGGGAATCTGGGAATTCGCCTCGTCTGATGGCGATGGGGTACCTGATGTGGTGATGGCCTGCTGCGGGGACATTCCGACCATGGAAACGCTGGCCGCGGTGTCGCTGCTGCGGGAGCACCTGCCAGCGCTGAAAGTGCGTGTGGTGAACGTGGTCGATCTGATGCGGCTTCAACCGGAAACCGAGCATCCTCATGGCATGTCCGATGCGGAATTTGACGCCCTCTTTACAAACGAACGACCGGTGGTTTTCGCGTATCACGGATATCCTTCGCTGATTCATCGGCTGACGTATCGCAGGCACGGGCACGACAATTTCCATGTCCGTGGCTACAAGGAGGAAGGCACCACCACGACGCCATTCGACATGGTAATGCTCAACGACCTGGACCGTTTCCATCTGGTCATGGACGTCATCGATCGGGTGCCCGGCCTTTCCTCGTCGGCCGGGCATGTGCGGCAGCTCATGACCGACAAGCGCCTCACCTGCCGCGCCTACACCCGGCAGGAAGGCGAGGACGCTCCGGAGGTCAGGGACTGGACGTGGACTCCGTGAGCGGAACCGTACTAGTTGTCAACGCCGGGTCGAGCAGCCTGAAGCTGCGGGTGCTCTCCGGTTCCGATGAGGTGGTGGCGTCGGCGGACCTGGCCGCGGTTGGCGGGGACGTCGATGCTTCGGCGATGAAGTCGGCGTTGCCGACGCTTGGCGCCGTGGACGCGGTGGGGCACCGGATCGTGCACGGCGGGACTTTGTTCCGGTCGCCGGTGGTGGTGGACGAGTCGGTGCGGCGACGGCTGGAATCGCTGACCGACCTCGCGCCGCTGCACCAGCCGAAGTCGCTGGCCGCGCTGGACGCGGTGTCGTCGGCGTTGCCGGATGTGCCCGCCGTGGCGTGCTTCGACACCGCGTTCCACGCGACCATCCCCGAGGCGGCGTCGACGTTCGCGTTGCCTGCCGAGTGGCGGGAGCGATGGACGCTGCGGCGTTACGGATTCCATGGGCTGTCGCATGCGTACATCGCGCGGCGTGCGGCTGAGATGGCCCCGGGTCGCGCTTCCCGGATCGTTTCCTGTCACCTCGGGGCTGGAGCCTCGCTGTGCGCCGTGCTTGACGGGCGGTCGGTGGACACCACCATGGGGTTCACGCCGCTCGACGGGCTGGTGATGGCCACCCGGTCCGGATCGGTGGACCCCGGCCTGCTGCTGTGGCTGGAAACGCATGCCGGGATGCCGTCCGGGGAACTCGCGGCGGCATTGGAGTACCGGTCGGGGCTGCTCGGGCTGACCGGGACCGCCGACATGCGGGAGATCATGTCCCGTGGTGCCGCGGCCGAAGGCCGTGCGGTGCTGGCGCGGGATGTGTACCTGCATCGTCTGTGCGGGTCGGTGGCGTCGATGACGGCCGCCCTGGGCGGACTGGATGTGCTCGCGTTCACCGGCGGGGTCGGCGAGAACTCGGCCGGGATACGAGCGCTCGCCATGGCCGGACTCGGCTTCCTCGGCGTCCGGGGCGATGCGTCGGCCAACGAGTCCGGCAGCGGTGACCGGGAGATCGGGGCTACGGACGCACCCGTCCGGAGCATGGTCATCAGCGCCCGCGAAGACATCGAGATCGCCCGCCAGACCCGGTCGGTGGTGGGGTTAACCCCCGCGGGAACATGGGTGGCACTCCCCTGGTCCCGCGGAGCCGTCTTTCATAGCGTCGGATGTGTGCTTCTGCCACTGTTGACGGCCGTGATCGCTGCCATCTTGTACGGGACCGGTGCCGCGCTCCAGCAGCACCAGGCCTCGACCGCGCCGGACAAGGCTGCCGGCCGCCCGTCGCTGCTCCTGCTGCTGATGCGGCGGCCGTGGTGGCTGCTGGGCCTCGCGACCGAGCAGGCCGGGTTCGCCGCACATGCCGTGGCGCTGCGGTCGGGTCCGCTGACGACCGTGCAGATGCTGATGGCATCCTCGCTGGTGTTCAGCGTGGCCACGGTCCGGCTCTGGTCACGCCAGCCGCTGGGCTGGGGGGTCTGGGCGGCGTGCGCCGCTGTCGTGGGGGGCATCGGCGCGTTCGTCGCGCTGACCTCGCTGTCCGGTCTCGCCGGCGGCCATGGACTGGGCCAGGGGCTGCCGCGCCACGCCGGGCTGGCGGCCGCCTGTCTCGGGATAAGCGCGGCACCCCTCGCCGCCGCCGGGCTGGCGGCCGCCGGCCGCCGGCGCGCGATCCTGCTGGCCGTGGCGGCCGGCCTGGCGGACGCGGGCATGGCGGTCGTGACCATGGCCTTCGCTCACACAGTGCCGCACGGACTGACCGCGACCGTCACCTCATGGCCGCTGTACGCCCTGATCGCCGCCGGATTCTGCTCGTTCCTGCTGACCCAGACCGCCTATCAGGCGGGATGCCCGATGGTCACCCTTCCGGTCATCGCGGTCGTCACCCCCGTATCCAGCCTGGCGGCCGGAGCGGGCCTGCTCGGCGAGACACCGCATCTGGGCGCGGCGCGCGCCGTCGCCCTCGGGTTCGCGGTCCTCCTTACCGCCACGGGCCTGGTCACTCTGGCCCGCCGGACCGCCGTAGTGGACGCCCCGCGGGCCCTATTGGCTGAGGCTCAGGCGCCCTCGTCACTCACGTTCGACCACGCGAAGTCCTCGGTGCGGCGTCCACGACTCGATCACCAGCAATGTCGCCTGTGGGTTCAGCCGGGTGATGACGACCTCGGAAATGTCGGCCAGGAACAGACCCCCATCTTCGGCACGCCCGTCGCCGAGCGATCCGGCCAGGACCGCTCGCCCGGCGATCTTCGCCTCGCCCGGCCACTCAGCCTCCTTGCCCTCCCGCGGGTGAGACACCGGACCGTGCAGGGCGAATCTCGGATCCCGCCGCAGATCCGCCCCCTTGCGCGCACCCGGCATCGACCCGAACCGAAGCTCGCCATCAGCGAACTCGCACTCGATGCCTGAAATCCGCGGCGCGCCGTCGGCCCGCAACGTCGCGATCGTCTTGTGCCTGCCCGCGTCGAACAGCCGCCGCACCCGCGCCGCGAACTCGGGCTCCGCCTGCTCCACGTCCTTCCACGCTGTCATGGCCACAAGTATGGAAGAAAAGGGGCCGGAAACCGGCGCCCAATCCTCCATGAAGCTCTTTTCTTCCGCGGCTGGAGTCAGCCGCCCCTCGGGCCGAGATGGTAACGGTACAGGTCGGCGACACGGAAGGCCAGGTCCAGGGACTGGCTGCGGTTGAGCCGGGGATCGCACGTCGTCTCGTAGCGGTTGCTCAGGTCGCGCTCGGCGATGTGGTGCCCACCACCGATGCACTCGGTGACGTCGTCACCGGTGAATTCGATGTGGATGCCGCCGGGATGGGTCCCCAGTGCGCGGTGCACCTCGAAGAATCCGGCGACCTCGTCGAGCACGTCGTCGAAATTCCTGGTCTTGCGGCCGCTGGCCGCTTCCACCGTGTTGCCGTGCATCGGGTCGCATACCCAGACCACCGCGGGCCGGCTGGCGGCCACCTTCTCTACCAGCGGGGGCAGCGCCCGGCGGATCCGCCCCGCGCCCATCCGGGTGGTCAGCGTGAGCCGGCCAGGCTCCTGATCCGGGTCGAGGACCTCGGCCAGCTCGAGCACGTCCTGCGCGGTGGCGTCCGGGCCGATCTTGACGGCGACGGGGTTACGGATCTGGCGGGCGAACTCGACGTGCGCGCCGCGCGGATCGCGGGTCCGCTCCCCGATCCACAGCAGGTGAGCCGACAGGTCGTAGGTGTGCCCGTTTCGGGTGTCGGTCCGGGTCAGGGCCTGCTCATAGTCCAGCAGCAGGGCTTCGTGGCTGGAGTAGAACTCCACCGCGCGGACCTCGCGCGGGTCGGCCCCGCACGCGTGCATGAACGTGATCGCCCGGTCGATCTCGTCCGCCAGCTGCTCATAGCGCTGCCCGGCCGGACTGCCGACCACGAAGTCCTGGTTCCAGGCGTGCACCTGGCGCAGGTCGGCGTAGCCGCCGCCCGCCAGCGACCGGCACAGGTTCAGCGTGATCGAAGCGCAGTGATACGCCTCCAGGAGCCGGCCGGGGTCAGGCGTCCGGGCCGCGGCGGTGAACTCGATGCCGTTGACCGCATCGCCCCGGTAGACCGGAAGCTCCACGCCATCCCGCACCTCGGTGAGGGCCGACCGCGGCTTGCCGAACTGGCCCGCCATCCGGCCGACCTTCACCACCGGCACGCTGGCCGCATAGGTCAGCACGACGGCCATCTGCAGCAGCGTCTGGAACTTGCCCCGGATGCTGCCGGCGGTCGTGCCGGCGAACGTCTCCGCGCAATCACCGCCCTGCAGCAGGAAAGCCTCACCACGAGCCACCGCGGCCAGCCGCTGTTTCAGCTGGTCACACTCGGCGGCGAGCACCAGCGGCGGCAGCTTCTCCAGCCGCCGCACCACCGCCTCCAGGCGATCGGGGTCGGGCCATCGGGGCTGCTGAAGTGCGGGCGAACTCACGCACTTCAGGCTACGCGGAACCACCGTCCGTTCGTTATAAAGAGCTCTTTCAACGAACGGACGGTGGCGCTTCCTCTATCTCACGATTTCACGCAGACAAGGGCATTCGGGGACAGATCTTGCGGGTTGGGAACCGTCGTCCGGCTACCGCTGACGGCGTTGGTGTAAAGGGTGAACAGGAGATTCTGCGGGCAGCGGAGCGTCCTGCTCCCCGCCGCGGGATAGGCGATCTGGAAGTGCAGGTGCGGGCCCTCGGAATGCCCGGTGTTCCCGGTCAGTCCCAGTTCGGTTCCCGCGGCGACGCGTGCCCCGTTGGGCACGAGCCACGCGGAGCCGTGGCAGTAGGTGTACTGCACGCCGTCGTCGCCTTGGAGGATGGTTCCCATCCCGCAGTCCCCTTTGGGGTTGGTGCGGGTGACCGTGCCTGAGGTGATCGCGTAGTACGCGGTCCCGGTGGGGACCGGGATGTCGATGGCGAGGTGCGGCTTGTGGTGCTTCTGGTTGAGCTCGCTGGCGCTGGTTATGGCGTTATCGGGAAGGATGAACTGGTATGGCGCTGATATGCCGAACTCGCCGATGGCGAAGCCGTCAGGGTCGCTGCCCGTTACCGTGATTGTCTTCAGCGGCGCGGCGCCGGTGGTGTAGAACCCGAAATACTGCGCGCCGGCCTCGCCAGCCACCGAGATGGGACCGGATGTGGCCCCACTGCTGGTGGTCGCGGTCATGGTGAAGGTCATGAACTGGTCGGGCTCGGCGTAGAAGTAGAACGCGTTCGCCTGGGCGGGAAGGGTAATCGTGATGCTCTGCGAGCCAGTGTCGTAGACGTCACCGGTGTAGCCGTTGCTCCAGGTCAGCCAGCACCCGCCGACCAGGCAGTGCTCGAGGGAGGGAGAAAAGCCGATCGTCCCGGTCTGCCGCGTCCCGGCCGGGCTCAACGTCTCGGCCGGCCCATTGACACTGCTGACCTGCGCGCCGACGGCCTGGCTGTCTCGTCCGAACGGCAGCATCGAGTAAATCATCGACGACGCGCTGCCCAGCGTCGCCGGAGGAGCCGAGGTTCCCGGGCCGTCCACGAAGCCGATCGAACCGGCCGGGCTGGGCAAGGCAGCCGCCGGCGCTGCCCCGGCGGGCACCGCCGCGGCCGCGAGAGCCCCGGCCAGCACGACACCGGCGAGCGCGCGCGAGGTTGTAAGGCGTTTAGCGACACTGATCGCGATTAGCGGACGCCGCGTTCTCGCGGTGCCGCGAGCCCCGATTGATGACATGGTTAATACCCTCCCTGGATTATTTCCTGATTGCGCGAGGGCGGACTAGGGAATACTCAGCGCGTTAACCGAGATTGATGAGCCGGGGCGGCTGACGATTACAGCCCGCCCGCTTACCGCCACGATGGCCACGGCATTTTAGGTATCCTGTCCCCTCCCAGGCGCCGGGCCGACCGTCTGGCAATCGGCTACATGGCGCCACCGCCCAACGGCAGCGTATGGGTGGCCATATGATCATTTCGGGCAGTTATCAGGATGTAGCCATCTTGTACCGCTTCTGCGCCTATGCCTGGAATGCGTTAGGAGTTCGCCTGGGCTCTGACCTGACGCAATGGGCGAAAAGCGTCGGCAACACGGCCCGCCTCTGCCGAATTGCTCGCGTCATACAGGCGCGCGGATTGTCCGACCGCGGCGCATATCACCAGTTCGAAGAGTTCGTCCTCATCGAAGCCCGCTGCCCGAGCCGCCGTGAAATCCGCGTCCGTGACCTGCGTCGGCCGGGTCGCGACCTTGCCGAGCAGCCCATCCAGCGGCGGGGACAGGCCGGCGTTACCGAACGCGCGGGCCCGCTGCTCCGGCGACGCTCTGCCCTCTCCGGTCACGATGCGGTCCTGCAGCGCCCGGTAGGCGGCCCGCTTCCTGTCTTCAGTCAGCACCGCGCGGTGCACCTCCTCTTCTGCTCCCTCACTAATACAACGATCGGCGCACCGCCGGATACGACAGGCTCACCGGGAATGTGCCCGGCACTCCGGGCTAAGCCGAAGCTCACCATCGTCGGATTAACCTCAGTATCCCGGCCTTGGCCGGGTCGGCGGCCGGCCGCACAGGAGCGGGTCCGCCGGCGGCCGGGGCGGTGCCCTTTGGATGACTACGATTTCCTGAGCCGAAAATATTTTCGGCTCAGGAAACTAGCTTCAAGGGCACGGCACGTCTCCGGCTGAGCCTAGACCGGATCTAGGAGTGTCGCAGCGTGGCTGCTTGGCGAAACGGCTATATATCCGCGTAGATAGGGTGCGATGGTGGTGCGCGCGGTATCTTGTACCGCATGGTACTCGGCGGTGCCGCTAAGCTGCTGGCGCAGATGCGCCGCGGCGCGATCGAGTTCTGCGTGCTCGCGCTCCTGCGAGACAGGGACCGTTACGGCCTGGATCTCGCGCGCACGCTGGCGGCCGACGGACTGGTGACGAGCGAAGGCACGATCTACCCCTTGCTGGCCCGGCTGCGGCAGGAGGGCCTGGTCGAGACCACGTGGCACGAGTCACCGCAGGGTCCTCCCCGCCGCTATTACCAGCTCACCGAAGACGGCCGTGCCGCGCTGGACGCCTTTATCGTGCAATGGCGCCAGTTCCGCGACGCGGTGGACGTCGTGCTGGAAGGAGAACCGTCCCAGTGACCGAGCCCAGCGCCGGACCAGGCGCCGAAGCCATCGTGCACGACTATTTCTCGCGTCTTGGGCGGGCACTGGCGCCGCTGCCGAAAGACCGGCGGGATCAGATCCTCGATGATCTGCGAGACCATGTGACCGCCGCCCTGGCCGAAGGACAGCCGGCGGACCAGGTCCTCGGTGCGCTCGGGACCCCGGAGGATATCGCCGACGAGGCCTATGCCAGCAGCCCGACGCGGCCGACGCGACATGCCTGGGGGCTATGGCGCCCGCGCTTGCGGTATTCCCTCGCACTGTCTGGCGTGGTCGTCGCGCTGGCCGGCGGAACCGCCGGATTCGCGATCACCAGCGGCTCGCCGCCCCAGCACCCGGCAAAACTCGAGTCCGAGCTAACCGCGCATGTCGCGGACGCGGAGTCCACTTGTTCGCCGGCCACGGTGGCGTCGGCGAGCGGCGGCCCCGCGTCGGCGCTGACATCTCACGCGACCGAGGTCGCCTCGGGTACCAGCGGCGGTCAGGCCTGGACACTATGGTCCCAGAAAGGCGAGACCGGAGCCCGCGGCATCGAAGACGGCGGCCTGATCATCAACGGCCGCGCCTACGGCCTGT
The DNA here is from genome assembly GCA_019245115.1 of Streptosporangiaceae bacterium. GTDB lineage: Bacteria > Actinomycetota > Actinomycetes > Streptosporangiales > Streptosporangiaceae > JAFARZ01. Next base: position 1,971 of record JAFARZ010000182.1, on the reverse strand, counting down.
GCCCCGGCTACCCCAACCCGGCCGAACTCGAACTCGCCGACACCGGCAGCCACGGGCTGGCCTACGGCGTGATCGGCTACCCCGGCCTGGCCAGAATCTGGCTGTACAAGAGCACGGCCGGCACCTTCTACACCGGCACGCGCCTCCCCGCACCCCAGGTCAAAATCGTCGACGGCGTCTCGTTCTTCATCGGCACACTCCCCCAGTCCGCATGCGCCTACCCCGCCCTCGAACTCAACGCCACCTCCCCCGGCGTCTCCGACGAGCACAACTTCGGCTTCGGCACCTGCACCACCGGCAAACTCGTCCCCATCACCGCCAGCCAGGGCATCTGGCAACTACCACCCGGCCACTTCCCGGCCAGCTAATACGGCGCGGGTCAGGCACTCCTCGGCTAGCGGCGTCTTGCCGATCCCAGCCGGCCGGCTCTCCAGGCGTAGGGCTCAGGCAATCTGAGCGCGTTGAAGGAACCGGCGGCCTTGAGTCCGCCTCTTACCCTTTATATGGTCATCCGGTGACAACGCCGAACCCGGCCAGCCAGGCGGAGCACAACCGCCACACACGGGATGCTTATGATCGGCTCGCAGCGGTATGGGCGGCCGCTACCGACGACGGACCGTTCAACGGCCTGCTGGAGCGGCCCGCGCTGCGGTCCCTTGTACCTGCGAGCCTGGCTGGGACGGTCGTGCTCGACGCCGGCTGCGGCTCAGGAGCACAAGCCCAGTGGCTGCCCGTCCCGGTCAGTGCTATGTAGCGGGCGACAAGCCGAACTGGAAGATGACAGCGACCTCCAGCGCGAGGTTAAAAACCTAAGGTGAGAGCGCGGCCGACGCCAGCGCGGGTGCCGCGCGGGGTTCGTGGCCGTTTTAATCGAGGTCCACCGGCTGGCCGGTATCGGCATCGATCAGGCGGATCGCCTCTGACGGGCAGGAGGCGGCAGCGTCACGCACCACCTCGTCCGGATCGATCTCCGCCTCGGCCGGGCCGGACCGCTGCCGCTCATCCAGAACGAACCGGTCAGGTGCGATGGCGACGCACATAGCCGACCCGATGCACACGTTCTTGTCGACGGAAATCTTCCAGCGCGTCATGGCTTGTCCCATCGGACCGGTAGCTCACGCAGGCTGTGGATCGCCATCCCCGGCTTGAACTCAAGCTCGCTGGCAGGGCTGATCGCCTGGGCCTCTTGCGCGGGCTGGCCAGGGACGATGGGGGTGAACTTGACGGGGCTGCTTTCGACCGTCATCCGGAACTCCTCGTGAAGCCTCAACCGCTGGGCCCCCCTCCTGCGACGGTACGTCTGACTCGCTGACTACACCAGGCCGAGTGCGGGCAGGGCGGCAGGCACCGCAATCGCGTTCAGCCGGCGACGAGGCGGTAGCCGAGGCCTAGCTGATCGAAGAGGAAAGCATGCCGGTCGGTTGTCTCGTCGATGGACTGGTCGAGTGATCCAGTCAGGTGACCTGTGGACTCCAGCAGCAGCAGCACCGGCCGGTCCGATGATGTCGCCTGCTGGAGTCGAGCCGTCATCTTCTTGGCGTGCCAGGCATCGACCCGGGTGTCGTTCTCTCCGGCGGTCAGCAACACGGCTGGGTAGGCCGTCCCATCGATGACGTTGTGGTACGGCGAGTAGCCGAGCAGCACCGTGAACAGCTCCGGATCCTCGACGGTGCCGTATTCGGGCGTATTGAACCTCCCGTTGGTGGTGGTCTCGGCCCGCAGGGAGTCCAGCACCGGCACCGCCGCGACCACGGCGCCGGCGAGGTCTGGCCGCTGGGTGAGAACGGCACCCATCAGCAACCCTCCGTTGGAACCGCCCATGATGGCCAGCCGATCGCGGCTGGTGATCCGGCTGTTGTGCAGGTGATCCGCGCAGGCGATGAAGTCGTCGAAGCAGTTCTGCTTGGTGGTGAGCCGGCCGCCCTGGTGCCACTGCTCGCCGAACTCGCCACCGCCGCGGATGTTGGCCAC
>JAFARZ010000085.1 GCA_019245115.1 Streptosporangiaceae bacterium | reverse complement strand
GGCACCTTTTCTTCCAAAGGGCTCTTTTCTTCCCACTGAAGGATGGCCCATGTGCCCGCTATGTATCGGTATGCATAGTTCACCCAGGCTGTTCAGCGCACTCTAGCAAAGACGACATGCCCAACATGCCGCAAACGCACGTTATTTCGGCACGCGCACATAGTGCATAAAAATCACCACAGAACCCCGAATTACCGCGGTAATCGGAGCGACCCGCCGCGCGGACATCCGGCCGCCGCGACACCCGGGATTACTGGTGCTGGGGCGGCTTGGCACCGGCGCTGGGGGCGGGTGCCGTAGGCGGGGCGCCGGAGCCGGAGCCGGGTCGCAGGCGGGACCGGGTGCCGGGGGCGCGGGTCGCAGGCGGGGGCGGGTTGGTGCTGGAAGCGGGGTGCGGTGCTCTGCCGGATATATCCGGATATGTGCGGCGGGTGGCGGGGCGGGGGTGAATTGTCTGGAGGGTCCGTCCATTTGGGCGCGTTCCGAAATAACGTGCGTTTGTGGCATGTGGGCCATACCGCCCCCCGCTGACGTGCGGCGCCCGCCTGAGGAACTTACGCGTATCGCCGCATAGCGGGCACATGGGCTTGCCATCGTGCGGAAGTTAGGAGCCCTCTGGAAGAAATGGCGCCGGAAAGCGGCGCCCTATGTTCCGCGGGGCGCTTTTCTTCCACGTTGCCTTGCGCGACCGTCGCCACGTAACGGGTCATATCCCAACAGAACGGGCGGGGCCGGGGGGACGGCCGGGGACCCCGGGGGACGGGGGGGGACGGGCGGGGGTCCCGGCGGGGGACGGGGGGGCGGGCGGGGGCGGGAGCCCGGGGGGGTCGGGGGGGTCCGGGGGGCGGGCGGGGGCTCAGGCTTGGTCGTCGGGAGGGGGGTTGCGGTTGTTGAAGCGGTCGAACAGGCCGCCGCCTGCGCGCGCCACGGTCTCGGCGGCTCCGCGCAGCATGCCGATCAGCGGGTCCGCGGACCGGTTCCACGACTCCTGATATGCCCGAGCGGCCTCGCGGATCTCCTCGCTGACCGACGCACCGCGGTCGGAGTCCCGGCGGGGGTAATCGCCGTTCAGGATCCGCTGGTAGGCGCCGCTGGTGTACCAGTGGTCCAGCTCGGCGAACCGGACCACGGCGAACGGGTGGGTGTTCCCCTGCAACTGGAGGAGCTTCAGCAGGCTGTCGCGCAGATCGGGCACGGCGTCGTACTCGCGTGCCTGCTCGCGGAAGGCCTCGGCGTTCATCTCCTGGAGCCAGCTCCCGCCCGCCAGCTTCATCAGGACCCGGCGGGACGCGTCGATGTCCTGACCGGCCAGCAGCCCGGCCCGGTCGCAGGACAGCTCAGACTTCCGGAACCATTCCTCCAGGCCCCAGATGATCGCGCGCAGTCCGAAGTAACCGATCGGCATCCAGGCGATCCGGGCCGCCAGCGCTATCAGGATGAACATCATGGTGCGGTAGACGGCGTGGCCAGACAGGATATGGCCGACCTCGTGCCCGACCACCGCCCTGAGCTCCTCGGGGTCGCACAGGTTGACCAGGCTCGTGTGGATCACGATGAACGGCTGCTTGAAGCCGATGGCACTGGCGTTCACCAGCGGCGTCTGGACGACGTACACCTCAGGCACCGTGTCCATGTCCAGGATGTAGCACGCGTCGCGCACCATCTCCTGGATGTGCGGGAACTGCCGCTCCGAGACCTTCACCGAGCCGGCCAGGACGTGGAGCCGCAAGGCGCGTTCGGGGAACAGGCCGCTCAGCTGCTTCAGCACGGTGTCAAATCCGGTGAGCTTGCGCAGCGCGACCAGGGCCGAGCGATCCGCGGGATGCTCGTATGCACGGGAGGAAATACCGGTTAGCCGAATCCGGGACCGCTCTGGTACCGACGTCACATTCCGGATGATACGGCCTGCGAGGCCTATGGTGACGGGTGATCAGAGGTTGAGCCACGTCGTTCTGCGTAAAAGAAAGAAGTGGCGGCACGGAGCCGCCACCTCTTCCCGCGAGAAATTACCGGTTGTAGGAGCCGAAGTCGTATTCCTCCAGCGGCACCGCTTCGCCGGAGCCCTGGCCAAAGGCGTAGGTCTCCGGTTCGGCGTAGCTGCCGGGCGGGAAGGCCGACGAACGAGCGTCGTCGGTGGGCTCGACCCGGATGTTCCGGTACACCTGCATGCCGGTACCGGCCGGGATGAGCTTGCCGATGATCACGTTCTCCTTCAGGCCGAGCAGCGAGTCCGACTTGGCGTGGATGGCCGCGTCGGTCAGCACCCGGGTGGTCTCCTGGAAGGAAGCCGCCGACAGCCACGACTCGGTGGCCAGCGACGCCTTGGTGATGCCCATCAGCACCGCACGACCGGCAGCCGAGGTGCCGCCCTCGGCGACCACGGAGCGGTTGACCTCCTCGAACCTGGGCCGCTCGACCAGCTCACCGGGCAGGAGCTCGGTGTCGCCGGACTCCAGCACGTTCACCCGCTTGAGCATCTGGCGGATGATGATCTCGATGTGCTTGTCGTGGATCGAGACACCCTGCGACCGGTACACCTCCTGCACTTCGTGCACAAGGTGCAGCTGCACCGCCCGGCCGCCGAGGATGCGCAGCACCTCGTGCGGGTTGACCGCGCCCGCGATGAGCTGCTGCCCGACGGTGACGCGGTTGCCGTCGTTGACGAGCAGCCTGGACCGCATCGGCACCTGGTAGGGGACCTCGTCGGAGCCGTCGTCCGGCACCACGATGATCTTCCTGGCCTTCTCGGTCTCCTCGATCCTGACCCGGCCGTCGACCTCGCTGATCGGCGCCAGGCCCTTCGGGATACGAGCCTCGAACAGCTCCTGGATACGCGGCAGGCCGTGGGTGATGTCCTGCCCCGCCACACCACCGGTGTGGAAGGTACGCATCGTGAGCTGGGTGCCCGGCTCGCCGATCGACTGGGCGGCGACGATGCCGACGGCCTCGCCGACGTCCACCCGCTTGCCGGTGGCCATGGAACGGCCGTAGCACTTGGCGCACACGCCGATCTTGGCCTCGCAGACCAGCACGCTGAACGTGCGGATCGCCTCGACGCCGGCCTCGGTCAGCCGGTCGATCATGGCCTCGGTGGTGTCGTCGCCGACCTTGGCCAGGATCACGCCATCGACTTCGACGTCCTCGGCGATCGTCCGGCCGGTGCCGGTGTTGTCGATGTTGTCGAGCTTGCGCAGCAGCTTGCCGTCGCCGCTCGGCTCGGCGATCCGCATCGAGATCGACCGGTCGGTACCGCAGTCCTCCTCACGCACGATCACGTCCTGCGCGACGTCCACCAGACGCCGGGTCAGGTACCCGGAGTCCGCGGTGCGCAGCGCGGTGTCGGCCAGGCCCTTCCGGGCGCCGTGGGTCGAGATGAAGTACTCGACCACGGTCAGGCCCTCGCGGAAGGACGAGGTGATCGGACGGGGGATGGTCTCACCCTTCGGGTTGGAGACCAGACCACGCATGCCGGCGATCTGCCGGACCTGCATCTTGTTACCACGGGCACCGGAGTTGACCATCATCCAGACCGGGTTGGTCTCGGTGAAGGCCGCCTCCATGTCCTGAGCCACGTCGGCCGTCGCGTGCGTCCAGATCTCGATGAGCTCCTGCCGCCGCTCGTCGTCGGTGATCAGACCCCGGTCGTACTCACGCTGCACCTTGTCGGCGCGACGCTCGTAGTTCTCCAGGATCTGCGCCTTGTTCGGCGGCGCCGTGACGTCCTCGATGCCGATCGTGACACCCGCCCGGGTCGCCCAGTGGAAGCCGGCGTCCTTGAGGTTGTCAAGGGCCGACGCCACGACGACCTTGGGGTAGGTCTCGGCCAGCTCGTTGACGATCGCGGTGAGCTTCTTCCTGTCCACCTCGTAGTTCACGAACGCGAAGTCGCCCGGCAGCGTCTCGTTGAAGATGCACCGGCCCAACGTGGTGGACAGCCGGATCGGCTCGCCAGGGTTCCAGCCCTCGGGCGCTTCCCAGCCGCGCGGCGGCACGACGCCGACCAGGCGGACCTGGATGTTGGCCTGGAGGTCGAGCTCGCCGGCGTCGTAGGCCATCAGGGCCTCCGGCACCGACGCGAACGACCGGCCCTGCCCCGGCGTGTCCTCGGCCAGCCGGGTCAGGCAGTACAGACCGATGATCATGTCCTGGGTGGGCATGGTGACCGGCTTGCCGTCGGCGGGCTTGAGGATGTTGTTGGTGGACAGCATCAGGATCCG
>JAFARZ010000060.1 GCA_019245115.1 Streptosporangiaceae bacterium | reverse complement strand
GCTGGTGGTGGTGGGTGCGGGTGTGGTGTGGGTGCGGGCTTGGTAGCGTTCGACCAGGATGGTGCGCAGGACCCGCCAGCCGTCGCTGAATGCGTTGAGGTTGCTGACCCCGTGGATGCGGGGGTATTCGTAGCTGGGGACTTCGGTGACGGTCAGCCCGGCGCGGGCGACCCGGATGTTCATCAGGGTCTCGACCTCGAACCCGTCGCCCCACAGGCGGGTGCCGTCGGCGGGGGCGGGTGATTCGGCGTCCAGGCCGAGCGCGGGCAGGTGGCAGCGCCAGATGGCGTTGAACCCGTAGCACAGGTCGGAGTACCGGGTCCGGCACAAGATGTTCACCAGGGCGTTGAGGACCCGGTTGCCGGCCCGGCGCAGCCGGGTGATGTCGCTGCTGCCGCCGCCTTTGGTGAACCTGGAGCCCTTGGCGTAGTCCGCGCCGGCCAGCAGCGCGCTGACGAACCGGGGGATCTCGGCCGGGTCGGCCGAGCCGTCGGCGTCCACCATGGCGATGATGTCGCCGGTCGCCGCGGCGAACCCGCAGGCCAGGGCGTTGCCCTTGCCGCGGCGGTTCTGCGTGATGATCCGGGTGCCGGGCCGCAGCCGGCGCGCGGCGTCCTGGGTGCCATCGACGGAGTGGCCGTCGACCACGATGACCTCGTGGAGCCCGGCCGGCAGCCTGGAGAAGACGTGGGGCAGGTTCCGGGCCTCGTTGAGGGCGGGGATGACCACCGAGACCTTCGGCGGGGCCGGGCCGGAGCCAGCCGGGGGCACGGCCGGCCCCGCCGGCGCCTCGGCGCCCGGCAGCCCGGGCCCCAGCAACGCGTCGCCGGGCAGCCCGGGCCCTGGCAGTGCGCCCGGGTTACCTCGCGGGCCCTTCGCGCGGATATCGATGCTCACCGGATCCCCCCGCAGGTCACGAGCACGGAAATGACAATAGACAAGGTAAATCCCCCGATCGCACCAACCCCCGCCGGCGCGTAGTAGGTACCGTCCGCCGCGGACCAGGCCGTGGAACATCCTGATCGAATCCGGGCGACCCCTGCCAGCCTGCCGGCCATGACACACCACTCCCAAGTCAGTGCCTGACACGCCAGTCAGGCTCGGCTCCCGTAAGCTCCCGCGTCACCTAACGACGCCGCCTGTTTATTTACGAGACGCGCGCAGACCACCGACGGTTTACCGGAAGAGGCTGCCCAGAAACGGGCAAAGACGGCTAGCTGGTGACGTTCCGTGATCACTGTCACGCTAAGTCGTGGCATTATTGTGACAGCAGAGGCCCGTGTGATCGCAGGGGGTTGAATCCTGCGCGTTGCCGGAGGTTTGCGTGCTGTTTAGCTTGTTGCTCCGACTACTCTCCGACACAAAAAGTCAGATAATTTTGCACCATGTGCGGCCGCCGACACGCCGGATGTCGTCAAATCGTTACGGTTCGCCCCCCGTCGGCATGCCCGGGGCATGACGTCAGCCGATGGGATGGGTCACCGGGAACGGGCGCCGGCCGAGGCCGCGTCACGGACATACAGGCCCGGCCGCCCAGCCGGCCGGGGCGTGAGTGCTGCCGGCCGGGGAGGAAGCCGGCCGCAACGGGACGGCCGGTCCGCCCCAGGCGCCCCTATTGGAGCGATCACACCGAATGAGCGTTGAAGAACGTCAAACACAACTGTATCGACAAAAACCGTCGTCGAGCGAACCTGAAGTCCGAGACGCCACGCGGACTCTGCAGAAACGCCCAGGATTGGTACGCGCATTGTTCGTCGACCGGACCGGGGATATCACGGCATGGACAAGGCCAGTCGGCCTGCTTGCGCACGTCCTGGCAGGTCAGGATCGGGGGCTGGCAAATGCTGATGGGTGCGTGATTTCCGCGGTGGGACAGGCGGCCTGGCGGCTTTCGGGTGAAATCGCCCATCTGGTATGAGCATCCACTACTATGAGTGATCATAAGGGGGGTCCTCCACGGCGGCCGCCGGAAGGGCGCGATGGGATCTGGTAATGGTCACCCGGCGGTGACGACCCCCGTTCCCCGGGAGGTGTGGGAGTCGCTGTACCGCTCGGATGAGAACGCGGTGGTGTCGCAGTCGCCGGCCTGGCGTGACGCGGTCTTCGCCAGC
>JAFARZ010000040.1 GCA_019245115.1 Streptosporangiaceae bacterium | reverse complement strand
GGGCGGTGCCGCGGGCGCGGCCACGGGCGCGGCCGCGCTCGAGGCGTTCGGGCTGGAGGTCGGGCAGCCGGTGCGGCCGATGCTCGCGGCGAGCGCGCCCGACATCCCGGACGCGCTGGCCAAGATCGGCGTTGGCATACTGGCGGCCATTGAGTGGAAGCTCGACGGGATACGGATCCAGGCGCACGTCGCATCGGGCGGCGCGGTGCGGCTGTTCACGCGGACGCTCGACGACATCACCGACCGGCTGCCCGAGGTGGTGGCAGCGGTCGGGGGATTGCCGGTGCGTTCGGCGGTGCTGGACGGCGAGCTGATCGCGTTGCGGCCGGACGGACGGCCGATGGCGTTCCAGGACACCGCATCGCGGGCGGCGGCTGAAACGGGCGCGGTGTCGTTGTCTTCGTTCTTCTTCGACCTGCTGCATCTGGATGGCGCCGACCTGATCGACCTACCGTACGAGCAGCGGCGCGCGTCTCTGGAGGCGGTGGTGCCGGCGGACATGCTGATGCCCCGGATGCTGACCTCCTCGGCGGAGGAGGCGTCGGAGTTCTTCGCGGACGCGGTGGCGCGCGGGCACGAGGGCGTCGTGGTCAAGTCGCTGGACGCGTTGTACGCGGCGGGCCGGCGTGGCGCGGGCTGGATCAAGGTCAAGCCGCGGCACACGCTCGACCTGGTGGTGCTCGCCGTCGAGTGGGGTCACGGACGGCGGCGCGGCTGGCTTTCCAACCTGCACCTGGGGGCGCGGGATCCGGCTGGCGGGTTCGTCATGCTCGGCAAGACGTTCAAGGGCCTGACCGACGAGCTGCTGAAGTGGCAGACTTCGCGGCTGCTGGCACTGGAGTCGCATCGCGACTCGTGGACCGTTTACGTGCGGCCGGAGCTCGTGGTGGAGATCGCCTTCGACGGGGTGCAGCGCAGTCCGCGTTACCCGGGCGGCCTCGCGCTGCGGTTCGCACGCGTGCTGCGCTATCGCGAGGATAAACCGGCCGCCGAAGCCGACACCATCGACACCGTCCGCGCCCTGAGCCCTGAGTAGCCTGGGTTTGCCGCTGGGCTGACCGCCGGATGAATGTGGCAGCCACCCGGTTATAACCGGGTCGTTGCCACAATCATCCGATCAGGGCCGACGGGGTTACTTCTTCTTGGGCTTGCCGCGGAACGCGGCGGGGATGTTGTCCTGATCCTTGGGGAGATCCCGCAGCGCGGCGAGGCCCTCGGACAGGTCGAAGTCGTTGGGCAGGCCGCCCAGGCCAGCTCCGCCAAGGCCTGCGCCTGCGCCCGGGCCGCCTGGGCCGACCGCACCAGGTTGCGCGGCGCGATTCCCGCCGCCACCGCCGCCACCGCCACCGCCACCACCGGCACCACCGGCGCCGGCGCGCTGGGGACGGCCGCCGCCCTTCTTGCCCTTCTTGCGGGAGTTCTTGGCGGCGGCCTTGACCGCGCGGCGGGCGCCCGGGATGGGAGGCATACCGGGGATTCCGCCGCTGAACATGGCCTTCATCTGCTTCTGGCCTTCGAAGAAGTTCTTGACCAGCTGCGACACCTCGCCGACCTGCACACCAGACCCGTTGGCGATGCGCAGCCGCCGGGACCCGTTGATGACCTTCGGGTTGCGGCGCTCCTCCGGCGTCATGGACCTGACGATCGCCTCGGCCCGGTCCAGGTCCTTGTCGTTGACCTGGCTGAGCAGTTCGCGGTTCTTCGCCGCGCCGGGCAGCATGCCGAGCAGGTTGCCGATCGGCCCGAGCTTACGGACCATGGACAACTGCTCGACGAAGTCCTCGAGCGTGAACCCCTCACCGGACGCCAGCCGCCCGGCCAGCGTAGCGGTCTGCTCGGCGTCGAACGCCTTCTCCGCCTGCTCGATCAGCGTGAGCACGTCACCCATGTCGAGGATGCGGGACGCCATCCGGTCCGGGTGGAAGACATCGAAGTCTTCGAGCTTCTCACCGGTAGACGCGAACATGATCGGCCGACCGGTCAGCTCCGCGATGGACAGCGCGGCGCCGCCGCGGGCGTCGCCGTCGAGCTTGGTCAGCACCACGCCGTCGTAGCCGACGCCATCGAGGAACGCCTGCGCCGTGCTGACCGCGTCCTGGCCGATCATCGCGTCGACCACGAACAGGATCTCGTCCGGCTGGACGGCGTCCCTGATCGCGACGGCCTGCGCCATCATCTCGGCGTCCACGCCGAGACGACCGGCCGTGTCGATGATCACCATGTTCTGCTGGCGGCGCCGGGCCTCCTCCAGCGACTGCCTGGCCGCCGCCACCGGATCACCGACCCCGCTGCCGGGGAACGGCGCGTACACCGGGACTCCGGCGCGCTCGCCAACCACCTCGAGCTGCTGCACCGCGTTCGGCCGCTGAAGGTCGGCGGCGACCAGCATGGGCGTGTTGCCCTGCTCCTTCAGCCACCGGGCGAGCTTGCCCGCGAGCGTGGTCTTACCGGTACCCTGCAGACCGGCCAGCAAGATCACGGTCGGCGGTATCTTCGCGAACCGCAGCCGCCTCTCCTCGCCGCCGAGGATGCCGATCAGCTCCTCGTGCACGATCTTGACGACCTGCTGGGCCGGGTTCAACGCGGCGGAGACCTCCTCGCCGCTGGCCCGTTCCTTGACTCGCGCGATGAACTGCCTGACGACGGGAAGCGCGACGTCCGCCTCGAGCAGCGCGATCCGGATCTCGCGCGCGGTCGCGTCGATGTCGGCGGGGGACAGCCGACCGCGGCCGCGCAGGGACGAGAAGACCTGCGTCAGCCGGTCAGAAAGGGATTCAAACACAGACCCAGGCTACCGAACGGGCGGTGGTTTCTCGGCCCATGAGCGCGGGTTGCCGCGGGGGCCCGGGGGGACGGTTCCCCCCGGACAATCAGGTAACTATTCCCGCCAACGACCCATGATCATGGACAGCTGGCGTGGTCAGTGGGCGTCCAGGGCGGCGAGCACGAACGCCACCGTGTCCCGGCGCATGTCGGGCTCGATCAGCGGCTTTCCGTCGGCGCCGGTCACGTAGAACACGTCCACGACCTCGGCGCCGAGCGTCTCCACCCGGGCGGCGCGCACGTCCAGGCCGCAGTCACCCAGCGCACGGCCGACCCGCCAGAGCAGTCCGGGCGCGTCATGGGCGCGAACCTCCACCACGGTCGCGGTATCCGAGGCGTCGTCGATCAGCGTCACCTTAGGGGCCGGGATGGCCGCGCCGCTCGGCCTGGCCGCGCGGGCCCGGCGTTCCAGCCTGCCCGCCACGTCCAGCCGCCCATCCAGCATCCGGCGGAGATCGCTGGCCAGCAACTCCGCGTCCGGCAGCTCGCCGAACTCCGGCGCCACATCGAACACGGTGACCGCCGTCGACTCGACCGACGTGGCGTTGGCGCTCCGCACCACCAGCCGATGGGAAGCCAGCACACCCGCCGCCCGCCACAGCAGGCCGGGACGATCCGAGGCGACCACGGTGACTTCGGCGCTCCTGGCCGGGGTGGCGGCCAGGCCGCCGACCGTTCCGCCGACCGTTCCGCTGGCCGGGCCGGCCGGTTCGCCTGGGCGGACGATCGCGGCGGGTCCACCGCTGGCGACCAGCGCCAGCTGGTCCGCTCGCAGCGGATCGGGCGCCGGCGCGGGCTCCCCCGCCAGCGCGGTCTCGGTCCGCCGCACCAGGTCGGCCACCAGCGTGGCCTTCCAGTCGTTCCAGGCGGCCGACCCGGTCGCCTGCCCGTCCGCGATGGCCAGGGCATGCAGCAATTCCAGCAACGCGCGACTGCCCACCGTGCCCGCCACATGCCGGACCGTCGCCGGATCGTCCAGGTCACGCCGGGTTGCCGCCACGGGCAGCAGCAGGTGGTGCCGCACAGCGGCGGCGACCAGCTCCGAGTCGGCCTCGGGCAGTCCCAGCCGGTGGCATACGTCCCGCGCCACGACCGCACCGGACACGCTGTGATCGCCGGGCCAGCCCTTCCCGATGTCGTGCAGCAGCGCGGCCAGGAGCAGCAGGTCCGGCCGGGCCACCTCGCGGGTAAGCGCCGCGGCGTAGGCCGCGGTCTCGACCAGATGCCGGTCCACGGTGAACCGGTGCAGCGGATTGCGCTGCGGCCGGTTCCGCACCCGTTCCCAGTCCGGGATCAGCGCGGTGATCAGGCCTTCCTGGTCCAGCGCCTCCCACACGCTGACGGCCGAGTGACCGGCGCCCAGCAGCGCGAAAAAGGCATCACGGGCCGCGGCCGGCCACGGGACCGGCACCGGGGGGCATTCGGCCAGCCGGGCCAGCGTCCGGGGCGCGAGGGGCAAGCCCGCCTGGGCCGCCGTCGCCGCCGCGCGCAGCACCAGAACCGGATCGGCGGCCGGATCGGCGGCCCGCGCCAGCACCACCTCGTCGTCCTGCGACACCACGCCGTCGGCCAAAGGCTGACGTTCCGCGCGCCGCCGCCGACGCCGCCCGTGAGCCCGTTCCGCCTGGCGGAACGCGTGATCGACGGCGTAGGAGATCGTCCGCGCGGCGCCGGCCAGCATCCGCAGCAGCACGTCGCCGTCCAGTAGCCCGAGCGCCCGAGCCACCTCGTCCTGCTCCTCGAGCACCAGGCGGTCCAGCCGACGACCGGTGACCTCATGCAGGGCATGCCGGGCGTCCATGATCTGCTCGTAAGCGGAGCGCACCTTGGGACCGGGCGCCGGAGCCACCCAGGCGGCGGCGACCGCCTGGATAGCGTGCACATCCCGCAAGCCGCCCCGGGCCTCCTTCAGGTCAGGTTCGAGCAGGAAGGCGAGCTCACCACTGCTCTTTGCCCGTTCCTCGCACGCCTCGTGAAGCTCGCCGAGCCGGGTCGGCGCGGCCTCCCGCCAGTCGGTGAGCGCGCCCACCCGAAGGCTTTCGGTCAGGTCAGCGTTGCCGGCCACGTGCCGCGCGGACAGCAGCCCGAGGGCGACCTTCAGGTCGCCGCGCGCCACCCGCCGGGCCTGCGGCACGGTGCGTACCGCGTGGTCCAGCTCGGCGCCGGAGTCCCAGACCGGATACCAGATCCGGTCGGCGATCTCCGCGATGCCGTCCCGCCCGTCGTGCAGCAACAGGACATCGAGATCGCTGCGAGGCAGCAATTCCCGGCGACCGTATCCCCCCACCGCGACAAGTGCTACGCCTGACTCCGCACCGAGTAGCTCACCGAGCCACCTGTCTGTCTGGATGGATCGGCTGGTGCGGTCCGCGGCGAATGAGACGGTCACCGGCTCAGACGGCGTCCGGCCCGCGCTCTCCGGTACGGACTCTTACCACGGTTTCGACGGGAACGGACCAAACCTTCCCATCACCGATCCGGCCCGTCTGGGCGGCCTTGACCACGACGCCGATGAGGTCGTCGGCATCCTCGTCGTCGCACAGTACCTCGACGCGGACCTTCGGTACGAGGTCGACCTGGTACTCGGCACCGCGGTACACCTCGGTGTGCCCTCGCTGCCTGCCGTACCCGCTTGCTTCCGTGACGGTCATGCCGTGGACGCCGAAAGCCTGCAACGCGGCCTTGACGTCATCGAGTTTGAAGGGCTTGATGACTGCGGTGATGAGCCTCATGTTCCTGAGAATGCGCTCCCGCGATTACAGGAGACGGCTCTCAGCGTTACGGGCTTGTTTCCAGTTACCCCAGGATGGCATCTACGAACGCTTCGGGGTCGAACGGAGCCAGGTCGTCGGGTCCCTCGCCCAGCCCGACCAGCTTGACCGGCACACCCAGCTCGCGCTGGACGGCGATCACTATGCCGCCCTTGGCCGTGCCGTCGAGCTTGGTGAGCACGATCCCGGTGATGTCCACGACCTCGGCGAACACCCGGGCCTGCCGCAGCCCGTTCTGCCCGGTGGTCGCGTCGAGCACCAACAGCACTTCGTCCACCGGGGTGCGCTTTTCTATCACGCGCTTGACCTTGCCGAGCTCGTCCATCAGCCCGGTCTTGGTGTGCAGCCGCCCCGCCGTGTCGACCAGCACGACGTCCACGTGCTTGTCGATGCCCTGGCTGACCGCGTCGAAGGCCACACTGGCCGGGTCCGCGCCCTCGCGGTCGGCGCGGACGGTGTCCGCGCCGACCCGCTCACCCCACGTCTGCAGCTGATCGGCCGCGGCGGCGCGGAACGTGTCGGCGGCGCCCAGCAGGACGGTGCGGCCGTCCCCTATCAGCGCCCGGGCCAGTTTGCCGACCGTGGTGGTCTTGCCGGTGCCGTTCACGCCGACCATGAGGATCACGGCCGGATTCCCGCCATGCGGCTTGGTGTGCAGCGAGCGGTCGGTGCTGGCGCCCAACTGGGTGAGCAGCTCAGTGCGCAGCAGCTCGCGGACGTCGGCGGTGGTACGGGTGCCGAGCACCTTGACCTTGGTCTTGAGGTCCTCGGCCATGATCCGGGCGGGCGCCACGCCGACGTCGGCGGTGATCAGCACCTCCTCCAGCTCGTCCCAGGTCTCGTCGTCCAGACGATCGCGGGACAGGAGGTTCAGCAAGGCGGAGCCGACCGACGTCTGGGACCGGGCCAGCCGGGCTCGCAGCCGCACCAGCCGGCCAGCCGAAGGCGGTGGCCGCTCCAGGTCCAGGACGCCAGCCGCCGCGCCCGGTGTTTCCGGCACGCCGGCCTGGCCCGGCCCCCCCTGCGCCGGGGCGGCGGTCTCGCCAGCGGCAGGTGCCTGGCGGGCCTCCGGTACCTCCCGGGTAGGGCCGGGCGGCGGCACCGGCCGGCGGCGCGCCCAGCCGGGCCGGACGAACAGCAACGATCCCGCGCCGACGATCGCCAGGACGCCGAGCACGATTCCCAAGATCACGTATTCCATAACCCGTCCAGTCTCCCAGACGGGCAGGAGTGCTGCTCGCCACGGGTGGATCCAGCATCGTGGATCGAAGAGCCCGGACTCTTCGATCCACAACCTTTCCGCTACGACGGCCGCGGGCGCGGCGGTTACGATAAGCGCGAGTGCCGGGGGGCGAGTGGGAGCGCTGGGGGCGAGTGCGGGGCGGAGTGTGCGTGACTGAGCAGAGGTTCGACGCGACGGTACCGAATGTGGCGCGGGTCTACGACTACCTGCTGGGCGGCAAGGACCATTTCCCCGCCGACCGCGACTTCGCCGCCCGCCTGATGGCGGCACGCCCGGACACCCAGATGACGATCCGGGAGAACCGGCGATTCCTCGGCCGTGTTGTGACCTGGCTCGGCGAGGCGGGCGTGCGGCAGTTCCTCGATCTCGGCACCGGCCTGCCCACCAGCGAAAACGTCCATCAGGTAGCCCAGCGCGCCAATCCGGACACCCGGATCGTGTATGTCGACAACGATCCCGCGGTCGTCGCCCACTCCCGCGCGCTGCTGGCCCAGCCCAGCCGCAACGTCGCGGTGGTCCACGCCGACCTGCGGGACCCCGCGGCGATCTTCGATGCCAGGCAGACCCGCGAGCTCATCGACTGGACCCAGCCGGTTGCCATCCTCATGCTGGCGGTCCTGCACTTCGTGCCCGACGCCGACCAGCCACATGACCTGGTCGCCCAGTACGTGGCGCGGCTGCCGCACGGGGGCTACCTCGCGCTGTCACACGCCGAACTCCGCACCGGCGTGGACGAGATCGCGAGCCTGTACACTGCCCAGGCTTCGTCGGCCGCGCAGGCGCGGACCCCGCAGCATATCAACGAGTTCTTCGGCGGGCTCGTCCTGGTCGAGCCGGGACTGGTGCCGGTCTCGTCCTGGCGCCCGTCGGTAACCCGCGCCGACGTGAACCCGTGGTTCCTCGGCGGGGTAGGCGTCAAACCCTAGGCTGGCTGGTGCTCGGCGGTTCGCTGGCTGATGACGGCCGACACGCCGTCGCCGCGCATGCTGATGCCGTACAGGGCGTCGGCGACCTCCATCGTGCGACGCTGGTGCGTGATGACGATGAGCTGGGAGCTTTCCCTGAGTTCCTCGAAGACCTGCAGCAAGCGCTGGAGGTTCGTGTCGTCCAGGGCCGCCTCGACCTCGTCCAGCACATAGAACGGCGAAGGCCGGGCCTTGAAGATAGCGAACAGGTACGCGATCGCGGTCAGCGATCGTTCGCCGCCGGACAGCAGGGACAGCCGCTTGACCTTCTTGCCCGGCGGCCTGGCCTCGATCTCGATCCCGGTGGCCAGCATGTCGTCTGGCTCGGTCAGCACCAGGTTGCCCTGCCCGCCAGGGAAAAGGCGCCCGAACAGCGCCTCGAATTCCCGTGCCGTGTCGGCGTAAGCCGACGTGAACACCTCCTGCACCCGGTCGTCGACCTCCTTGACCACCTGGAGCAGGTCGCGCCGGGTCTTGCGCAGGTCGTCGAGCTGGGTGGCCAGAAACTGGTGCCGTTCGTTCAGCGCGGCGTACTCCTCGAGGGCCAGCGGGTTGACCTTGCCCAGCCGGTCGAGCTGCTTCTGGGCCTGTTCGGCGCGGCGCTCGGCGGCAGCGCGCTCGTACGGCACCGGGAGGGCAGCCTCGTCGCCGATCACCGGAACGGGGACGGTGGGCCCGTACTCGGCGATCAGTGCGTCGGTCGTCACCCCGAACTCCTCCAGGGCGTGCTCAGCGAGCTGTTCCAGCCGCAGCCGGTGTTCGGCCCGGGTGATCTCGGTGCCGTGCACGGTGTTGACGACCGTCTCGAGTTCGGCGGCCAGCTCACGTACCCGGGCCCGGACCGCCTTGAGCTCTTCCGCCCCGCCGGCGTTGGCCGCCTCGGCCTCGGCCCGCCGGGCCTGCGCCTGGGCCAGCGACCGCTGGGCGGCGTCGCGCGCGTACCCCGCACCGATCGCGACCGCGTGGGCCACCGCCGCCTGGGCGGCGCGCCGCTTGCGCCGTTCGCGGGCCCGTTCCCGAGCGCGACGCTCCGCGGCCGCCGCCGCGGTCAGCGAGTCCGCGCGGCCGCTGATGGCACGCAGCCGCTCCTCCGCCGTGCGGACCTCCAGCCGGGCCTCCATTTCGGCGTTCCGCGCGGTGGTGCACCGCTCGGCGAGATCCTCGCGGCTGACGTCCGGCTCGGCGTCCAGAGCTTCGTCGGATTCCAGTTCCGCCTCGGCCTCGGTTAGTTGGCTCCTGAGCTGGGCCAGCTTGGCCAGATCGGCTTCGGCCGACTTGCGGGCCGCGGTGATGGAGGCGTCGATCCGGTCGGCTTCGTCACGTCCGGCCCGTGCCGCGCCGGCCAGGCGCCCCAGCCGTCCCGAGATCTCCGCCGCCGCGGCGTCCGCCTCGTGCAGCCGGGCCTGAGCGTCGGCCACCGCCGCCTTCGCCGCCTTCTCGGCCTGCGCCGCCGCGGCCAGTTCCGCCGCCGCCTCCTCGCACCGCCGTTCCACGTCGGCCACCCTGGCCGCCGCCTCATCCGCCTCGGCCCGCAGCTCCAGCACGCTCCGCGCCCGCGCCCCGCCGCCGTGCGCCCAGCGTGCGCCCAGCACATCCCCGCTCCGCGTCACAACCTTCAAAATCGCATTATCACGAACGATCTGGCCTGCTTCCCCCAGATCATCCACTACCACCACATTGCGGAGCAGTTCCCCGACTGCTTCCGCCACCCCGTCAACCGCCCGCACCACCTCAACAGCCCAAACCCCCCCACCAGCAACGCCACCCCCATCAACCCCATCGGCCCCAATAGCTCCGCCGACCCTGTCCGCCCCAATAGTCCCGCCGACCCCGTCGGCCCCGGTAGCCCGGCCGACCACAGCAGCCCCTTTGGCCAAGATGGTCCCGGCAGCCCGGCCAGCCCCGTCCCCGTCAGTCACAGCAGCCCTGCCAGCCACATCAGCCACGGCAGCCTCGCGGGTTCCGTCGCCATCAGCAGCCTTCTCAGCCTCATTAGCCGCAACTGACCTACCACTCCCATTAGCCACGTTGGACAAATTCGACATTTCATGACTTGCGGGGTGGCGGAGGCTGAGTTTTGCGGAACTTTGGAGCCCTGCGGAAGAAAAGGCGCCGGAAACCGGCGCCTTTTCTTCCGGGAGGCGCTTATTTTCCACGCGAGAAGGCGATGCGGCGTCAGAGGGGCGGGCGGCCGCGCTGTGCCCGGCGGCCGCGCCCGACATTTCCGGATTTGTCGCCGTGGGGGCTGTGGGGGCTGTGGGGGCAGTGGGGGCTGTGGGGGCTGTGGGGGCCGCGGTGCCTGTGGGGACGGAGGTGCTCGCGGCGGCCGAGTGGTCAGTGCCGGTGACAGGGCTGTGGGGGGCTGGGGTGGCTGGGGGGGTGGGGGTGGTTATGGCTAGGGTGGCGCGGCCGGAATCTTCCTGGCGGAGGGTGGCCAGGATGCTGGTGGCGGCTTCGATGTCGGTTACGGCTATGGCTTCGGCGGCGGCGCCGAGGGCGGCGGCGATGGCGGCCTCGTAACCTTCGGCCACCTCGAGGTGGTCGGCGAGAGAACCGATCACGCCGGCGAAGCGAGCGGGGTCGTTCAGCAGGGCCTGGGACGCGTCGGCACCGCGGCGAGCGGCGTCGGCCAGGGTTTCCGCGCGGGCACGCAGGGCCGCCCGGTCGGCTACCGCCTCGCGTTCCGCGGCACGGAGAGCCACCGTCCGTTCGCTCAATTGGGACAGAAGCTCGGCGGCCTGCTCGTGCGCGGCGGCCAGCCCGGTACGGTCCTCCTCGCGGCCGCTGTCGAGGTCCTGGACCTGGCCGTACTCCTGCTGGGCACGACCGGCCCGGCCGCGGGCCTGCGCCGCGGCGGCGGTCAGGCGGTCTATCTCCTCCTGGGCGGCCGAGCAGCGGCTGCTGGCCGCGCCGACCTGCTCACGCAGCCGCGCCACGCGCTGAGCGCGGGCGGCCGCCGCCTTGGCCCCCTCGGCCAGCCGGCGTTCGATAGCGGCCAGCTGCGCCTCCGCCGCGCTCCGCTCGGCGACCGCGGCGGCCAGCACATCCCGGCCGGCGGTGAGCCGGGTGGCCAGCGTCTCCTCCTCGGCCCGCAGCTCGGCGGCCTGCCGGTCCAGTTCGTCCGGGTCACGGCCGGGCCGGCTGTCGTCGCGTTCCTCGGCCAGCAGCGCGTGCCGCTGCGCGGCCAGGTTCTGCGTACCGCGCAGGCGCTCGGCCGCCGACGAGAGCGCGAACCAGGTCTGCTGGGCGCGAGCCAGCTGGGCCTGCGCCTCCTGGGCGGCACGATCCAGCTCGGTCTCCGCGGATCGCGCGTTGGTGACCTCGAATTCGAGCGCGGCGCGTCTGGCCACGATCGCGGCTTCGTCGGCCTCGTCGCGCTGGAGCTTGCCGGCCAGCGTGACATAGTCGTCGGCGAGCAGCCGGAGCCTGGCATCTCGCAGCTCGGCCTGGATGACGGCGGCCTTGCGGGCCACCTCGGCCTGGCGGCCCAGCGGCTTCAGGCGACGGCTCAGCTCGGCGGTGAGGTCCACCAGCCGGGTCAGGTTGGCCTGCATCGCCTCAAGCTTGCGGAGCGCTTTTTCCTTGCGCTTACGGTGCTTGAGCACGCCGGCCGCTTCCTCGATCAGCGCCCGGCGCGCCTCCGGGCCGGAGTGCAGGATGTCGTCGAGCTGCCCCTGACCGACGATGACGTGCATCTCACGGCCGAGGCCGGAGTCGGACAGCAGTTCCTGGACATCGAGCAGCCGGCAGTGATTCCCGTTGATCGCGTACTCGCTCTGCCCGGAGCGGAACATCAGGCGGCTGATCGTCACCTCGGAGTATTCGATCGGCAGGGCGCCATCGCTGTTGTCGATCGTGAGCGTCACCTCGGCACGACCGAGCGGCGGACGGGAGGTGGTGCCCGCGAAGACTACGTCCTCCATCTTGCCGCCCCGCAGCGACTTCGCCCCCTGCTCGCCCATCACCCAGGACAACGCGTCCACGATGTTGGATTTGCCGGAGCCGTTCGGCCCCACGACGCAGGTGATGCCGGGCTCAAGCCGGAGCGTTGTGGCGGAGGCGAACGACTTGAAGCCGCGCAGGGTGAGGCTCTTCAGGTACACGCGCAGCCCCTCCTTCCGCTCCACGCACCTTACCGCCCCGTGCGGCGGCCATGCGTAAAACGACGCGTTGGGGCCAACGAAGATAGGGGCGCCGATGCGGTCGCCGCCCCTAGTTCGTTTCCTAACGGTGTTTGTTTGCCTCGTCCTGCCGACGTCGGTCAGGCGAGCGCCGGTTCGCGGTCCGGCACCAGCATGCCATCGTGATCCGCATCCGCCGCAAGCGCGTCGTTCGCTTCCTGGAGCCGAACAAGTTCGGCTTCCAGGTCCCGCACACGCTGCTGGAGGCGGCGCATCTCGGATACCATGCGGGGATCGGGACCGCCAACGTGGCCGAATAGAGCCTTCGCCATGATGTTAAGGTCCTCCACGCTGAGTGACCAGAGTGGGCCAATAGCTAGCACACGCGCAGTCGCGCGCAATCAACACGTACTAGGGTCCCACCCTGGCGTTTCCTGGTCAAGTTGGCGGGGTGCCCAAGTTGATTATACGACAGGATAAGGCTTTTGTGCCAGTAATTAACGGAGGGAAGGGAGGGTCAGAAGCGGGCACGGCGGGGCCGGGGCTGGCAGCCCGGGCAACTGTAGGACGACCGGTTCATGAATGGGTCGCGCCGGACCTGCGTCCCGCACCTGCGGCACGCCAGGCCCTCCCGGCCGTAGACGGCCAGGGACCGCTCGAAGTAGCCGCTCTCCCCGTTGACGTTGACGTAGAGGCTGTCAAAGCTCGTGCCGCCCACCGACAGGGCCTCGCCGAGAACCTCGCGGACGGCGTCCAGCAGCCGGCTGACCTGCGGGCCGGTGAGGCTCTCGGTGGGCCGGGCCCAGTGCAGCCCGGCTCGCCACAACGCCTCGTCGGCGTAGATGTTCCCGACGCCGCTGATCAGCGACTGATCGAGGAGCGCACGCTTGATCCCGGTATGACGGGCTTTGAGCTTACGGGCCAGGGCCTTCGCGTCGAAGGACGGCTCGAACGGGTCCGGGGCGATGTGCGCGATCGGCGCGGGCAGTTCTGCGCCGTCCCGGACGAAGGTCATGTGACCGAACGTCCGCTGATCGGTGAACCGCAGATCGGGGCCGCCGTCTTTGAACGTGAACGCCACCCGGACGTGCGGGCCGAGCGGCTGGCCGCCATCGATGACGAGCAACTGGCCGCTCATGCCCAGGTGGGCGAGCAGCGCGTCCTCGCCTACGGACAGCCACAGGTACTTACCGCGCCGCCTGGCTCCATCGAACGGACGGCCCTCCAGCGCGGCCGTGAAATCGGCCGGACCGGCCAGGTGGCGGCGGATGGCGCGAGGGTGCAGGACCGTCACGGTCTCGATGGTCCGGCCGACCACGTGGCGCTCAAGGCCGCGACGGACCGTCTCCACCTCGGGCAGCTCAGGCATGTGCGGGCTTAGCTCGGCTGCTCGCCGCTGGCGGTTTCAGCGCTGATCGTGTTCCAGGCCGCCTCGGCGGCCTGCTGCTCGGCCGCCTTCTTCGTGCGGCCCTCGCCGGAACCCAGGACCCGGCCGCCGACCCGGACCACGGCACTAAATGACTTCTGGTGATCGGGTCCGCTCTCCTCGACCTGGTACTCGGGCACGCCGAGCATCCAGACGGCGGTGAGCTCCTGGAGCGAGGTCTTCCAGTCGAGCCCGGCGCCCAGGCGCGCGGCGTGCTCGATGACCGGATCGAACAGGCGATGAACCAGCCTGGTCGCCTCGTCCAGTCCGCAGTCGATGTAGACCGCGCCTATCACGGCCTCCAGCGTGTCGGCCAGGATCGAGCCCTTGTCCCGGCCACCGGTCACTTCCTCGCCCTTGCCGAGCCGGATGAACGCGCCCAGGTTGAGGCCCCGGGCCACCTCGGCGAGCGCGCCCATCTGGACGACGGCGGCACGCAGCTTGGCCAACTGCCCCTCGGGCAGGTTCGGGTAGCCGCGGTACAGCGTGTCGGTTACCACCAGGCCGAGCACGGAATCGCCAAGGAACTCCAGCCGCTCGTTCGTGGGCAGGTTGCCGTTCTCGTAGGCGTAGGACCGGTGCGTAAGCGCGCGCTCCATGGAATCGGGAACGATCGACACGCCGAGAACGCGCAGCAGCTCAGCAGGGTCCCCGTTAGCGTTCACTCCGCCACCGGGTGACTGGCTTATGACGCCCACCGCGTCCTCCTCCCAGCACTCGCTGATAATGCCCCGCTGCCTGGTGTATTTAACCGTTTTAGCGTCAACTGTGGTGTCTTGAGCGTTCAGGCCGATGGCTCGATGACCTGCCGGCGCCGGTAGGTACCGCACGTCGGGCAAGCCAGATGCGGCAGCTTGGGGTCGTGGCACTGCGGGCAGCTCACCAACGGCACCGCGGTGGCCTTCCAGTTCGAGCGGCGCGACCGTGTGTTGCTGCGGGACATCCTCCGCTTGGGAACCGCCACGTCAGCCCTCCTTTGGTTGTAGGTTCTTCAGCGCGGCCCACCTCGGGTCCGGCAGTCCTTCATGTGTGTGCCCGGGACCCGCATCGGCCAGCGGCACGCCGCACTCGACGCACAGCCCCGGGCAGTCCTCCCGGCACAGCGGTGACATCGGCAGCGCCAGCACCACCGCATCGCGGAACGCGGGCTCCAAGTCAAGCAAGTCGCCGTCGAGGAACCGCTCGTCGTCGTCCGTCGGCTCCTCCGATACTGGTTCCGAGTGCCCGGTCTCCGGGCGCCGGCCTTTCGGCCGGTCCTCGGGGTACCGGTACAGCTCGACGAAAGTGACCGCCACCGTGTCGGTTACCGGCCCCAGGCAGCGGGCGCATTCACCCGCCACCGGCGCGGTCGCCGATCCAGTGACAAGTACGCCCTCGGTCACCGCCTCGAACTTCAAGTTCAGCTCGACATCGCTGCCCTCGGGCACGCTGACGAGCTCGAGCCGCAGGTCCGCGGGAGCCGGGACGATTCGCGTTTGCGCGCGCGCCGAACCAGCCTGGCGGCTGAGCGAACGCAAGTCGAAGACGAGCGCGCCACGCGGGCTTGATGGGGTCGTGCGAGTACTGGGCATGACAGTTTATCAGTGTGGGTTTCGGAACTGATCGCCTAGCCTACCGGCGGTCTACACTAACCCCAACCCGACGTGATAGGGATGCTATTCCTGGCCAGGGGGAGATTCCTGCGCCAGGCGCTCGCGGAGACGGCCCAGGACGAGTTCGGGAACCAGCCCGCTCACATCCCCGCCGTACTTGGCGATCTCCTTCACCAGGCTTGACCGCAGGAACGAGTAGAGCGGATTGGTGGTCATGAACAGCGTCTCCACCTTGGCCATCCGGTAGTTCATCTGCGCCATCTGCATCTCGTACTCGAAGTCGCTGACGGCGCGCAGACCCTTGATCACCGCGCTGATCCCGTTGGCGGCGCAGAAGTCCACCAGCAGGCCGTGGAACTTCTCGACCCGGACGTTGCCGTACCGGCGGGTGACTTCGTTCAGCATCTCGACCCGTTCATCGACCGTGAACAGGCCCTGCTTGGTGACGTTGATCAGCACCGCGACCACGACCTCGTCGTACAGGCCAGCGGCACGGCCGATGATGTCGAGGTGGCCGTTGGTCACCGGGTCAAAGGAACCCGGACATACGACGCGGTACACGCGCTCCACCCTTCGCTCGGACCAAACGCTCACTGGTGTGCGCTCATTGCGCTCCTGGGGCGAGACCGTACCAGAACGTCGCCTCCCCGTACCTGCGCGCCCTGTCCGGTTGGTACGGCGGCGGCCATCGCAGCGGCTCCGACCGGCTGGCCCGCTCCACGATCACCAGCGCGCCGGGCCGCAGCCAGCGGTCAGCGGCCAGCGCGCTCAGCATGGCCGCGACCGCGGTGTCCGGCAGGGCGTAGGGCGGGTCGGCGAAGACGATGTCATACGGCTGCCGTGAGCCGCCCGGGCCGCGGGCGAGCAGGCGCTCGACCCGGTCAGCGGCGACTTCGGCCCCGGGCAGGCCGAGCGACCCGACGTTCGCCTTGATGACGCGCAGCGCGGCGGCGCCCGACTCAACCAGGAGGACGTGCTCAGCACCCCGGGACAGGGCCTCGAGCCCGACCGCGCCCGAGCCCGCGTACAAATCGAGCACCCGCTTGCCGGCCAGCGGGCCGACGATGGAGGAGATGCTGGCGAACAGCCCCTCGCGGGCGCGGTCGCTGGTGGGCCGGGTGTCCCGCCCCGCCGGTACGGCGAGCCGCCGCCCGCCGGCCTCACCAGCGATGACCCGTGTCATGCTCCCAGTCTGCCCTCCAGCCGCGTGCGGGTCGGCGCTGGCGGCCAAGGACTGGATCCGCAGGTGGCCACGGCCGGTGCGGTCAGGGTGGAAGCTGGCCTCCAGCACGGCGTCGACCTGGTGCAGCGGCTCGGCAGGTCACGGTACATGTGGCCGTTGATGGTAGCGGTATCCGCGTCGGCCTGTACCAGGCCGAGCAGGAGGGGAATCGTGGTGCGCGCTGGGTCGTTTCTGGGACCGATACGCCGCTGGCTGTGGCAAGGAGAGCTGCAGCAAGTCCGGTGATGGGCCGCCGACCTGATAGAGTTGGATTGTCGGAAAATCGGAGTCCGAAGGGGTTGCCGTGGGCGTTCCTGCCGCCAAAATCGAACCGGAACCCATCGTCAGCGCCCGGGTGAAGGTGCGGCCCAAAGCGCAGCTGACACTGCCCGAAGAGATCAGGCGAGCGCTGCACATCAGCGAGGGCGACGAGGTGGAGTTCGCCGTCCACGACGACGGGACGATCACGGTACGCGGCTACGTGTCCATCCCGACCGATCAAGCCTGGTTCTTCACCCCGCAGTGGCTGGCCGGGGAACGCGAGGCAGACGAAGAGATCACGTCCGGGCAGGGAACGGCGCACGAGTCGGCTGACGACATGTTCGCGCATCTTGACGCACTGGCTCCGGACGCCTGATGCCGACGTTCGAAACGCTGCCGCGTTTCGAGAAGGACTGGAAGGATCTCACGCCCCAGCAGCGGGGTACGTTCCGCAAGGTGGTCAAGGAAGCCTTCGTGCCGGACCTGATGGCTCCGGACCGGCCGTTCCGGCCGGGTTTGCGCGTCAAGGGCGTGAAAGCCCACGCGAACGTGTTCGAGATGACCTGGGACAACAATGGCCGTGCCACCTTCAGCTACGGAGCCGAACGCGTGCCCGGGCAGCCGCACGTCATCTGGCGGCGCATTGGAACCCACGACATCTTCACGCCGCCGCCCGGCCCATAACGAGCCTGGCGAGGTCACCGCGCCCGGACGCACGTCCGGGCACTTATCAGGCATAACTGAGTCTTCTGCGCGCGGCGCGCAGCTCATCTCCGGTTCCAGCGACGGCGCCTGGCCGACCATGGAAGTCACAATTCAGTAGCGGGCCTTGCCCGTGCAGGGCCCGACCCGCGCGCCACGTCGAAGCTCAGATCGCTCACCGCCTCGGTGGGGCCGAACCGCTTGGCGAGACCTCGGATTTCGATAATTGCCATGCCGTCATCGTGGGTTGGGCAGGTCCGCCGAGTCGTCGGTCACGCAGGCAGATCCGGGTCGACCGCTGCGGTACGGGAGGGGGCGTCAACGTAGTCCCGCGGCCGACGCCGCGCAGGCCAGCGGGGGGTAGCGTCGGGTGTGATGGACATTCGCGCGCTGCCCCGGCACCGGGTGATCGACGTCTCGATCACCACCGTGGTCACGGCCGTCGAGGTAGCGGGAACGTCCGGCTCGCATCACTGGCACGGGCACGGGCAGATGCACGTCAGCTCGTTCTGGTATCTGCCTGTTCTTATAGGCAGTTTGTCACTCCTGGCCCGGCGCAGATATCCGGCCGAGGTGCTGGCAGTCACGCTGGCCGCGGCGCTGTGGGGCGCGGCGCTCAACGCGTGGCCGGTGTGGCTCGCGCTGCTAGTGGCGTTCTTCACCGCGGTACTGGCGCGGCGCCGCGTCGCGGCCATCGCGTCGCTGATCGTCGGGTACCTGGTCTCGGTGTGGCCGCCGTGGCTGGTCGGGTCGCGCGGGCACACTCCGGTGTCGAAGGCGCTCGGGCTGCTGGTGGGGCTGACCGTGCTGCTGTCCGCGGCCGAACTGCTACGCGCCCGGAGTCAGCGAGCGGCCGAGGTGGCGAGCCGGCGCGCGGCCGAGGCCAGGCGCGCGGCCAGCGAGCAGCGGCTGGCCATCGCCAGGGACCTGCACGACGTGGTGGCGCACAACATCTCGGTGATCAACGTGCAGGCTAACACCGCGCTGCACCTGATGGACCGGCAGCCGGAACGCGCCCGCGAGGCGCTCACCGCGATCCACGACGTCAGCAAGCAAGCGATGACTGAACTCCGGTCGGTGCTCGGCGTGCTCCGCACCGAATCGGACGGGGCGGAGGCCACCGCGCCGCGGGCACCGAGCCCGAGCCTGGACCGGCTGCCCGAGCTAGCGTCGGGAACAGCCGGGATAGCCGTGCGGGTGATCACCGACGGGTCGCCGCGGCCGGTGCCGACCGGGGTGGACGTGGCCGCATACCGGATCATCCAGGAGGCGCTGACCAACTCGGTCCGGCATTCCCGGGGCAGCGAGGCGACGGTACGGCTGCGCTACGACGACGAGGGGCTCACCATCAGCGTTGACGATGACGGTATTGCGGTTCGGCCGGTGCGGGCGGGCAACGGTGTGGCAGGCATGACCGAACGGGCCCGAGCGCTCGGCGGCACGCTGGAAGCCGCGCCCCGGGCCGACGGCGGGTTCAGAGTACTGGCATGGTTGCCAACATGATCAGGGTCGCGCTGGCCGACGACCAGGCGCTGGTGCGGTCGGGGTTCGCCGCGCTTCTCGACGCCGAGGACGACATCACGGTGGCCGGCGAGGCCGCGGACGGGGAGAGCGCCGTCCGGCTCGCCATCCGGGAGAAGCCGGACGTGATGCTGATGGACATCCGGATGCCAGGCCTCGACGGCATCGAGGCCACCCGCCGGATCGCGGCTTCGCCCGGGCTGGGCGGCGTGCACGTGGTCATCTTGACCACGTTCGAGCTGGAGGAGTACATCTTCGACGGCCTGCGAGCCGGGGCGGCGGGGTTCCTGGTCAAGGACACCGACGCCGCCGAACTGCTCCGCGCGGTCCGGGTCGTGGCGGCTGGCGAGTCCCTGCTGTCCCCCACCGTGACCAGGCGGCTGATCGCCGAGTTCGCCACCCGGACCAAACGGGCCAGGCCCGTCCCCGGCATCGACGAACTCACCGCGCGGGAACGCGAGGTGGTGACGCTGGTCGCGGCGGGGCTGTCCAACACCGAGATCGCGGACCAGATCTACGTCAGCCAGTCGACGGTCAAGACCCACACGGCGCGAGCGATGATGAAGCTGCGGGCCCGCGACCGCGCGCAACTCGTCGTGTACGCGTACGAGGCGGGACTGGTCCGGCCGGGCTGGGCCGAGCCGACGTTACATCTTGACGTTACATCTTGTCGAGGAACTCGGCCTGGTCTCCGAAAAGGTCCTCGATGGCGGTCTTGATGGCCTGAT
The DNA here is from genome assembly GCA_019245115.1 of Streptosporangiaceae bacterium. Classification (GTDB taxonomy): domain Bacteria; phylum Actinomycetota; class Actinomycetes; order Streptosporangiales; family Streptosporangiaceae; genus JAFARZ01. The sequence continues at coordinate 28,753 of JAFARZ010000040.1, read as the reverse complement.
GACGGGCCAGGCCGGGGTCGGCCTCCACCACCTCGACGGCTTCCTCCCGGGCCAGGCCGATGAGGTTCTCGTCCTTGAGCAGCTGAAGCAGCCGCAGACTGGACTGGCGGCCCGCCTGCGCGGCACCGAGCACGTCGCCCTCCCTGCGCTGTTCCAGGTCGAGGCGGGCGAGCTTGAATCCGTCCAGCGTGGCGGCGACCGCGTCCAGCCGCTCCCGGGCCGGACTATCCGGCGCCGACTCGGTCACCAGCAGGCACAACCCGGGCGCGGTACCACGGCCCACCCGGCCTCGGAGCTGATGCAACTGGGAAACCCCGAAGCGCTCGGCATCCGTGACGACCATCACCGTCGCGTTGGGGACGTCCACCCCGACCTCGATCACCGTGGTGGCGAGAAGAACGTCGATACGGCCGGCCGAGAACTCGCGCATGACCATGTCCTTCTCATCCGGATGGAGCCGGCCGTGCAATATCGCGATGCGCAGGTCGTTCAGCGGGCCCTCGGTGAGCTCGGCGGCCACCTCGGTCACGGCGAGCGGCTGACGGCGGCCCGGCGGCGGGGGCTTGTCGCTGCTGAATTGGCCTGGGCCTCCGGCCGCAGTACTGAATTGGCCTGGGCCTCCGGCCGCAGTACTGAATTGGCCTGGGCCTCCGGCCGCAGTACTGAATTGGCCTGGGCCTCCGGCCGCGGCGTCGTCGAAATCACCGCCGATGCGCGGGCAGACCACGTACGCCTGCCTGCCCTGGTGCACCTCCTCCCGGACCCGTTCCCAGGCCCGCTCCAGGTAGTGCGGCTTGTCCGCGGCCGGCACGACGTAGGTCGCGATGGGCGAGCGGCCGGCCGGCAGCTCGGTGAGAGTCGAGACCTCCAGATCGCCGTAGACGGTCATCGCGACCGTGCGGGGTATCGGCGTCGCCGTCATCACCAGCACATGCGGCCGTTTATCGGCGGCCTTGGAGCGCAGCACGTCTCGCTGTTCGACACCGAACCGGTGCTGCTCGTCAATGACGATCAGGCCGAGATCGGCGAACTGCACGTGCTCCTCGAGCAGCGCGTGGGTCCCGATCACGATCCCGGCGTCCCCGGTGAAGGTGTCCGACAGCGCCTGGCGCCGGGCGGCCGCGCCGGACGATCCGGTGAGCAGGGCCACGCCGGTGGCGTGCTCGGTGGCACCAAGCTGACCGCGCAAACCCAGCGGGCCGAGCAGGTCCATGATCGAGCGGTAGTGCTGCTGAGCCAGGACCTCGGTCGGGGCGAGCAGGGCCGCCTGACCGCCCGCGTCGATCACCTGAAGCATGGCGCGGATCGCGATGACCGTCTTGCCTGAGCCAACCTCACCTTGCAGCAGCCGGTGCATAGGATACGCGCACGACAGATCGTGAGCGATGGTCGCACCGACCTCGACCTGGCCCTTGGTCAGGGTGAACGGCAGCCGGGCGTCGAATTCGGCCGCGATCCCGTTCTCCTCCGGTGGCCTGGGCATGGCTGGCATGGCCGCGGCGGCCAGCCGACGCCGGGCCAGCGCGGCCTGGAGCATGAAGGCCTCGTCCCACTTCAGCCGGGACCTCGCCCGCTTCATGTCATCGGCGTCCAGCGGGCGGTGGACGGCCTGGATGGCCTCCGCCCGGCCCATCAGCGCGTACCGTTCCCGCAGCTCGGCAGGCAGCGGGTCCTCGCCCACGTCCAGCGTGCCCAGCGCGATCTTGACCGCTTTGGCGATCGACCACGAGCTGATCTTGGCGCTGGCCGGGTAGACCGGGATCAGCTGGCTGCTGAACTCCGACGCCAGCTCCGGGGTCAGGTCGGCATTGGGGGCCGCGCCCGGCAGCATCTGGAACTCCGGGTGGACGAGCTGGCGAACTCCCTTGAACGTGGTGACCGTACCGGCGAACATGCCCACCATGTGGGGGGACAGCGAATGCTGGTAATAGCCGGTCTTGCCGAAGAACATCAGCGTGAGCCGAGCGGTGTCGTCGGTGACCACCACCTTGAGGCGGGTCTGGCGCCCCTTCCCCGGCTTGGGAGGAATCTGAGTGAGCTTGACCGACTCGATGCGGGCCACGACCGTGACATGGTCGCCCTCGCGCAGCGAGGCCAGATCGGACAGCTCGCCCCGGGTGTAGTAGCGCCGGGGATAATGGCGCAGCAGGTCCCCGGTGGTGCGCAGGCCGAAGGCCTTCTCGAGCGCCGCGGCTGTCCGGGCGCCCAGCAGCCGGTCCAGCGGATCACGCAGGGTGGTCACACAGGCGAGCATAGGCTCAGTGGCCGACATTTCCGTGCGGGTGCGCCTGGTGCGCTGAGCAGGCGGTTGCCCGGTTCGCGCCGCGGGCCCGTATCGGGTAGGCTTCGACGGCTGCCAGTTCCGCCCTCGTGCGGGATGTGGCGTTCATCCGTAACCCTGATCAATGGAGCGAACCGTGGCTTCCGTCTGCGACGTATGCGGCAAGGGGCCGGGCTTCGGCAACAACGTCTCGCACTCGCACCGCCGCACCCGCCGCCGCTGGAACCCCAACATCCAGACCGTGCGCGCCATGGTGGGCGGTACTCGCAAGCGCCTCAACGTCTGCACTTCGTGCATCAAGGCCGGCAAAGTAACCCGTTAGGGTCCGACCGCTCGGTTCCCGGGTCCGCGATGTCGCTTTTGCGGCGCTTGCGGAGGGGGATCGCGTGGAAGATTAGAGCCTCGTGGAGGATTAGGCGTCGGAAACCGGCGCCCTTTGTTCCGCGAGGCTTCTTTCTTCCGCGGAGAGGCAGGGAGCGGCGCGGACCCTTGGGGCAATTGAGGCAATTGAGGCACGGGAGCCGCGGGAGCCCGCGGCGAGCAACAGCGAGCTTCGCGTCACCCGGCGGCGGCGACAGAGGCCCCCGCGGCGAGCAACAGCGAGCTTCGCGGTCCCGCGCCGACGGCGGACACAGGCCCCGCAGCGAGCGGTAGCGAGCTTCGCGGTCCCCCGCCGGCGGCGACAGAGGCCCCCGCGGCGAGCGACAGCGAGCTTCGCGGGTCGCCTGGCCGCGAGGGCCCGGAGGGCCTTCCGGGCAGGCGACACCAACGGCGGGAAGCGTCGCAGGCCCGGGGGGTCTGGGGGGTTGGTCTTTACCCCCCAGAAGAAAAGTGGTCCCAGCCGGCGGGACCTTGATAACGGCTGCCGTTTACCAGGACGCCTTGGCCGGGGCGGACTTCGCCGATCGGGCGCCAGCGTTCGGGGAGGGGCACGCCGGGCGGGAACACCGCGACCAGCGAGTGGTCCTCGCCGCCGGTCAGCGCCCAGCTCAGCTCGGGCGGCACAGCTGCGGGACCGGTCTGGCCGGTACCGGCTCGGCCGGTGCGGGTGGCGGGCCGGTGCGGGGGAAGGGGCTCAGAGGTGGCACCACCGCCCGTTCGCTGAAATGCTTTTGTTAGTAGCGGGTCGGTCAGTGCGGCGGTATGCACGTCGATCTGGACTTTGCTGGCGTCCGCGATGTGCGCGAGGTCGGCGAGCAGGCCGTCGCTGACATCGATCATCGCGGTGGCGCCCAGGACGGCCGCTTCCGGGCCGGCGTCGTAGGGGGGCGCGGGGCGCAGCTGCGCGGCGACCAGCGCGGCCAGATCGGGATCATCCGGGGTCAATCCGGCGGACAGCAGGGCAAGGCCGGCGGCGGCGTGGCCGAGCGGCCCGGCGACCGCCACCACAGCGCCCGGCGCGGCGCCGCCGCGCAGCACCGGCGCGCGGCCGCCCAGGTCACCCAGTCCGGTCACGGCCAGAACCACCGAACCAGCCCGAGATGTGTCCCCGCCGAGCACTGCCGTACCCGCCCTGGCGCACTCCCGCGCCAACCCGGACGCGAACGACTCCAGCCAGGAAACCGGGAGGTCCGGCGGCGCGGCGAGGGCGACAAGCAGGCCGGAAGGCTCGGCTCCCATGGCGGCCACGTCGGCCAGGCTGCGGGCGGCCGCCTTGTGGCCCACGTCGGCGGCGGCCGACCAGTCCAGCCGGAAATGCCGTCCTTCGATCAGGAAATCCGTGGTGGCCACCACCCGGCCATCAGGCGCCGCCAGCACGGCCGCGTCGTCGCCAATGCCGACCAGCGTCCCCGGGGCCGGCGGCAGCCACGCGGACAGCGCCTCGATCAGGCCGAACTCGCCCAGCGACTCCAGTGTCCTTGGAGATTGGGTCCCTGGAGATTGGGTCCCTGGAGATCGGGTCTTCGGAGATGGGGTCCCGGGCGACGGCGTCCGCTCCTCGGCAGCGATAATCGCCTCCTCGACGACATTTGACTGAAACATTTGCGCGACTGGTATGGACCTCTACGGTAGCGTGAGTGATCACGGGCACTTGTCTGCTCTGCCCCAGGAGGACGCGATGGTAGAGGCATACATCCTCGTCCAGACGGAAGTCGGCAAAGCCGCCGACGTGGCCAGGCAGATCTCTAAGATCACCGGAGTCACGCAGGCGGAAGACGTCACCGGCCCCTACGACGTGATCGTGCGCGCTCAGGCGGAAAACGTGGACTTGCTCGGTCGTCTGGTCGCGGCAAATATCCAGCACGTTCCGGGAATCACCCGGACACTTACCTGCCCGGTGGTACACATCTGAGCAGGTCGGCGGTATTAGGCCCCAGGCCGAGGGCCGCCGCGGCACACAGGTCCTCCGGCGTGTCCACGTCACGCCGGAGTCCGTCGATGCCGTCCAGGACCAGTTCCCTGGCGCCCCCCGAGGCGTGGCGGGCCCTGGAGGCCAGGCCGAAGGATGGTTCGAAGGGCGCTCCGGGCCGCGCGGCGTACAACGTCGTCCCGTCACCGGGCGCGTCGGCGACGAACGCGTTCGGCCAGGCCGCCGCGGCCTGGAGCGCGCGGGCGATCTCGGCTGGGCGCACCGCGGGAAGGTCAGCGGACAACGCCGCGATACCGCCGCCCGGCCACCGCCCGGCCGCCTGTGCCGCCCCATGGCGGAGCGCGGCGTTCAGGCCGTCACCCGGCTCGTCGGGCACCACCACCACCCCCTGAGAGGCCAGCGCACCCGCCGCGACCTGGTCATCTGTGACAACGATCACATGCGCGACCAGGTCGCAGGCCAAGGCCGCGGCTACGGTGTCCGCCGCCATCGCCAGCGCCAGCTCGACCCGTTGCTCGGCGCCGAGCCGCGCCAACCGGGACTTAGCCTGAGCTAGTACTTTTACGGGAATCACCACTGACCAGGTGAACGCGGCAATATCGGCCATGTAGTTGATCCTGCCTCGACATCAGACCACTTGAACCAGGAGACTGACCTCATGACCACACGGGTGAGCGCCAGCCGATGAGCAACAGCCAGCCCACTCCCCGCCGCACCTGGAGCTACTCACGTCCATGGCGCCTGGTGTCCGTGATCGTATTGCGTCCCTTGCTGAGTTCGCTGATCAAGAACGACTGGTCTGGCCTGGAAAACATTCCCAGGTCGGGCGGCGTAATCCTGGCCCCTAACCACCTGTCTTACGTGGACTGGGGGGTCGACGGCCTGCTCACTCACATCGCCGGCCGCTATCCGGTGTTCCTGATCAAGGACAGTGCGTTCAAGGTGAAGTTCATCGGCCACTTCCTGCACAAGGCGGGCCAGTTGCCGGTGTACCGGGGCCGCGCCGACGCCGCCCTGGTCCTGAAGGACGCGCAGCAGGCGCTGGAACGCGACGCCTGCGTGATCATCTACCCGGAGGCGACGGCCACCCGGGACCCCGAGCTGTGGCCGATGGTGGCCAAGACCGGCGTGGCCCGGCTGGCCCTGATGACCGGCGCGCCGGTGATCCCGATCGCGCACTGGGGCACCCAGGACGTGCTGCCCTACGGCAGCAAGAAACCAAAGTTCTTCGAGCGCGGGCTGCGGCGCAAGACGGTGCGTACGGTCGTGGGCCCGGCGGTCGACCTATCGCCCTGGGCCGGCCGGCCGATGACGGCGAGCAACCTGCGTGACGCGACCGCCGCGATCATGCGTGCGGTCACCCGGCTGGCCGGGGACCTGCGCGGGGAACAGCCGCCGGCGTTGCCCTACGACCCGGCAGCGGCAAAGCCGGCAGCGGCGGGGGCGGCGGCAGCGGAGCCGGCGGGGGCGGAGCCGACGGCAGCGGAGCCGGCGGCGGAGCAGTCCGCGGCGGAGCCGAAGACCGCCCTATGAAGGTTGCGGTACTTGGCGCCGGGTCCTGGGGGACCACGTTCGCGCAAGTGTTCTGCGATGCGGGGACACCCGCCGTGCTGTACAGCCGCCGCCAGGAAATAGCCAAGGCGATCACCTCCCAGCACGAGAACCCGGAGTACCTGCCGGGGATCACGCTGACGCCGACGCTGCGAGCCACCGCGGACGCGGCGGAGGCGCTCGACGGAGCCGGCCTCGTGGCGTTCGCGGTGCCCGCCCAGACGCTGCGCGCCAACCTGGCCGACTGGGCCGGCCTGATCCCGCCGGACGCCCTGCTGGTCAACCTCATCAAGGGCATCGAGCTGGGCACGAGCCTGCGGATGAGCGAGGTCATCGAGTCCGTGCTCGGCGCCGCCCGCGGCCGGATCGCGGTGGTCACCGGGCCGAACCTGGCCAGGGAGATCGCCGGGCGCCAGTTCACCGCCAGCGTGGTCGCGTGCACCGACATGACCGGCGCCGAGGCGCTGCAGCGGGCGTGCCACACGTCGTACTTCCGGCCATACACCAACACCGACGTGATCGGCTGCGAGCTCGGCGGCGCGGTCAAGAACATCATCGCGCTCGCGGTGGGGATCGCGGTCGCGATGGGCCTGGGGGACAATACCAAAGCCACGCTGATCACCCGCGGACTGGCCGAGATGGCGCGGCTCGGAGCCACCCTGGGCGCTGAGCCGAAGACGTTCGCTGGACTGGCCGGAATGGGCGACCTGGTGGCGACGTGCAGTTCGCCGCTGTCGCGCAACCGGACGTTCGGTGAGAACCTGGGACGAGGAATGTCGGTGGCCGAAGCGACCGTGGCGATGAGGCAGACCGCGGAGGGCGTCGAATCGTGTTCGCCGGTACTCGAACTCGCCCGCCGGCATCGGGTGGAAATGCCGATCACCGAGGTCGTGGCGGCGGTCATGCATGACGCCCTGCCGGTCACCAAGGCGGCGGCGTTGCTCGCGTCGCGGTCCGCCAAGCCCGAATGGTACGGCCCATGATGAGGTGGCCTGTAACGAGGTGGCCTGTAACGAGGTGGCCTCTAACGAGGCGGCCCGCGATGAGGTGGTCATGGCTGACATAGTCCGTAAGCAGGCGGGCGAGAACACCCGGGCGGTGCACCTGCCCCCCGCTCCGGAGCCAGCACAGCAGCCGCTCGGCACGCCGGTGTACCGCACCGCGGCGTTCCAGTTCGGCACCGCCGACGAATACCGGGCCGTGCTGAACGACGAGGTGCCAGGCTACAGTTACAGCCGCATCGACAACCCCACCGTCGACGCGTTCGCCCGGGCCGTCGCCGCGCTGGAAGGCGTGAACCTGCCGAGGTGGCCGGCCGCGCAGGCGTTCGCATCGGGCATGGCCGCGATCAGCGGCATGTTCATGACGTTCGCGCGGGCCGGGGCCCACGTGATCGCCTCCGCCGCGGTGTACGGCGGGACCTACAGCCTGCTGCGCAATGTGCTGTCGCGGTTCGGGATGGAGACGGAGTTCGTCGACATCACCGATCTGGACGCCGTCGAGGAAGCGGTGCGGCCGACAACGCGGATCATCTTCGCGGAAACGATCGCCAACCCGACGACGACGGTGGCCGACCTGCGACGGCTGGCGGAGATAGCACACGACAACGGCGCGCTGTTCGTGGTGGACTCCACGCTCGCTCCTCCGGTGATATGCAGGCCGCTGGAGCACGGCGCCGATCTGGTGATCCACTCGGCGACCAAGTACATCGGCGGCCACTCCGACGCCACCGGCGGTGTGATCACCGGCCGCATCGAGCTGATCAGCAGCATCCGTGCGGTCCGGGTGGACACCGGCGGCTCCCTGGCGCCGGACGAGGCGTTCCTGCTCCGTCGCGGCCTGGAGACGCTGCCCCTGCGGGTGCGTCGCGCATGCGCCACCGCCTCGGTGTTCGCGGCGGCCCTGTCACGGCACCCCGCCGTCATGCGGATCGACTACCCGGGGCTGCCGTCGCATCCCGGCCACGAAGTGGCCCGGCGGACATTCGACGCGGGCCCGGAGGGGGTCCGGTTCGGCGCGATCGTGACCGTGACTCCGCACGGCGGGCGCGAGGCCGGCATCGCGTTCGCGGACAAGCTGAGGCTGGCGACACTGGCCTCATCCCTGGGCGGGACGCACACCAAGGTCAGCCACGTGGCGTCCACCACACACCGGCAGCTGGACGACCGGGCGCTCACGGCGGCAGGCATCGACCCTGGCGCGGTACGCTTCTCCATTGGCCTTGAGGACGCGGAAGACCTCATCTCGGACGCGTACGTGGCGCTGGAGTCTCTGGGGCGCGCGTAACGCGGGAGTCCGCCGGGCGTACAGCGCCCGGCGCACGAGTCTGCCGGGCGCGCAGCGTCCGGCTCGGGAGGATCATGCAGGAGAAGATCCGGGTTGCCGTGGTGTTCGGCGGCCGCAGCACCGAGCACGCGGTTTCGTGCGCGAGCGCCAGCCTGGTACTCAGCGCGCTCGACCAGGATCGGTATGAGGTGGTGCCCATCGGCATCACCAGAGACGGACGCTGGGTGCTCACGTCGGGCGATCCAGGACGGATCGCCCCCGGCCCCGGCTCAGGCTCCGGTTCAGGTTCAGGCTCCGACCCCGCCTCAGGCTCAGGCTCCGGTTCAGGCAACGCCGGTGAGCTGCTGCCATCCGTCGAGGCCGTCGCGGAGCCGGGGACTTCGGTCGTGCCGCTGCCCGGCCTGCCGGGAGCGCAATCGTTGCACGTCGTCTCGCCCGGCTCGGTGCCGCGATCGCTCGGCCAGGTCGATGTGGTGCTCCCGCTGCTGCACGGCGCCTACGGCGAGGACGGCACGCTGCAAGGGCTGCTGGAACTAACCGGCACGCAGTATGTGGGCGCCGGCGTCCTGGCCAGCGCGGCCGCCATGGACAAGGAATACATGAAGCTGATCATGGGTGCGCATGGCCTGCCCATCGGACGCTATGTGGTGGTGCGTGACCGGGACTGGCGGACCGGATCGCCGGAGCGCAAGCGGGTGCTCGACGAGATCGCCGAGCTGGGCTGGCCGGTGTTCGTCAAGCCGGCCCGCGGCGGATCCAGCATCGGGATCTCCCGCGCCCGCTCGTCCGCGGATCTCGAGGGAGCGATCGACGCCGCCCGCGAGCACGATCCCAAGGTCCTCGTAGAGGCCGCGATCGACGGCATGGAAGTGGAATGTGCGGTGCTCGAAGGCATCGACGGGCGCCCCCCGGACGCCAGTATCCCGGGCCAGGTGCTGGTGGACGAGCGCTCGGATTTCTACGACTTCGAGGCGAAGTACCTGGCTGACGCCGACACCATGCGGGTCCCCGCACCGATACCCGACTCGGCGACGGCGGAGATCAGGCGGCTGGCATGCGCCGCCTTCGACGCCATTTCCTGCGAAGGGCTGGCCAGGGTCGACTTCTTCTATACGACATCGGGAAAGGTCCTGGTCAACGAGATCAACACGATGCCGGGCATGACGGCGGCGTCCGGGTTCCCGCTGATGTGGGCGGCCTCCGGCCTGCCGATGCCGCGACTGCTCGACCGGATCATCGCCACCGCCCTGGCCAAGCGCCCCGGCCTGCGGTTAGCGCATCAGGCATAGCCGGATACATCGGACGGCGGCATCCAGGATGCGATCCCCCGGATACCGCCGTCCGATTGTCCGTCGAGCCGAGCCGCCTACTTCTTCTTGGCAGCCGACTTGGTGCTGTTGACCAGCGCCTTGAAGTCCGCTCCAGCGCGGAACTTGGGTACAGAGGACGCTGGCACGTCGATGGGCGCGCCGGTGGCGGGGTTACGGGCCGTGCGAGCGGGGCGCTCGGCCTTCTCGAAGACGCCGAAGCCGGTGATGGACACTTTGTCGCCTTTGGCCACTGCCGACTGGATGGCCTCGAGCACCGCGTTCACGGCTTCGGTCGCGGACTTCTTGTCCCCCAGGCGTCCTGAGATCGCATCGATCAGATCACGCTTGTTCATTCTTCACTCCTGCGGTTCCCCCACGGGAGGTCGCAAGTGGCTCCGGTTTCGGGGTTTCGCGACCTCTGACCTGCCCGAAAGTAGGCGATCAAGCGCCGTTACACAATAACCACGGCCAGATTCGCCGGCGTGTCGGCCGAAATCAGCCCTGGTGGCACGGAATTCGCTGCGGATCATGTCCAGATGATCACTCTGCGCATAAGCCGAGGTAGTCAGGCCGTGACCGGGAGCCAGGACGGACGGGACTCCTCGAAGGCCGCGATCGAATCCGCGTGACGAAGGGTCAGGCCGATATCGTCCAGTCCCTCCATCAGCCGCCACCGGGTGTAGTCGTCGATCTCGAACGGAACCACCGAGGCGGCCGGACCAGCGCCGTACCGCACGACCCGGGCGTCGAGGTCTACCGTGACCTCGGCGGCCGGGTCGGCCTCGGCGAGGTCCTGGAGCGCTCCGACCGCCGCTTCCGGCAAGATGACCGGGAGCAGCCCGGCCTTGGTGGCGTTGGACCGGAAGATGTCGCCGAACCTCGGCGAGATCACCACCCGGAAGCCGTAGTCGGTGAGCGCCCAGACCGCGTGCTCACGTGACGAGCCGGTACCGAAGTCCGCGCCGGCCACCAGGATGGTCGCCCCGGCATAGGCCGGCTGGTTGAGCACGAACGCCGGGTCCTCGCGCCACGCGGCGAACAGCCCCTCGCCGAAGCCGGCCCGGGAGACCCGCTTCAGCCAGACGGCTGGGATGATCTGGTCGGTATCCACGTTGGTCCGCCGCAGCGGGACAACCCGGCCGGTGTGGACGGTGAAAGCTTCCATCGAAACAAGTTCCTCCGGACTAAAAGCTCAGGACAGGTCAGCGGGTGCGGTCAGACGGCCAGTGACCGCGGTGGCCGCGGCGACCGCCGGGGACACCAGGTGGGTACGGCCGCCCTTGCCCTGCCTGCCCTCGAAGTTGCGGTTGGACGTGGACGCGCTGCGCTCGCCCGGCGCCAGCGTGTCCGGGTTCATGCCAAGGCACATCGAGCACCCCGCGCCCCGCCACTCGGCCCCCGCGGCCGTGAACACGTCGTTCAGGCCCTCTGCCTCCGCCGCGGCCCGGACCGCCATGGACCCGGGCACGACCAGCATGCGGACACCGGACGCGACCCGGCGGCCGCGCAGCACGGACGCGGCGGTACGCAGGTCCTCCAGCCGCCCGTTCGTGCACGACCCGACGAACACGGTGTCCACCGCGATGTCACGCAGCGCCGTACCCGGCGTCAGGTCCATGTACGTCAGCGCGCGCTCCGCCGCGGCCCGCGCGCCTGGCTCACCGAACGACGAAGGATCCGGCACCTCCGCCGCGAGCGGCAGGGCCTGCCCGGGGTTGGTGCCCCAGGTGACGTAGGGCGTCAGCGCCCCGGCGTCGATCGTCACCGAGTGGTCGAACTCCGCGCCGGAGTCGGTGGGCAGCGAGCGCCACACGTCCAGCGCGGTCTCCCAGGACGCCCCGGAAGGCGCGTGCGGCTTGTTCTCCAGGTACGCGAACGTCACGTCGTCCGGTGCCACCAGGCCGGCCCGCGCCCCGGCCTCGATGGACATGTTGCACACGGTCATCCGGCCTTCCATCGACAGCTCGCGGACCGCCTGACCGCGGTATTCGATCACGTACCCCTGGCCGCCGCCGGTGCCGATCTGGGCGATGATGGCCAGGATCAGGTCTTTCGCCGACACCCCTTCAGGCAAAGAACCGGAAACGTTCACCGCCATCGTCGATGGCCGCCGCTGGGGCAGCGTCTGGGTGGCCAGCACATGCTCCACCTCGGAAGTGCCGATGCCGAACGCCAGCGCGCCGAACGCGCCGTGCGTAGACGTGTGCGAGTCGCCGCAGACGATCGTCATGCCGGGCTGGGTCAGCCCGAACTGCGGGCCGATGACGTGGACCACGCCCTGGCCCGCGTCGCCCATCGGATGCAGCCTGATGCCGAACTCAGCGCAGTTCTTCCGCAGCGCCTCGACCTGGGTGCGCGAGACGGGATCGGTCACCGGTGACCCCGGGCCGGACAGCGGCAGGCCAGGGCCGGTAACGCCGAGGGTCGGCACGTTGTGGTCCTCGGTGGCGATGGTCAGGTCGGGGCGCCGCACCGGCCGGCCCGCGGCCCGGAGCCCGTCGAATGCCTGGGGGCTGGTGACCTCATGCACCAGGTGAAGGTCGATATAGAGCAGGTCTGGCTCGCCCTCCGCGCTTCGCACCACATGGGCGTCCCAGATCTTCTCCGCGAGCGTACGCGGTGGGCTTACCATCGCCCCACTCCTCTCCTGATCCGATCCTGATCCTGATCCGATTTGACGTCTCACATTTCGAGACGGCAATATTCAGTACATGAACAACTCTAGCGGAGTCGGAGTCCTGGACAAGACGATTTCGGTTCTGACCGCGCTGGAAGACGGCCCGGCCTCGCTCGCCCAGCTGGTCAAGACGACCGGACTGGCCCGGCCCACCGCGCACCGGATCGCGGTCGCGCTGGAGAGCCATCGGATGCTGGCCCGCGACACCCAGGGACGTTTCGTGCTCGGGCCGAGGATCGCCGAACTGGCCGCCGCGGCCGGGGAGGACCGGCTACTCGCGGTGGCCCAGCCGATCCTGGTTCAGCTCAGGGACCTCACCGGGGAAAGCGCGCAGCTTTACCGGCCGCACGGCGACGCGCGGATCTGCGTGGCCGCGGCCGAGCGGACCAGCGGACTGCGGGACACCGTCCCGGTCGGCGCGGCGCTGCCGATGACGGCGGGGTCGGCCGCGCAGATCCTCCTGGCCTGGGAGGATGGCGGGCGGATGCACCGCGGGCTGCGCGGCGCGAAGTTCACCGCCACCACACTCGCCCAGGTCCGCCGGCGCGGCTGGGCGGCGACGGCCGCGGAGCGGGAGCCGGGAGTCGCGTCGGTGTCCGCGCCGGTCCGGGGCTCGGGCGGCCGGGTGCTGGCCGCCGTGTCGGTCTCCGGCCCGATCGAGCGGCTCACCCGCTCCCCCGGCCGGCTGCACGCGGCCGCCGTGGTCGCGGCCGGCGACAAGATCACTGAGTTGCTGAGAGATTTATCTGGGGGGTAAATGCCAACCCCCCGACCCCCTGGCACGTTGTTGCGGTGGGCAAAGGCCTTAAACCCTTTTTGGAACGAACGTACTGTGGTTGCACCTCTGAGCTTAGGTTTAGTCCAGAGCTTGAGGCTCTGTCGCCTTCAGGCCGGGCGCGGGTGTGGAAGATGCATGCGGGTCGGGTATGGCAGAGGCGAGCGTAGGGGGCTGTAAGGGCTAAGGACCATACCAGAGCTCTTCCGGGCGCACGGCATGATGGATATGGTCAGGTTCCGATGGCCAGGACGGGACATTGCCCCTTAACTCCCAACCGGGGGGACCATTCCCCCTCGCCGCCTGAAGCCACCGGAAAGGGCAAATGAAAGGCACCGCAACATGAAGGCAGCCGTCGTCAAGGAAACCACTCCAGGTGAGCGGCGTGTCGCGCTGGTGCCGGATGGCGTCGCTCGGCTGAAAGCCGCCGGGATCGACGTCCTGGTGGAACGGGGGGCAGGCGACGGCGCCTGGCTGCCCGACGCGAGCTACGCCGAAGCTGGCGCGACCATCGTCGACCAGGCCGAGCTGTACCGCACGGCCGACGTGATCCTCACCGTGGCCAAGCCGGACAAGACCACCGTGGCCAAGCTCAAATCGGGCCAGGCGATCATCGGCATGCTCGCGCCGCTGACCGATCCGGACGGAGCGGCCGGACTGGCCCGCAAACAGGTGACCGCGATCAGCCTGGACGGCCTGCCCCGCACGCTGTCCCGCGCGCAGCCGATGGACGCGCTGAGCTCCCAGGCCAACGTGGCCGGCTACAAGGCGGCGATCGTGGCGGCGGAGGCGTTCGGCCGGTTTTTCCCGATGCTGATCACCGCGGCGGGGACCGCCCGGCCGGCCCGGTTGCTGGTGCTGGGCGCGGGGGTGGCCGGCCTTCAGGCCATCGGCACGGCGCGCAGGCTCGGAGCGATCGTCAGCGGCTACGACGTCCGGCCGGCCTCCAAACAGGAGGTGGAGTCGCTCGGCGCCACGTTCATCGTGCTGACCTCGGTAAAAGACGCGGCCGGCGAGGGCGGCTATGCCCGTGAGCTCACCGCCGAGGAACGCCAGGCCCAGCAGGACGAGCTGACCGCGCACATCGCCAGGCACGACGTCGTCATCACGACCGCCCAGGTGCCAGGACGAAGGCCGCCGCTGCTGGTCACCGAGGACGCGATCAAGGCGATGTCGGCCGGATCCGTCATCGTGGACATGGGTGCCAGCGCGCTGGGCGGCAACGTGGCCGGTTCCAAACCCGGCGAGACCATCATCACCGGCAACGGAGTGACCATCGTCGGCGCCGCCAATCTGGCCGCCACCGTGCCCACAGCGGCGTCCAGCGCCTACTCCCGCAACATCTCCGCCCTGCTCCTCCATATGACGAACGACGGGGCGCTCGTCATCGACACCAGCGACGAGATCCAGGCGGGTGTCGTGATCACCCACGACGGCAAGGTGGTGCAGGAAGCCGTGGCCGCCTTGCTGCCGCAGCCAACCCAAGGAGGCACCGGTGTCGACGGCACTGCTGACTGACCTGACGATCTTCATTCTCGCGCTGCTGGTCGGCATCGAGGTCATCGGGAAGGTGCCCGCCACACTGCACACCCCGCTGATGTCGGCGACCAACGCCATCCACGGCATCGTGCTGGTCGGCGCCCTGCTGATCGGTCTCACGGCACATAACGCGGTCGGCTACATCCTCGCGTTCGTGGCCGCGGTCTTCGCCAGCGCGAACGTGGTGGGCGGCTATGTGGTGACCGGGCGCATGCTGAAGATGTTCCGCAGGAAAGCGGTGCAGCCTGACCTGGGGCAACCCGGGTCAGGACAGCCCGAGCTGGAAGCGGTCAACGGTCACAAGGGCCTCAGGGGGCTCGCGGACAAGATGAGGGCACACTCATGACCGGATTCACCGGGTATATCCAGCTCGTCTACGTGCTGACAGCGGCGTTGTTCGTGGTCGGCCTGCACCTGATGAACAGCCCCGCCACCGCCCGTCGCGGCAACCAGGTGGCCATGACCGGCATGGTGATAGCCGGCATCGCCACGTTCGTCCTGCTGATCCATGACGGCACGGTCACCACGACGGGCTGGATCGTACTGATCATCGGCACGCTGATCGGCTCCGCGATCGGCCTGTGGGCCGCGCAGTCAGTGAAGATGACCGCCATGCCGCAGCTGGTCTCGGCGTTCAACTCGGTCGGCGGCGGCGCCGCCGCGCTGGTGGCGATCTTCGGCTACTACGACGCCGAATCCCGCGCGACCGGCGTGCTCGGCACCACGACGGTGTTCACGGTGCTGGACGTGCTCATCGGCTCGGTGACGTTCTCCGGCTCGATCATCGCGGCCGGCAAGCTACAGGGATTCATCCCGGGACAGCCGATCACCTTCAAGGGCGGCCGCCTCCTCAACACGGCGCTCGCCGTCGTGGCGGTCGGCACGGCGGCGTTCATGTTCAGCACGGCCAGCCTGCCGGCCCTGCTCATCGTGGTGCTCGCGTCGCTGGCGTTCGGGGTGATGATGGTGCTGCCGATCGGCGGTGCGGACATGCCGGTGGTGATCTCCCTGCTGAACGCGTTCACCGGCACCGCGGTGGCCATGGCCGGCTTCGTCATCCAGAACTGGGCGCTGATCGTGGCCGGCGCGCTGGTCGGCGCCTCCGGTAGCATCCTGACCAAGCTGATGGCCGACGCGATGAACAGGTCTCTGGCCAACATCATCGTGGGCGGGTTCGGCACCGGGGACAGCGCGGTCGCGGTCACCGCCGGCCCGGATGTCCAGGTCCGCTCCATCGCGGCCGACGACGCCGCGATCCAGCTCGCCTACGCGTCCAAGGTGATCGTCGTGCCGGGTTACGGCCTGGCCGCCGCCCAGGCCCAGCACGGCGTGGCCGAGCTGGCCAAGATCCTCGAGGACCGCGGCGTCGAGGTCAGCTACGCGATCCACCCGGTGGCGGGCCGGATGCCGGGCCACATGAACGTGCTGCTGGCCGAGGCGAACGTGCCGTACCCGCAGCTCAGGGAGATGGACGAGATCAATCCGGAGTTCGCCCGCACCGACGTGGCGCTGGTGATCGGCGCGAACGACGTGACCAACCCGATCGCCCGCCGTCCCGGCAACGCCATGTCCGGCATGCCGATCCTGGACGTGGATCAGGCCAAGTCGATCATCGTGGTCAAGCGCTCGATGGGCCACGGCTACGCCGGAATCGACAACGAGCTGTACATCGACCCGAAGACGAGCATGTACTTCGCCGATGCGAAAAGGGCAATGGCTGATCTCGCCGCCGCTGTCAAAACCCTGGTTGGCTCCTAACGGCTGTAGCTCAGCCCGCTGGGATCCGCTCTTCCCCGCCGGTGTTGAAGGTGCTGGTCCGGGGCGTAAGGTACCGCTTATGGGCGAGCGGAGAGATCTATGACGAAGATCACGCTGGACGAGTCGGAGATTCCGCGGCGGTGGTACAACGTGGTCCCCGACCTGCCCTCCCCGCCGCCTCCGCCGCTGCACCCCGGCACGCTTGCGCCGGTCGGGCCGGAGGACCTCGCGCCGCTGTTCCCGATGGAGCTCATCCGGCAGGAGGTGACCGGCGAGAGCTACGTCGCCATTCCCGACGACGTCATCGACGTCTACCGGCTGTGGCGCCCGACGCCGCTGTATCGAGCGCACCGCCTGGAAAAGGCGCTGAACACGCCGGCGCGGATCTACTACAAGTATGAGGGCGTCTCCCCGGCCGGATCACACAAGCCGAACACCGCGGTACCGCAGGCCTACTACAACGCGGCCGAGGGCACCAAGCGGCTTACCACCGAGACCGGGGCCGGCCAGTGGGGCAGCGCGCTCGCCTTCGCCTGCGCCCAGTACGGGCTCGGCTGCGAGGTCTGGATGGTCCGCGCCTCCTACGACCAGAAGCCGCACCGGCGCACGCTGATGGAGACGTGGGGCGCGGTGGTGCACGCCAGCCCGTCCCGTGCCACCAACGCCGGCGCCAAGGTGCTCGCCGGCTACCCGGACTCGCCGGGCAGCCTGGGCATCGCCATCAGCGAGGCGGTCGAGGCCGCGGCCGGGGGCGCCGACACCAGGTACGCGCTGGGTAGCGTGCTGAACCACGTGCTCATGCACCAGACCGTGATCGGCGAGGAGGCGCTCAAGCAGTTCGCCGCGGCGGACGAGCGGCCGCCCGATCTGATCGTGGGGTGCACCGGCGGCGGCTCGAACTTCGCCGGGCTGTTCCTGCCCTTCCTGCGGGAGAAGCTGGCCGACCGCGCGAACCCGGTGATCCGGGCCGTCGAGCCCGCGGCCTGCCCGTCGTTCACCCGGGGAAGGTACGCATACGACTTCGGCGACACGGCTGGGCTCACGCCGCTGCTGAAGATGCACACGCTCGGCCACGACTTCATCCCCGATCCGGTGCACGCCGGAGGCCTGCGGTACCACGGCATGTCGCCGCTGCTGTCGCACATGTACGAGCTCGGCTTGTTCGAGGCGGTGGCCAAGCAGCAGCGGGAGTGCTTCGGCGCCGCGGTGACGTTCGCGCGGGCCGAGGGGATCCTGCCGGCGCCGGAGCCGTCGCACGCGATCGCGGCGGTCATCGAGGAGGCCAAACGCTGCGCGGAATCCGGCGAGCAGAAGGTGCTGCTCACCGCGCTGTGCGGGCATGGGCACTTCGATATGAGCGCATACGAGCGCTACCTGTCCGGCGAGATGGAGGACTTCGAACTGCCCCAGGACCGCATTGACACCGCCGTGGCCGGGCTGCCGCAAGTCGGCTAGCTGCGGTTACCCGAGCGAGATACTCACCTTATTGCCGCCTGGGTTGACCACGATCCAGGTACTGATAGGTCCCGTGCTACTCGTGGACACGGTTATCGTCACGCTGGCGCCGGCGGCCAGCGACCCCGACGAGGGAGAGACGCTGAGTTCGTGCGCGGACCGGACGGTGATGTTGAAGTGACTGATCGGACCGCCGCTGGCGGTGATGGTGAACGACCCGCTCGCCCCGCCGCCGCCGGACGTCAGCGTCACCGCGCTGGGCGATATCGCCAGCGTGCCCTGTCCCCCGCCGGCTGAGGCCGATGACGAGGACGGGGCGGGTGAGGTCGCTGGCGCTGAGGACGAGACGGGCGGCGCGGTTGTCGTCACCGGCGTAACCGTCACGTTCACCGCCACGGTCGGTCCTACTCCGCCAGGAGTGCCCGAGGCGACCGGCGTGGCCAGCGGACTCGGCCCGGTGACGGCACCGGATGCGGAAGGCGCCAGCCCTTTCCCGCCGTCCGGCCGATGCGAGCCGACCGACGACGCCTGGCCCACGTTACTCGCCGTCGCGCCCGGCACTGCCCCGCCGCCGGGGCCGGCGGCGGACGGTCCGCCTCGGTGCGGGGCGACGCCGACGAACACCGCCGCGATGACCCCTGCCGCTGTAACGGACGTGACGGCGCCGACCGCCACGCCGTGCGAGTGTTGCGCGGCCCAGCGCCAGGCGGACGCCCCATGCGGGGCGAGCGGCTTGGGAAAGCCCGAGGGACCGAACTGATGAGCAACCGCGGGCCGCGTGGCAGCGTTGAATTGGCCTGGGCCTCCGGCCGCGGCGGCGCAATGCCGCAGCACCTGCTCACGGAAGCCGGGCATGAGCGCGATCAGCGGTGCGCCCACGGCCAGCATCGCCGGGCTGAGCTCACGGCGCTTGAGCTCGCCGCAGATACCGCAGTGGTCGATGTGGCGGCTGATCCGCTTGCGCATCAGCACGGTCATCCGCCCGTCCCAGCCGTCCAGCATGATCTGGAGCGCCGAGCAGGCCTGCCGTCCAGTCCGCGCCACGATGAGCGCACCGAGCGACCGCTCGAATTGACTGCGCGCCCGTGACACCAGCGCGTGCGCGTGATTACGCGACACGCCCAACGCGGCGGCCAGGTCATCGCCTTCGAGCGCGTGTCCCAGGCTCAGTTCGATGACATCCCGCTCGCCAGGGTTGAGCCCGTCGATCGCGGCCCTGACCAGGTCCCGCAGATCGGACTGTTCTGTGGCGCTGACCGCGTCGGCGGAGTCCTCGGGCACGTCGGCGGCCTCGTCGAGTCCGAACGTCACGTTGCCGCCCCGCAACCGCCGGAGGCACTCGTTACGCGCGACCGCGTACAGCCACGGGCGGAGCTTGCCGGGGTCGCGTAGTCCCGCCAGCTTGGACACCGCGACGAGGAACGTGTCCTGTACCGCGTCGGCGGCATCGGCGGGCTCGCGCAGCATGGAACGGCAGTAGACGAACAAAGACGTGGCGTACCGGTCGTACGCATCGCCGAGCCCGGCCGGGTCGCCCGCCACTATGGCGGCGACCACCTCACTGTCCTCCATTGGGCCTACGGTAGTAGGCCAGATAACGGAAAATTCAGGATCCGCGGAACATTCCCGGGCGTGCTACCGCAGTACGTTCGTCGTAATGGTCTTGATCTACGACGGGCGGCGACAGCGGCGGCCAGGTCGCGGAGCACCGCGGCGGTGGTGCCGATGTCCATGCAGGCGTCGGTGACGCTCTGACCGTAATTGAGCGTGGCGGGATGGCCCGGTTCCTGGCGGCCCTCGCGCAGGAAGCTCTCCAGCATGACGCCGGCCAGGCCCCGCTCGCCTGCCGCGAGCTGCTCGGCCAGCGCCGAGGTGACGACCGGCTGGCGACGATGGTCCTTGCCGCTGTTGCCATGGCTGGCATCGACCATCAGGCGGCGCGGCAGCCCGGCGTTCTCCATCAGATCAAGGGCCTTGGCCACGTCAGCCGCCGCGTAGTTGGGACCAGACCGGCCACCGCGCAGGATCACGTGCGTGTCCGGGTTGCCCGAGGTCGTCACCACGGCCGCGGCGCCTACCGGCGTGACGCCGAAGAACGTGTGGCCCGCCGCCGACGCCCGGCACGCGTCCACCGCGACCTGGATGTCGCCGTCGGTGCCGTTCTTGAACCCGACCGGCATGGACAGTCCGGAGGCGAGCTGGCGGTGCACCTGGCTCTCCGTGGTGCGGGCGCCGATCGCGCCCCACGTCACCGTGTCGGCGATGTACTGCGGCGTGATCGGGTCGAGCCACTCACAGCCCACCGGTAGGTCCAAGGCGACGATGTCGAGCAGCAGCCGGCGTGCGGTGCGCAGGCCACGGTGCACGTCGTGACCGTTGTCCATCCCCGGGTCGTTGATCAGGCCCTTCCAGCCGGTCACCGTGCGCGGCTTCTCGAAGTACACGCGCATCACGACCAGCAGATCCGTCGCGTACTGATCGCGGAGCCTGGCCAGGCGGCCGGCGTAGTCGAGCGCGGCTACCGGATCGTGCACCGAGCACGGGCCGGCTATCAGGAGCAGCCGGTCATCATCGGCGTTGAGGACGGCCCTGACCTCGGTGCGGGTGCGTTCCACCGTTGCCGCGGCCTTGTCGCCGAGCGGAAGTTCGTCCAGCAGCGCCGCGGGCGACAGCAGCGGCTCGTAGCCGACGATGCGGGTATCTCTGGTACGAGGCATCAGGTGCCGATGCTACACCCCGCCATGACAGTTCCAGGGGCCGCGGTTCTGGGAGCCAGCTCAGAATTTACCCAACGGTCTCACAGACTCATGCACCACGCTGTTCGCCGTCCATAGACTTCCGCCGACACGTCGACGCCTGGGGAGGGTCGCAGCATGACCGCGCCGCTCATCCGGGCTGATCTGCCAGCGCCACCGCCGGTCTCTCCGGTCCGGGCGCGGCAAACCGCACGGCTGTGGATTCCGCTGCTGGTGGCCGGCTGGTTGTCCCAGGTCACGCTGCGCGTATGGCTCAGCAGCGGGCAGGCGGTGCCGCTGGCCAATCCGGACGAGACCGCGTACCTGATCACCGCACGCGTACTCGCCGGGGGCCCGGGCGCGAACCTCTCCTACTCCACCCTGTACCCGGTCGGCTATCCGGCGCTGATCTCCCCGGTGTTCTGGTTCACCCATGACGCGCTCACCGCATACCGCTCCGTCCTGGTAATAAACGCACTGGTCAGTGCCCTGACCATGCCGCTGGCTTATGCGGCCGGCCGACGCCTTGGCCTGGGCCGTCCGCTGGCGTACGCGGTGGCCATGGTCACGGCACTACTGCCCGCTGGCATCTTCTACAGCGAATACGCGATGTCAGACGCGATCTACCCGGCCCTCACGCTGGCCTGGCTGCTCACCACGCACGCCTGGCTGACCGAGCGCGGCCTGCGCAGGCAGTTCGCGGCGGCCATCGGCTCGGCTCTGCTGGCCGGATACGCCGACGCTGTGCACTCCCGTGGCCTGGTCATCGTGACCTGCTACGTGGTGTTCTGCGCCCTGGCCTTCGTGCGCCGGCTCGTGCCGCGGGAGACCGTCGTAGCCGCGATACTGACGCTCGGCATCGCGGCTTTCACCGACTGGGCCATAAACCTGCACATAGCGAAGGTCCTGTACGGCACCGGCGCACGCAGCCTTTCCGGGCAGGCATTGCAGCGGCTGCACAGCGTGCACGGAACGGTCCTGGTGCTGGAGATGGCGGCCGGGCAGATGTGGCGCTTCTTCATTGACAGCTGGGGGCTGGCCGCGGTCGGCTTCGCCGCCGCGCTGGCGGTGATCGTCCGCCGGGGCACCCGGACCGAGCGAGCGGAAGCGAGTGCCGCGGCGGTTGCCGTCCCGGAGGGGCGGCAATCCCCGCCGTGGCCCCAAGCCGGCCGAGCGCAGCGAGGCCTTGGTGCGGAGGGAAAGGATCTACGGATTATGGCCGCGCTGGCGGTCGCCGTCACCGCCGCCATCGCGGTCACCGCGCCCGCCGCATTGCCGCCCGACCAGCCGCAGGCGTGGGCGTCCGGTCGTTACCTGGACGGGATGATCACGGCGTTTTTCGTCGTCGGCGCGGTGGTGCTGCTGCGGGCCGGCCGCCGCCCGATACTGGCCTGCTCGGCCCTGGTCGTGCTCCCGGCGATGGTCGCGGGCATCGTGGTGGACGCCTACGCCGGCACGTCCGTGCCGACGAACGGTTTCAGCGCGGCGTTCAACTTCGCCGAGCCCGCGGTGCTCACCCAGGACTGGAACAGCGCGAACATCGCGATGGCGACGGTCGTGGCCCTCGGCCTGCTCGCCGTGTGGGTGGCGGTCGCCCTCGTCGTTCCCCGTTACCGGGCCGTCGTGCTGGTCGGCCTGGCAGCGGTCAGCGTGGCCGCGACAGCCCAGATGACGTTGACCGTGTCGCGCGCGAGCACCCCGGGTCAGAAAGTGAGCCTGATGACGGGCCTGAAACCGGGCGACCAGATCGCGGTCAGCGCCTACATCGGGTGGCAGATCTGGGTACCGCAGGCGTTCCAGGTGTCGTGGACCGAGCTTCAGCTGTTCTACCCGCCCCGGGAGGCGCCGCCGGCCGGGGTCACCGTCGTGGAGCTTCCGTGGGCGGGGAATTCGCCGCAAGCGAGCTGGCCGCAAGCACCCTCCGACTGGCATGTGGCAGCCTCGTCGCAGGCCGGCGGGTGGGTCGCATGGCGTGACACGCCTTTATACCCTTGGCTGGGGGCGGGCGGTTAAGGGGTTGATGAGCGTTGTCGGTGGAGTGCGAGCACAGCGCCGCGTCACATGACGGGACGCTGGTATCGGCGGCTTCGGCTCCCGAGGGGTCGCGGGCATGGCTGCTCATCGAGCATGCCGGGCCCTGGCCGGCGGAAGCCGCCGAGGCCGCGTTGCCCGCCGCGTTGCGTAGTGTGGTGAATCAGGCCGTCGAGCACGGCGTGCGGGTGCAGATGATCCGTCGTCCGGGACACCGGGGACAGCTTCGCGGTCGCGCGGTGTTCGCGGGCTGGACGGCGGGCAGCGCTCCGTGGCTGCGGCGTCTTGACGTGCCAGCGGACCTCGACGTGGTCGCGTTGTCCCGGGGGGAGCACAGCGGATCCGGGCAGCCGGCGGCCGAGGCGATGTACCTGGTGTGCGGACACGCGCAGCGGAACGCGTGCTGTGCGCGGTTCGGCGGCCCGCTCGCTCAGGAACTGGCTGCCCGTTACCCGCGGCAGACCTGGCAGACCACGCATGTCGGCGGCCACCGGTTCGCGGCCAACCTGGTGATCCTGCCGCACGGGCTGTATTACGGCCCGGTAGGGCTGGCCGAGGCGATGACGGCGATCGGCGCCTACGAACGCGGTGATGTCGTGGCAGAACGCTATCGAGGGCGGGCCGGCCAGCCGCACGACGTTCAAGAAGCCGAGCACGACCGGCTGGCCGCGGCTCGATCCCTCCCGTTCGCCGCCCTGACCTGAGTTGATGCGATAACTGGCCTTGCGGCGTCGTTGGCGGCAGCCGATTTGCCGGGATATGACCATTTTGTGAACAGCGGTGCGCTGGACGACTTGGAAGAAAAGAGCTCTGCGGAAGAAAAGTAGCCGTAAACCGGCGCCCAGAGTTCCACGAGGCTCTTTCCTTCCACGAGTTATTCGAACGTTTCCTGAAATGTCGGGCATGGGGAAGGGCGCGGAGCCGGGGAGCGCGGGGTGGGGAGAGACGGTATCCGGGGAGAGGGGCACGGAGCCGGGGGGCGCGGGGTGGGGGGAGGTGGTATCTGGAGGGAGGGACGCGCCGGGTTGGGGAGTTTGGTCCGATTTTTCTCGCAGACCGAGGGCGAGGCCGATCGCGACGACGGCGATGCCGGCCCATACCAGCGGATGGGGCGCGGGGGCGCCGAGCAGCACTCCGGTCATCCCCGCGGCCACCGGCGCCACGCCGGTGAGCAGGCCGGCCCGGCTGGCGCCGATGCGGCCGACGCACGTGTACCACAAGACGAAGGCGACCGCGGTGACCGCCACCGCGAGGTAGCCGGTGGCCAGCCACTCGCGGACGTCCAGGTGAGCCAGGGCGACAGGCCCCTCCCGCACCAGCCCGATGCCGGTGAACATCACCCCGGCCAGCCAGGTGGCGTGCACCGACACTCCGACCGGGCCGTGCCGGGGCAGCACCGGCACGGCGAGCAGCGTGAAGGCGCACTCGCTGCCGAACACCACGATCGCGTAACCGACGCCGGTGGCGTCGGTCCGGCCCAGGCCCTGCACGAGGCCGGCCCCAGCCGTGACCACCACCGCCGCGCCCACCGCCCGCGGCCGCGGACTGGTTCCCTCGATCAACGGACCCAGCACGGCCAGCAGCGAAGGGACGCTCGCCACCGCGACCCCGAGGACGGCCGGCTCCGCGTGGCGTGATCCCTGCACCAGTGCCACGTTGAACGCCAGCAGGCCGGTGCACGCGACGCCGCACAGCCACAGCCACTCGGAGCCGCGCGGCAGGACCAGCCGACGGCGGGTCAGCCAGGCGAAGCCGATCAGCAGCGCGCAGGCCACTGCGTACCGGGCACCCTCGGCCGTATAGAACGGCGCGCTCACGAGCACTCCGGAAACGGCCACGCTGCCGCCCACGCACACCATCGCCCCGGCCCCGGCCGCGATCCCGGACGCCTGAACGGTAGACATGTCCGCCACGCTACGAGAGTGGTGGTCCAGCTACTAGAACCACCGAAGGCCATTTATATTGGACCAATGGGTGCAACCGGGTCGGATTTCCTGCAGCTTGATCCTGCTTCGGCCCCGGGACGAGGACTCACCGCCTGGCTCGCCGACGCGCTGCGTGCGGCGATCATCGACGGACGGCTTGCGGCCGGCACCGCCCTGCCGGCCACCCGGGTCCTGGCCATGGACCTCGGCGTTTCCCGCGGCGTCGTGGTCGAGGCCTACCAGCGGCTCAAGGACGAAGGCGTGGTGAGCGCCAAGCACGGCGCGGGCACGCTGGTGTCCAGGGGGGTGAATGTGCCGTCGTCCCCGCCGGAGGGGGGACAATGGCACATTCACCCCGTCGCGATCCCGCGGCGGTGGCGGGCTGGGGCCGATATCGACCTGTCGCCGGGGGTGCCGGATCTGGCGGGGTTTCCGCGGAGCGCTTGGCTGCGCGCGGAGCGGGCGGTGCTGGCCCAGGTCAGCGCGGCCGACCTGGGATACGGTGATCCGCGCGGAAGCGACCGGCTGCGGCGTGAGCTGGCCGGCTGGCTGGCGCGCACTCGCGGCCTGCGGGCCGACCCGGACACCATGATCATCGTCAGCGGTGTCGCCCAGGCGCTCGCCCTGCTCGCCCAGTGGCTGCGGGCCAGCGGGCGGACCGCCCTCGCCGTCGAGGACCCGGGCTCCCGAGGCACCCGCGACGAGCTCGCCTACTGGGGTCTACGGCCGGTACCGGTCGGCGTCGACGAGCAGGGCCTGCTCATCGACGAGCTCATCGGCAGCGGGACGCGGGCCGCGGTGCTCACGCCCGCGCACCAGTTCCCGACCGGGGTCGTGCTCGCCCCGCAACGCCGTCGCGCGCTGCTGGACTGGGCCAGCGCGACGGACGGCCTGGTCATCGAGGACGACTACGACGCCGAATACCGCTATGACCGGGCTCCGGTGCCCGCGATGCAGGCCTCGGCACCCGACCGGGTCGCCTATGCCGGGAGCACGTCCAAGACGCTGGCGCCGGGCCTGCGGCTGGGCTGGCTGATCCCGCCCCGGGCGATGCTGACGGACCTGGTCGCGGCCAAGCACGCCAGCGACCTGGGCAGCCCGGCGCTGCCGCAACTGGTCCTCGCCCAGCTCATCGCCACCGGTGAGCTCGACCAGCACATCCGGCTGGTCCGCAAGCGTCAGCGCGGCCGCCGGGACGCGCTGCTCGCCGCCGTGCGCGAGCACCTGCCGCAAGCGCGGGTCCAGGGCATCGCCGCGGGCCTGCACCTGCTCATCACGTTCCCGGAGCTGACTGGCCGGGTGGACGACGCGGAACTCGCCGAGCGCATCGGCCAGGCCGGCGTGCTCGTCCATCCCCTGTCACTGCACAGTTGCCGGCCGCAAGCACCGGGGCTCGTTCTCGGATATGCCGTTCACACCACCCGCCAGTTGTCAGATGCCGTACAGCGGATAGCCGACGCGGTCGACGTTTCAGGCCGGAGAGCGCGGGGCGGCGGTCGTGGCTTTCCGGTCGGCGCGGCGGTGGCGACGGGCGGTGGCGTGAAGCTGGAGGATGCGCGCCGTGCCGGCCAGGACGGTCAGCAGGACGCCGCAGACGGCGGCGAGCAGCAGCGCGACGCCCAGCGGGAGCTGGCCGTGCGCGCCAAGATATGAGATGCGCACGTCCTCGTTGTTCTGCCAGATAAAGATGAGCAGGAGCAGTAGCACCACTGCGAAACTGGCGATAGCCACCCATAGACCGCTGATCCTGGTCCGGTGGATCTTGTGCTGGTCAGGCAGTGGCTGGGCGGTTGGTGGCTGGGCAGTCGGGGGCTGGGCAGTCGGGGGCTGGGCAGTCGCGTCTTGGGAGGGCGGCGCAGGCTGAGTTGGTTCGGCGGACATCTGGGCACCTCCTGCATGGCGTTCTGCCCGGCGCGGCGGAGGTTATGCCCGTGGTCAGTCGCCCAGGTACGCGAGCACGGCCAGCACGCGCCGGTTGTCGTCATCGGAGGGCTGCAGGTCCAGCTTGGTGAAGATGGACGCGGTGTGCTTGGCCACGGCGCGCTCGGTGATCACCAGGCGCTGGGCTATCGCGGCATTTGACCGGCCCTCCGCCATCAGCGCGAGCACCTCGCGCTCGCGCGGGCTGAGGGTCGTGATGGCGTTGTTGCCGCTGTTGCGAGCCAGCAAGCGGGATATCACCTCCGGATCCATCGCGGTACCGCCACCGGCGACCCGCCGGACGGCGTCGACGAACTGGGCGCTGTCAAACACCCGGTCCTTCAGCAGATAGCCAATCCCGCCGGTGCCGCCGGCCAGCAGCTCGCGGGCGTACAACTGCTCGACGTACTGGGACAGCACCAGGATGGGCAGACCGGGCTGTTCCTTGCGGGCCGTGAGAGCAGCACGCAGTCCTTCGTCGGTGAACGTCGGCGGAAGCCGCACGTCGACGATGGCCACGTCGGGCTGGTCCTCGCGGATAGCGCTGAGGAGATCAGAGCCGTTGTCAACGGCCGAGGTGATCTGGAGACCGTGGGCCTCCAGCATCCGGGTGAGGCCGTCCCGCAGCAGGAAGAGATCCTCGGCTATGACAACACGCACGGGATCTCCATGGTCACCGAGGTCGGCCCGCCGGGCGGGCTGCCGATCGCGAGCACGCCGTCGAAGGCGGCCAGCCGCCGCTCGATGCCGTGCAGGCCGGTGCCCTTGTGCGGGTCCGCGCCACCGTGGCCATCGTCGGTCACGCCGATCTTCAGCAGGCCGCCAGCATGCCTGATGTCCACCCAGGCCTGACTGGCCCGGGCGTGCTTGGTCACGTTGGCGATAAGCTCGCTCACCGCGAAGTAGGCGGCGGACTCGACCGGAGCGGGCGGGCGGCCCCGGCCGTTCAGGTCGCTGGCCAGATGGATGCGCAGCGGCGTGTCCAGGGCCAGGGCCCGGATCGCGTCGGCGAGGCCGCGGTCGGCCAGCACCGGCGGGTGGATGCCGCGGACCAGGGCGCGCAGTTCCTGTAGCGCCTTGGCGGAATTGTCCCGGGCCTCGATCAGCAGCGCCCGCGCCGCCTTCGGGTTCTCGTCGATCAACTGCCCGGCGGCGTCCAGCGTCATGCCCATCGCCACCAGCCTGGCCTGAGCGCCGTCGTGGAGATCTCGCTCGATCCGGCGGATCTCCGCGGCGCCGGTGTCCAGCGTCTCGGTCCGGGTCTGGGACAGGTGCTCGACGCGCCTGGCGAGCTGGCCGCGGTCGCTCGGGGCCAGCATCGCCCGGGCGGTGAGCGCGTAGCCGCGCAGCAGCGTGGGCGCGACAAGGGGCGCCGCGATGAGCAGCGCGATGCCGAACAGGAACGTCCCAAGAGCACCGTTGACCAGCGGGCCAACGGCCACCACCGGACCGCCGCCCGGTCTGGTAACGCCGAGGAGCCCGAGCAGGATCATCGCCGCGGGAGCGGCGGCGAGCATCCAGGCGACCGTCCCGTTGGCGGTGAGCCACAGCAGGTCCCGCCACGTGGCGGGATCGGTGAGCTGCCAGGCCAGGCGGCGGCGGATGCCCCGTCCGCGCGGCCGCGGCCGGTACGGTTCGGCGATCGGCACGCCACACCACTGACCCGCCAGGCGACGGGTAAAGCTGGCGAGCCCGCGGGTCCACCCGAGCAGGACGGTGACCAGCAGCGGGAACACGACGAACAGGGCGAGCACCATCAGCACCAGTACGGTCATGCGCGTCCGGCCAGTCGCCCACGGGGGACCGACGATGACGAATCCAACCCCCGAGGCCAGGCCCGCCACCGAACCGATCAGCACGGCCAGCAGCCCCAGGCCGGCCAGCATAAGACCGGAGAAGGCCAGACCGCGGCTGATGGCGGTGAGTCCCGTGGCCATCCTTCCGAGGAAGTCGTCCTTGCGCCGCGGGGGCGGGCTTGCTGGTGCCATGCTCCCATTTTGCCTGGCAGCCGACGACCCGGCAGTAGCGCTACACACCGGACCGGGGTGTACCTAGATACCCTTTTTTCCTCCGCGCTGTGTTTCCCTCCGCGCCAAGGCCTCGCTGCGCTCGGCCAGCTTGGAGCCACGGCAGGCTCACCGCCCCTCCGGGACGGCAATCCGCCGCTGTATCTCCCTCCGCGCCAAGGCCTCGCCGCGC
>JAFARZ010000013.1 GCA_019245115.1 Streptosporangiaceae bacterium | reverse complement strand
GCTGCCCGGTGGGCACGTCGAACCCGACTAGAACCCCGCCGAGGCAGCGCTACGCGAAGTCACCGAAGAGACTGGGCTCACCGCCCGCCTCCTGCCCGGCCCAGGGCTTCATGAACCGGATGGCGCCGACGAGCCCTCGGTGATTGCGCCGTTGTGGATCGTCGAGCAACAAGTACCCGCCGAACGGCGCGAACCCGAGCCTCATATCCACGTCGATCACCTCTACCTCGCTCTCGCCGAAACGAAGGCGCCCGTACCCGGCGCCGAACTACCGTTCGTGTGGTACGCCGACTTATGCCGCGCTCGGCATAAGTCGGCTTATGCCGAGGTCCGGGTTATGCCGGCCTGGTCGGCGGGATGCCTGGTCAGGTGGTGGTTCGCCGTTTCTGGGTCGGCATAATCCGGTGGGTGTTGGCGGTGGTCAGAGGTTGTCGAGGAACGCGAGCAGGGTGTCGGGCGGGCGGTAGCGTCCGGGGCTTGTGCCGGGTGGCTGGACGCGGGCGAGGGCCTGTTCCTTGATGGTCATGTCGGCGTGGAGGTAGACGTGGGTGGTCTCGGCGTCCTCGTGGCCGAGCCAGAGGGCGATGACCGAGGTGTCTACCCCGGCGCGCAGGAGCGACATGGCCGCGGTGTGCCTGAGGGTGTGCGGGGTGACGTTCTTCTCCTTGATCGACGGGCAGTCCGCCTCGGCGGTCGTGGCGTGCTTGGTGACGAGCCTCTCGACGGCGTCGCGGGAGAGCCGGCCTCCTGCTTGGGTGGGGAACAGTGGGCCGTCGGAGGTGGGGCCGATCTCGGCGATCCAGGTTTTCAGCACCTTGACGGTCTGGCTGGTGAGTGGGGTTGCCCTGTTCTTGCGGCCCTTGCCGTGGCAGCGGACGTGCGGGCCGGCGCCCAGGTGGGTGTCCTGAGAGGTGAGGGCGGTGAGCTCCGATACCCGCAGGCCGGTCTGGACGGCCAGGAGTAGCAGGGCGTGGTCGCGGCGGCCGTGCCAGGCAGTCCGGTCGGGTGCGGCGAGCAGCGCGTCGGTTTCCTCGGGGGTGAGGTAGCTGACGAGGGCGCGTTCGCGCCGCCGGGGTGGGATGGCCAGGACCTGGCTGATCACGGCGGCGTGCTCGGGTGCCCGCGGGGCGGCGTAGCGGAACAGCGAGTGGATGGCGGCCAGCCGGGCGTTCCGGGTGGCGGTGCCGTTCCCGCGCTGCTCTTCCAGGTGCTGCAGGAACGCGCCGACCAGGGTGGCGTCCATGTCGGCGAGGCTGAGCTTGTTGGGAGCCTTCCCTGTCCGCTCCCGCGCGAACGCGAGCAGGAGCTTGAACGTGTCCCGGTAGGCCGCGACCGTGTTCGGGCTGGCCTGCTTCTGCCGGGCCAGCCGGTCGGTGAAGAACCCCTGCAGGATGGGGGCGAGGTCGGTCACCGGGCGGCCTCCCCGCCCGGGACCGCCCGCTCGAGCCGGCCCGCTGCCAGGGCGAGGAGCTCGGGGACGGCCTGGAGGTACCAGTAGGTGGACTTGGGATCGACGTGGCCGAGCCAGGTCGACAGCAGCGGGAGCCGGGCCTGCACGTCCCCGCCGTCGCGGTACCAGTCCAGCATGGTCGCGACGGTGAACGTGTGCCTGAGGTCATGCAGCCGGGGAGCGCGCCGCCCGGGCGGGGCATGGATGCCCGCAGCCGCGATCAACACGGCGAACGTGTGCTGGATGTTGTGCCCATCCAGCGGTCCGCCGCGACTATTCACGAGGAACGTGCCCGCGCCGGGCTCAGGAAACACCCGGTTCCGGGTCCGCTCATAGGCGCGCAGCGCGACCACCGCGCTCGGGTGGAGGAACACCTGCCGGGACTTGCCGAACTTGGAACCGGTGATCACGAGCGTTCCGGCCTCCAGGTCGATGTCGTCCCGTTCGAGACGGCACGCTTCGCCCTGGCGCATGCCAGTCACGGCGAGCAGACCGATCAGCGTCCGCCAGGTCGCCGCCCGCATCGCCGGCTCAAGGCCGTCCGCCGCGCTCATGAGCGCAGCGACCTCCGCCGGGGAGTAGAGATAGGGCGGGATCCGCCGGTAACGGCGTGACAGCACGTCCTCGGGCGGGATCTCGGTGGCCGGGTCGAGCGCCTGCAGGTGCCGGGCGAAGATCCGGGCGACGTCGAGCCGCCGGGCCTGGTAGACCTCGTCGCCGCTGCCCCGGGTGGTCCGGGTCGCCCATTCGATCGCCAGGTCCGCGGTCACGCGGTCAGCGCCGCGTTCCTCGCAGAAGCGGACGAAGCTCATCAGGTGCCGGCCCTGGGTGGTGAGCCTGAACCCGAGTGCCCGGCGCATGGCCAGGTACTCCTCGGCCCTGGCCCGCAGCGCGCTCACGCAGCGTCCCCGGGCCACGGGCGCACCATCGGGCGCAGCGCGTTCTGGTCGACCTTGGCATAGACCGACGTGGACAGTTGGCTGCGGTGCCGGAGCACCTGCCCGACCTCCGGCAGCGACGCCCCGGCGCGCAGCATCTCGGTCGCCAGCGCGTGCCGGAGCCGGTGCGCGCCGCGGCGCTCCAGCCCTGCCCGGTCACAGGCCCGGCCCATGATCTGGCGGACCGCCTCCGGTGTCAGCTGCCGGTAAGGCCGCCGCACAGTCACGAACACAGCCCGCGACTCGCAGCGGGGACGGCCGTCAGCCAGCCAGGCGGCAAGCGCCTCGCCGGCCGGGGCAGGCAAGGGCAGCCGCTCGACGCGGCTGCCCTTGCCGCAGACCGCTACCTCGCCAGCCCGCCAGTCGATGTCGCCCAGCCGCAGGCCGGCGGCCTCCGCACCGCGCAGCCCGAGCCGGGCCAGCAACGACAAAACCGCATAATCACGGCGCCCGACGACCGTCTCCCGGTCGCAGCCGGCCAGCAGCCGCCCGATCTCAGCTGCCGACAGCCCGCGCGGCAGCGCCGCCAGCCGCCATCCCGCCACGGCCGGGACCGCGCCCGCCAGCGGGGCAGGCATCCGCCCGGTGGCGTGCGCGAACCGCAAAAAGGCCCGCAGCGAGGTCACCATCGCCTTCGCCGACCAGGAATTACGGTCCCGGCAGTAGTCCACCATGAACGCGATGACCTGCCCCGCGTCCAGCTCGCGCACCGCCGCGCCTGGCGCCCCCGGCAGCGCCGCCAGAAAGGCCCGCGACTGCTTGAAGTAGCAGCGCACCGTCACCGGCGACAGGCCCCGCTCCCGGCTGAGCCAGGTGCTGAACTCCGCCAGCAGGGCCACCGCCCCGTCCCCATCGCCCGCCAGCCCGAAGCGGGCATCCTCTCCCATCTCCATGCTCATCTCCCCATCTGGAAGGATCACTGACCACTCCAGACAGGCAGATCACGAACGACCCCACAGGATTATGCCGATCCTGAAGCCGCCTCTGCCCTGCTAGACCAGGCATCCCGCCGACCAGGCCGGCATAACCCGGACCTCGGCATAAGCCGACGGCACGCTGTTCCCGCTGCCCGTCGGCGAGGACCACGCCCTGATGGCCTCGCTGCTGACGCTCTCGGACGTGATGGGCACCGGCCACCACGCGGCGGTCGTCGCCAAGGTCGGACTGGGCAACAGCGCCGTCGTCGGCGACGGCGCCGTCGGACTGTGCGCAGTGATCGCCGCCAAGCGGCTCGGCGCCGAGCAGATCATCATCATGGGCCGCCACCCGGACCGGATCGCGCTGGCCAAGGAATTCGGTGCCACCGACGTCGTCACCGAGCGCGGAGCGGGGGCTGTCGAGCGGGTCCGTGAGCTGACCGGCGGATTCGGCGCCCACTCCGTCCTGGAGTGCGTCGGCACCGAGCAGTCGACCGAGACCGCGATCCTCATCACCCGGCCGGGCGGCGCGGTCGGTCGCGTCGGGGTCCCGCAAGACGAGGTGATCCCGGCCTCACAGCCGGCGTTCTTCGGCAAC
>JAFARZ010000279.1 GCA_019245115.1 Streptosporangiaceae bacterium | reverse complement strand
CCATCAAGCACATCCGCCCCGTGTCACAGCAGAACCCCCGCCCGCCGCAGCAGCCAGCCCCGGACAGCGATCAGGACCACCCGGCACTCGGGCCACGACCCTTTCTGCGACTACTTACGGTCACCGCTGACTTTGACGCGCCCCTGGCCGTAGCATCCGGGAAGTCACCGACCAGCTCATCGTTGACTATCGAGCAACTGGGGTCGACCACAACGACCTGATGTCGATACTTCTGAAGCCGGATGACGCCGGTCGCACCCTTTCTGAAGAGGAGATCTCCAACCAGGTGGTCACCCTTTTCCTCGCCGGCGTAGAGACTATAGCCTCCGCGTCGGGTTGGGCGCTGTGTGTTCTAGCGCTGAGGCCTGAAATCCAACAGCGACTTCATCATGAGATCGACACGGTATTGCAGGGGAAGCTGGTCGAGATGGAGGACTTGCCGAAGTTGCCCTACACCAAGGGCGTGATATTGGAGTCACTGCGTATGTACCCGCCAGGATGGCTCCTGACCCGGATGACCACCGCAGACGTGCGGCTCGGTGACTTCGACATCCCTGCGAACACTGCCATCATTTATAGCCCGTTCCTGCTGGGGAACCAGTCCGGCGCGTTCGATGAGCCCGATGCGTTCGAACCGGACCGATGGGGCACTCAGACGCTGCGACTCAACGCGGGCTCCTTCGTGCCGTTCGGCGATGGACCCCGCAAGTGCATCGGGGACACCTTCTCGATGGTCGAGATGGCAGTGATGCTAACCGCGATCATTGCACGTTGGCGTATAGAGCCTAGAGGTACAGTGCTTCGCCCTCTGGAGCGAATGTCGCTTCTATTGACTCCGCGGGGTCTCAAAGTGAGTCTCTCAGCGAGGCAGCCGGCCACGGAGAAGTGAAAATTCGGGTCTGTAGGTTGATCGGTGCAACTTGGTCAAGAAAGTGGCACCGATAACCGACCTGACAACAGAGCCTACGGACACCCGAAGCGAGCGGTGCGCGGCCGGCGGTGTACCTCGCGACGGCGCTGGCCGTCAACGGCCGACAGCAGCCTGCGTCGCGGCACTGCTGCTTCTCGACGAGATCGTCGCGGCGCTGCGAGGGTTCGGCGACATCACCCATGCACAAGCAGGGGCCGTCGAGGAGAGGTTCTCTTCGCCTCGCCGGCAGCCCTACGCGCCCGCTGATGGCGGGGAAGCGGATCCGACAAGCCAGAACTGACAAGCTACGAACCAGGGGACGACATGGACATTCCAGATACGGTTGTGCTGTGGTGCCCGCTCCCTCCGGCCATCAATGCGAACTGGCAGCGGTGGGAGCGCCGGACCATAGCCTGGATGAACAGCTACTCGTTGGATGCCGAACAACGCGAGGCCGGGCGGCTGCGCGGCATCGTTGCCGGTGAACTGGCCGGCCGCACCATCCCCGGTGCGGACGACACGGCGGGCGCCCAATTCTCCACGGATTCCCTCATGTGGCTGTTCGCCTTCGACGACGCCTACTGCGATGAGGGCCGGTACAGCCACGACCCTGCGTCGATGGCGATCCTGGCCGCGGAGATGGGGCGTACCGCGGAGACCGGACACGCCGTGCAGTCATCACCGCTCGCACTCGCCTTGGCCGACCTGCGGCAGCGGCTGACGGGCCTGGCCGGTCCGGTGCAGATCGACCGCTGGGTTCGGGCGATGAAGGAGTACCTCTCCTACCAGGTGTGGGAGGCGGCGTTCCGTAGTACGGGGCGGGTGCCGACGTTCGACCAGTATGCCGTCGCCCGCATCCGCAGCGGCAGCATGGAAGTCTGTACGATGACACTGGATATCGCTGCGGGATACGAAGTCTCGGCTGTCGAGCTGAACCGGCCGATGATCAGAGCTTTGAGTGAGATGGCCTGTGCGTTGGTCGGCTGGGACAACGACGTAGCGTCGTATTTCAAGGAACATGAGCGTGGCGATACCCGTATCAACCTCCTCGACAGCATCGCCCACCAGTACGCGATCGACCCCGCGCAGGCCCTCCCGCTCGCCATCGCCTTTCGCGACGTGGTCCTCGCGCGGTTCCTTCAGCTTAGTGCGGAGGTGACAGGACTGGTCGCTTTCCACACCCGGCGGTACCTCGACGGCCTGGCAGCGTGGATTCGGGGGAACCTGGACTGGAGCGCGAACACGGCCCGGTATCGGAGGGCGGGATCGTCAACGGTTGCTGTGTCGGAGGTACGGACGCAGCCGGTCTGGGAGGGGCCGCTGCCGCCGGGGATCGCCTGGTGGTGGCAGCCGGCGGCAGAGGACGATTGCCGGAACGCCCAGTCGCCGTCCAACGTGCTACAGAACTCTGATCTCGAAGCGCCCCGGAAGCTGCCGGGGCGGTAGTGGGGGCGGCCAGGGCCCGCACTCCCGGTATGAAACACCGGTCCAGGCGGCCTGGTACCAGCGGCACCGTGCGCGACACCTTCTTCCCGCTGGCGCCGGGCCGACAGCCGCCGTCCGTCAGACGCCGCCTAAAGCTCTTGATCTCAGTTTCCATGCGGACGCATCCTGGATCCGGGCGGTCGGCCTAGCGCACGCTGGCCTCGTACTGCCAGAACGCGGGGAGCCAGCGGGGCGGCACCGGGCTGTCGACGGCGACCTGGGCAAGGCAGATGGCGATGGTGCCGGTGGCAGGGGTGAGGTACGCGCACGTCCCGGTGCCGCCAACCCAGCCGTAGCGCCCGGGCACGTTCCACGGATTGACAGGCGCGATGTCCACCTGGCCGCCGAAACCCCAGCCCTGGCCATCAAGGAACAGCTTGCCGGTCTCGCGCTGCGCCGGGCTGGTGTGGTCGGTGGTCATCAGCCGCACCGAGTCGGCCGAAAGCAGCTGCCGGCCGTCGGGACCGGCGCCTCCGGTAAGCAGCATCCGGCCGAAGGCGAGCCAGTCGTCGATGGTGCCCGCTAGCCCGCCGTGGCCCAGCGGGAACGCCGGGGGAGAGCTCCATTGCCCATCCGGCCCGTCGGCTAGCTCCAGTCTGCCGTCTGGCTGGGCCCGGTAATAGCTGGTGAGCCGGTCGCGATCAGCGGCCGGTACGAAGAAGCCCGAGTCGGTCATGCCCAGCGGCGCGAATATTCTCTCGTCAAGGAAGTCGGCCAGTGACTGCCCGGACACCCGGCTGACCAGAATGCCCTGCAGGGTGGACGAGGTGTCGTACAGCCACGCCTGGCCCGGCTGATACAGCAACGGCAGCCTGGCCAGGCTGGCCAGCCAGGTGTCAGGTTCCGGGTACCTCTGCGGCTCACGCCCGTCTGTCTGCACGTTAAACAGTTCCTGGACCTGCGGCAGGTTGAAGTCCGACGGCCACCCGTACCCCGTCTGGGAGCTGAGCAGGTCAAACACCGTGATCGGCCGGATAGCTGGCACCACGTCGTCGACCGGGCTCGCGGGCGTCCGGACGACCACCGGGTCTGCCAGTTCGGGCAGCCACCGCCCGGCCGGGTCGTCGAGCCCGATCAGTCCCTGGTCGACCAGTGTCATGACCGCCGCCGCGGTGATCGGCTTGGTGATCGAAGCGAAACGGAAGATGGAATCCCTGGCCATAGGCCGGCCGCCGATCGCCGCCGACCCGACGGCAGCCACCTCGACCTGATCGCCGCGGGCCAGCAGCCCCACGGCGCCCGGCAGCGAACCGTCGCGCACGAACCGCTCCAGGATTTCGCGCAAGCTACTCATGCCAGGTAGACGCCGGCCAGGTCGTGCACTCATCGGCAGCGTGTCTTCTACGCATACTCCCTCGATGTCTTCGCCGCGAGCCGTAACAGCTCTCTAAGCGATCCGGTCTCGTGCTGGGCCTCATGATCCTCTCGGCCGCCTGCGGAAACTACGGTCTGCGGGAATGCCCGCGGCCTGTGCGCTGCAAGCCGTGCGGTGAAGAACCGGCCGGTGCTGTGTCCGTGGCCGCTGCCCTCGGGCTGGCGGGTGCTGATACCGGCTGGTCCTTCCGATGTTCCCGAATGGCCCACACTGCGATCGTCCCCTGGCGCGCGAGCACAAGCACATCCGTTGACGGAACGCAATTTCACAGTTACGATCCGCTTGCCCTCGTTGGTCGCGCTGCGGCCCAGGGCCGCCCAGCGGACGACCAGCGCTCACCCCACAGGAAAGGGTGTTCCATGCGCAAAATCCTCATCGCCGCCGCCATGCTAGTGGCCCTGGCCGGCCTGACGCTTGTCACGTCACCCGCCCACGCGGTATCCCTGGACGTGACCTGCGCAGGCACCGAGACCGCCACCTACAACCCGGGCCTGCTGATCACCACCCAGACCACCCAGGTCGCCGTCACCGGCATCCTCGCGGCCTGCACCTCATCGGATCCGGGTATCGCCTCAGGCAATTACACCGAGAACTTCACCACCACCCTGTCATGCGCCACGCTATTCGCCGGCCGCGCCGGGACCAGAACGATCCAGTGGAGCAACGGGCAGTCGACCACCTTCGACTTCACCCGCGCCATCAACAACGCAGCCGGCCAGATAACGGTCACCTTCACCGGTGACGCCACCGGCGGTGAGTTCACCGGCGATACCGTCATCGAGCAGGTGGTGTTCGTTACCCCGAACGCACTGCAGTGCCTCGCACCTCCGGGGCTCACCCAGATAGGACCCGGTATCGCGACCGTGACGATCGACAAGCTCTGACCTGCGGCACCCTGCACCTCCCACGGGCAGGAACGCACTGCTGACACTCCAGGCGGCGGGCCGCACCGAGCTAGCCGCCGGGCCAGAGCCCCGGCCCGCAAGCACTACAGGTTCCGGATACCCCGGACCTACCACGTCCTGACAACCGATGGCCGCAAGGCCGCCCGGCAGGACTGTCAGCCAACGGCGTCCCAGGGGCTGCGCCTGCTCTCGGAGTGGCTCACACGCTCGGCTCCAGTGCTGCCTGTTTCCTGATCTGCCGGCGGCGGGTAACCCGGGCGGGCCGGCCGGACACTAACGGGTGTGGGCCGATTCGCTGTCTTGCTGTCTTCTGGAGGACCGTCGTGACGATTGTCCGCATCGTGCTTGCTGATTCCCGGACCGGACAGCCGCCGGACGGCGGTGCCCTGAACGGTCAGCAGCTCGTCGTGC
The DNA here is from genome assembly GCA_019245115.1 of Streptosporangiaceae bacterium. Classification (GTDB taxonomy): domain Bacteria; phylum Actinomycetota; class Actinomycetes; order Streptosporangiales; family Streptosporangiaceae; genus JAFARZ01. Next base: position 10,232 of record JAFARZ010000279.1, on the reverse strand, counting down.
TCGCCGACACCGTGCTTGCCGAGGATGGCGGTCACCGGGCGGTGCCGCTGTGGCTGCCGGGTCTGGACTTCAAGTTGCTGTGGTTGCTGCTGGATCGGCCTGCCGCAGACGCCGTGATGGCCGGTGTCCTGGAGGAGACAGCGGCCCGGCTGCTGCACTCGGCCGGAGTGGCGGTGACCGCCGTGGACATCGAGCCGGCCAGCGAGCATGTGCCAGAGCTGTGCTCTGACACGGCCGTGGCGCGGGTCGATCTGGCCACGGCCGCCGGAACCCGGCAGGTGATGGTGAGCGCCGGGTACGGCCTGAAACTGGCGGTCGCGGCCGGGGCGCCGGTCCAGGTGGCCGATGAGGTGATGGACCGGCTGGCGGTCCCGGTCCAGGGCGAGGACGTACATGCGCCGTTCCTGCACCAGGCGGCCGTCCGGCCGCCGGGGCGTCGCCAGCATGGGCCGCGTTTCGAGCCGCGGAACATGGCATTCACCGACGGCCTGGACTGGTGGGAGCTGACTGGCAGCTTCCTGGCTGCCGGCCGGCCGCATTGGCAGGACTATTCCTGCACCGCCGCAGACCGGTCCGCGATCCTGGCGTCTGCGGTCCCGGAGCCCTCTGGTTCCGCCGTCCTGTTCCAGGAGATCTACGCCGACGACTACCGCGGCGCCGCGGTCACCCTCCGCGGGCAACTGCGCACCACGGGCGTGGTCGGCCAGGCCGGGCTGCATCTGGCCGCGGGCCGAGCCATCCACCCTCCCGGCGAACACCTGCGCGACGGCGGCGGCAGCCTGACCGCCCCCGGCAGCAGCGACTGGACCTGGCATGACGTCACGATGACCGTCCCCGGCGACGCTAGCGTCATCCGGTTCGGCATCTCCCTGGCCGACCGCGGCCGCATCGAACTGCGCGACGCGGAACTGTCCCCGGCCCGGCCGGGAACCCGGGAGTAACACAGAGCATGGACATCTCCGACGGCGACCTGGTCCGGCTGGCCCGCGACGGGGACCCGGCGGCGTTCCGGCTGCTGGTCGAGCGGCACCTGCCGATGGCCCGCGCCCGCGCGGCCCGGCTGTGCCCGCAGCCAGACGACGCCGACGACGCCGTGCAGGACGCCTTCCTGCAGGCATTCATCGCACTGGACCGGCTGCGCGACCCCGGCCGGTTCGCCGGCTGGCTGGGCGGCATCGTGGCCAACGTCTGCCGCGCCCAGCGGCGCCGCGCACCGCTGACCCTGCTCGGCGACTGGCCCGAGAACCTGCACCCGGCCTCCGCCGGCAGCCTGCCCTCGGCCGAGGACCTGGACCGCGCCGACGCGCTGGGCCGCGCGATCGCCGGCCTGCCACCCGGGCAGCGCCACGCCGTCACCCTCTTCTACTACGCCGATCAGCCCGCTGAGCAGGTCGCCGGTACTCCCGGCGCGGCCAAGGCCAGCCTGCACAAGGCCCGCCGCCGGCTGCGCGAGTACATCACCGCGCACCGCCCTGACCTCATACCCGTTCCTTCCAGGAGGATCCCCGTGACTGCCGTCCGCATCGCGCACGCCGACCCCCCAGAACGCCAGCCAGTCGGCCTTGTGGTGCTCGCCGGCACAGTGCCTGCCGACGATGGCGGGTACCGGGCGCTTCCGATCCGGCTGCACGCCCTCGGCGGCGCGTTCTGGCGCCTGCTTGCCCGTCCCGACGACCGCGATCAGGAATACCCCGAAGGCGACGCCGGGGAGATGACCGGCCAGCTGCTGCACGCGGCCGGGATCAGCGTGACTGCGGTGACCGTCACCGACCTGGGCCCGGCGGTGACCGCCACGCGGGTAGACATCGCTGTGCCCGGCGAGACCAGGCAGGTCACCACCCCCCTGGCCGACGGCCTGGCCCTGGCGGCCATCACCGGCGCGCCGCTGGCCGTCGACGACCCGGTGATGGACCGGCTCGCCCGGCCCGTCACCGGCCCCGATCCGCTCAGCCCGTTCCGCAGCCGCCAGCAGGCACCCCCGGGCCCGCCCGAGCACACCCGGTTCGAGCCGCGCAACCTGGCGTTCACCGACGGCTTGCACCGGTGGCGGCTCGATGGCACCTTCCTGCGCCAGGTGACCGGGTCCCACGACCAGGACTATTCCTGCACCACCGAAGACGGGCGGGCGATCCTGACCGCGGCCGTGCCTGAACCCGCCGGATTCGCCGTCCTCAGCCAGGAGATCGAAGCCGACGACTACGGCGGCCGCACCGTCACCTTCCGCGGCGACCTGCGCACCGTCGATGTCGCCGACCGCGCCGGACTGGTGCTCCGCATCCCCCGCCAAGGACGGCGGCCGACCCCACCGGATCCCTGGCACGATCCCGAGAACCACTTCGCCCACGTCACCGGAACCCGCGACTGGACCCGCTACGAGGTCACCGCCGAGGTCCCGGCCGATGCCGTCAGCATCACCTTCGGCGTCTTCCTGAACGGCCGGGGCAAGATCGAACTCCGCAATCCGCAACTCAACCCGCACCCGGCGAACCAGTAAGCGGGGACGCGGTGATGAGCATGCTGGAACTGCGCCGGGTGTCCAAGGTCTACCGCCGGGTGCGCGCGCTGGCTGAGGTCAGCCTGGTGGTCGATGAGGGCTCGATGGTGGCGGTGATGGGGCCGAGCGGCTCGGGCAAGAGCACGTGTTCCAGGACTTCAACCTGCTGCCCGGGCTGACCGCGACGGAGAATGTCTCGCTGCCGTTGGAGCTTCAGCGGCGCTGAACAGATCCTGGACATCGTTGGGTCAGAATCAACGCGAGCCCTCCTCCCGGCGGGGAACCCTCGTACCCGCGGGAAGAGGACGAGCGAGCTGGCCATTGCGGGGTGGCCAGCTCGCCCATTCGAGGCCAGCCACCTCTGTGTTGGCCACCTCTGTGTTGGCCACTTCTGGTGTTACCGTACCGTTATCTGTTTCGCGAGCCGTTTGTGGACGTCCTCGGCCCTGGAGTCGCCGAGGTCGAGGAACAGGGTAAGGGCCCGCCGCCAGGACTCGCGCGCTTCCGCCGTCGCTCCGGTACTGTGCAGCAGGTCACCGAGATCACGGTGAGTCGCCGCCTCGCCGTGCCGGTCGCCGGCCTGCCGGTGCATGTCCAGGGCCTGCTCATAGCATGACCGCGCCGCTTCCAGCTGGCTGGCCATCCGGTAAGTCATGCCCAGGTCAGTCAGGGTGTGCGCTTCGGCCTGCCGGTAACCGAGTTCCCGGTAAGCTCCCAGCGCCTGCTGGTAAGCGGCAACGGCATCGTCGAAGCGCTCCATCTGGTGGTAGGTGTAGCCAAGGTTGGCGAGGGCGATGCCCGCGCCGTATTTGCTGCCGTTCTCGCGGGAATTCTCCAGGACGGCCTGGAAGCACCGCAGGGCGGCACTGTACCTGCGCAGCCCCAGGTAGTCGGTACCGATGTTGTTCAGCGCGGCACCTTCCCGGCGCCGGTCGCCCGTCTCCCGGTAGATCTCCAGCGCCTCCCGATTACACCGAAGCGCGTCGGCGAATCTGCCCATCTCAGAGTGCACGGCGGCGAGGCAGCTCAGTGTCCAGGCTTCACCGGCCCGATCGGCTGCCCGGCGCGCCGCGGCGAGCCCATCGCGGGCGCAAGCCCTCCAGTCCGTGAAGGGCCGGCGCACATCGAAGAAGCCGCGCAGTGCGACCGGGAACTTCCAGGCGATGTCGTCGTAGCCTTCCGCGGCCGCTACGTGTGCCGCGGCGATGAGATTCGCGTGCTCGGCGTCACACCAGGCCAGTGCCTGCTCATAATTGGCGAAGCCCAGCGGGTCGCAATGCGGTGGCGGCGGGCCGAGGGGGGCGTGCAGTCGGCCCGGCACGAGGAGATGGTCTGCCGAGTCGGCGGTGTGCAGGTACCAGGTGAGGATCCGGCGGCGAGCCGCCGCGCGGTCGGCTGGACTCTCGTCGGCTTCGGCGCACTCGGCGGAATATGCACGCAGCAGGTCATGGAACCGGTACCGCCCACCCGGGGTCACCTCGTCGAGCAAATGGACGTCGGCCAGCACCTCCAGCAGCCGGGCCATCTCCTCCGTGCCTGTTCCGGCCAGCGCCGCTGCCGCCGGAATGCTGGTGTCGGATCCCGGAGAAAGGCTGAGCAGGCGGAATATACGGCGCGCCTCTACCGCCAGGGCGCGGTAAGACCAGGAGAACACCGAACGGACTGTGTGTATCCGTCCGTGCCCAGTGTGAGGGTATCCAGGCGCCGCCGTTCGGTCGCCAGATCGTCAGCCAGCCAGGCGAGACCCATTCCCGGACGCTGGGCCGCGCGCTCAGCGGCGATCCGCAAGGCTAGCGGCAGCCCCGCGCAGCTGGCTGCGATCACCGTTACCGCTGCCAGCTCAGCGTCCACCCGCGCGGCGCCGATGATCTTCCTCAGCAGGTGCATGCTCTCAGTCTCACCCAGGGGCTGGACGAGGACTGGTACCGCGCCATCCTTCGCCACCAGCCCGGGCAGACGGCTTCGGCTGGTGACCAGGACCAGGCAGCCGGGCGAGCCGGGCAGCAGGTTTCTGACCTGGCCGGCTGATGCGGCATTGTCCAGCACGATCAGCATCCGCCTGCCTGCCAGCAGCGACCGGTACAGTGCTGAGGCCTCACTCGGATCGGAGGGGACGCGATCTGGTGCCGTGCCTATCGCGCGCAGGAACCGGTGCAGCACCCGCATCGGGTCGACCGGAGTGTCTTCGGCGTGGCCGCGCAGGTCAGCGAAGAGCTGCCCATCAGGGAACCGGTCCGCAACCTGGTGCCCGAAACGGATGGCCAGCGCTGTCTTCCCCGCGCCGGCGGCGCCGCTGATCGTCACGACGATGACGGCCGGGTCGAGGCTGTGCAGCTGCTTGAGCTGGGCGACCCGCCCGGTGAAGTCGGCTACAGCAGGTGGGAGCTGGCGGGGTACGACGGAGCGTGCGGTCGGGCCGCGGGAGGCCATGGGTGCCTGGGTCAGTGCGGGGTCACCGGCCAGAATCTGCCTGTGCAGTTCCTGCAACGGCGCGGATGGCTCGATCCCCAAATCGGTGACCATCCGCCGGCGCAGTGTCCGGAAAGCGTCCAGCGCTTCGGGCGTCCTGCCCGCCAGGTGCAGCGCCAGCATCAGCTGCCCGCAAGTGCGTTCCCGCAGCGGCTGTTCGGCCACAATGACCTGGAGCCGGGCGACGAGCTCGGCATCGCCGCCTAGCTGGAGCCTCGCGTCGGCCCAGGCTTCCTCCGCTGCCAGGCGCCGTTCGGCCAGCCCGGTAAGAAGCACCATGCTGTCACTGTCAAGGGTGATGTCCTCGGCCGGCTCGCCCCGCCACAGGGCGAGCGCCTCGGACAGCAGCTGAGCCGCCCGGCCCGCGTCTCGCGCCCCCAGCGCGCGGCGCCCCTGTCTCGTCAGATCGTCGAACAGGGTGAGGTCCAGATCGCCGGGCCCGAGGACGAGCTGGTAACCGCCGGGTACCGTGGCCAGATGTGGCAGGCGGTCCCGGTCGCCCAGCTCGGCCGCCTGCCGCAGTCCCGACGCATAGGTCCGGATAATGCCCCCAGCCGACGGGGGCGCCCGATCCGGCCACAGGGCCGCTGCCAGCCGGTGCCGGCTGACCGGCTTATTTGCGTGCAGCAGGAGTACCGTCAGCAACACCCGCTGCTTAGGCGCGTTCAGCGGCAGGGTCGAGCCCTCGCTGCCGCACACTTCCAGCGATCCTAGGATGCGGAACCGCACGATGTTCCCCTGTACCGACTCCAGGTGACGCCGCGGCCTCCCGCTCCTCCCGTAGGAAACGACCGCATTGTCGCTCAGGGTAGGACATTCCGTCGGCCTGTCACACTCAGAAGCGCGGCATCTTACCTAGCACCGTCATAAGACCTCCGAGCGTTAGCGCCAGGCTGGCCACGCACGCGCCGACGGCCATCACGCTGGCGCGTCCGGCCCAGGACACCGGACGCCGCAGGAGGAGCGTCGTCAGTGCGCCGAGGACGACACCACCGACCGGGAAGGCGATCATCAGCCCCGTGCTGGGACGGCGCACGCGCTCGAGTAGAAGCGCTCGCAGTCACTCGTTCCGCATGTCATCCGGATCCGCAGGACGTACAGATCACACCACCCGAAAGGAATGTCCGTCCATCCCACGCTCATCGTCCCGGCCCGCTTCCTCGCTCTTATGACCGAACGGCGCCTGGCCTGCCCGCCGCGCAGAAACACAGCAGCGCGCGCATGGCCGCACCTCAGGGTCGGGCTCACCGGCCGCGCTGGTCCTTGCTGGCCTGGAAGTCCTCCCACTCGCGGGCGCCGCCCGGCGACGTGCCCTTCACGAACACGATGACCAGCAGCACGATCACCACCAGCAGGGCGGTCCACCGGGCGCGCCGGTCCGCTACGGCAAGGCCGACGGCAGCCGCGGCGGCCACGGCCGATACCACCCAGCCCTCGGCTGAGGCCGGTGACAGTCCCCAGCCCATCCGCCTCGGCCCGAACCAGGCCTTCCGGCCCAGCAGCGGACTGGTTCTCATCGAAGCGCCTCATCCTTCCCGGCCTGGCCGGTCACGCTGTGGCCGGTGAGCTTGCCGCGCCGCCGCTGACCATGAGATCGGCATGCCTATCTTCACACGTAACGAGGCGTACGGGTGTGCGGACTGTCGCCGGACTAAAATCGGCGATCGGTGCCAGATGCCACCACAAGCGGAAGTTCACCCTGCGCGACAGCCATCGCAGCTTGAGGGCTGTCATGGACTGATCCGGCAGGCGTTATGTTCGCGAATTGCCGCGGCCGAGCCGCTGATGACAGTCGCGGCCGGGTTCAGTAGAGGACGCTGCGTTGACACAGCGAGTGAACCCGTCACACTCCGCCGCGGGATGCCTGCACCGCATGCGAGCGCGGCACGGGCCTGATGCCGCGACCGGCGCCGCGCTTACCCGTGGTGGCGCCTATATGCGGATCCTGGCGGCCTGGCGCCGTTGCGGGTCGAGCGGCATGATGGCCAGGGCCGGCCCGCCGCCAGGTTGCCTGGCGGGGGAGAACCGGGCGATGGCGGTGCCGATGAGGGTTGCCTCCACGATGTGGTCGTGGCGGCCCAGCTGCACCGGGCACTCCCGCTCGCGAACCCGCATCTGCATGGTGGCGATCACCACGCCCTCGGCGCCGAGCCGCCTGACATCACTTTCCAGCTGGCCCCTGGCGTCGCGCCGCGACTGGACGACCAGCTCGGTCCAGCCGGCGACTTCGGCGTTGCCCGCCCTCCAGCGAGTCTGGCGGGTGGTCACCCGGTCGTCGTGCCGCGACCCGATCGAGATGCCGAGCACGAGCCCCGCCGGTACCCAGCCCGTCATGATCAGCTTGGCGAAGTCCTGCCCGGACAGGCCGGAGGTAAAGGGCGCTCGTGGCCCGTGCGCGGCGCCCGGGGCGCGGACCGCGGTACCGATGGCGTTAAACTCCAGGCCGCCCAGGACGAACGACCCCCGGGACAGCCGGACGCCGACCACCCCGTGCCCGCCAAGCGCGGCGCATTCGGCGGTCATCCGGTTGATGGCCGTGTGCCGCGCCTGATTCATGGCCTGCACCAGCGGACCGAAAGAACCCAGGCCGCCCTGCCCCGACACGGAGATTACCGGCCGGCCCTGCGTCGCGTCGCCGGACGATCCCGTGGTCCCAGGGCAGCTAGACCCGCTGGCCGACCCGGCGCCGTAGACGGCGGCGCCGAATACCTGGCCGACGGGTTCGAAGCCCACGCTACGGATCACGGCGAACTCATCCGAGGTCAGCGCGGAGCCCCACGTACCGGCCGGCCAGATTTCCGCCATCCGCTCCCGGACTACGGCAGGGAGTTCCTCGCGCACGCCTCCAGCCTAGGCGTCCTCCCTGCCGGGATACGGAGCCGAGTCTCACCGAAGTAGCAGCGCCCTCAGCAGCTAGCCGACCGCAACCGGCCGGCTGCTAGGACGGAATCCTCATTCCAGTTTCTTGCCTTCGAGGATCGCCCTGGCCCGCTTCTTCACCCCGTTGTCTGGGTCGCGCCAGGCCATGGCCTGGATGGTTTCGGCAGTTCCCTCCGGCCATGTATCACGCGGCCACTCGGCGAACACGCGCAAGGTCATGTGGCGTGTCCGCGTTACGCGGGCATCGAGTCCGATTGCAACTGCCGGCCATCCGAGGCCAGGGAAGTCCTTCAGTCTCTGCAGGATCAGCTCGAAGCAGTGATTTGCCTCGAAGCCGGCGCCGATACCAAGATCGCGTGCTGGCCCGGTCGGCAGCGCAGTGAATGGCAGCAACGTCTCCGCGAGCTGGATCAGTGTTGCCATCTCATCGTGGGAGGCGGCGTTTACGAGGGTCTGCCACAGGTAGCCGTCGTGCGGCTCACGTGTGATCCATGCCCGGGCGACCGGAATGGGGTCGAGGCCAAAGCGGCGAGCGATTGCGAGCCCTTTACGGACCTCGCGGAGATCGTCGCTAGCGAGACCGGCTTGGACCTGTCCTTGCCACCGCGGTTCAGCCAGCACCTGCTCGATCTGGCTTCGTAGCTGCTGCAGCGCGGCCGCTGACAGCAGCGGATTGCCGTCGGCCCATCCATGCAGGTAGCGGTCCAGGGTGTACAGATGGCCCGCTCGTTCGAGGGATGCAGCGGCGGCAGCGATGCGGGTCAGGTACGCCGCCAGGGCGGCCCCGCCGTCGGAGTAACTGGTCATGTCCTCAGCCGGTCCGCCGCAGGCGAGCGCCACAAGGAGCGCGCCGGCGTGGTCGAGGATCTCGTCGTCGGGTTCGGTGTCCAGGGCGGCGCGAAGGCCGCCAGCCGTCGCGGCGATGTAGGCGACCTCCTCCGTCATGACACCGTTTTGGTAGCCGCCGTGCAAAAGCCAGTAGCGGACCTCAGGCAGCACGGAGTCCTTCAGCCGGTAGATGCACTGGATCCTGCCCCATCCGCTCACCTGCTGCGCCAGGTCGCACAACGCCCGGTCAGCGTCTGGAAGCAGGTTCTTAAGGGCGACGACGGAGTACAACGTGAGTTCTTCCAGCAAACCGAGCCGGACGATCAGGTCCGCGTCATCCGGCCGACCCGGAAATGCCGAGCAGGCCGAGACCGGCCTTCGCTTGCTGGCGCGTCACTGCGTGCTCGCACAGCCACCGGCGATGCCGGCTACCCGTGTTCGGGAAAAGCTGCCGCTCGTGCGGATGGCCTCAAGGAAACGGTCCATCGCGTGCGGACCCTCAACTGCGGCAATCGCGTTCGCCGCGACATGCACCTCTTTTGCCGAGGGCAGCGTTTTGCGCGTCAGGCTGATGACCGCCGAAGCCGCCGCTAGCGACTCGTTTCCGTCGCTGCAGCCACCTCGGACACTCATGATTCCGTCGAGTGACCCGCCGCCGAAGCGGACCTTGGAGGGGTCTCGCGGCGGCTCATCAGGAAGCGGCTCACCACCGTGAGGCAGCGGTCCGCGGCCGGAAGGCGGGAGCAGGTCCTGGACGTGGGCAAGGAGCGGGCGGCCGGGAATCGGCGTGATAGCGGAAAGCGACCAGGCGAGTTCACGCTTGTCCGGGTGAAGCCAAGATGTCATTCGGAGCGACCTTGTCGGCGGACGCAGCCATCGTCGGCTCGGCGTATCCGAGCGAGGTGATCAGTTACGAGCACGGTAGCGGTCCAGCACAGGGTCGGGGAGCCGGAACCGCTCGTTCCGGTCATGAAGATCGAGCGCCCGGTCGTCCGCGGACAGCCAGAGGAGCGTGAGCCCTGTCTCTACGTCTTCAAGTGTCCCCTGGAACGGCACCGAGGTAACCGCCTCGTAAGGCTACCGCCTTAGCTGTGACCACCTCGGTGTGAATTCGCTGCAAGAGGGACGACGTAGGTCATCGATGCAGGTCAGCGGCTTATGCCGGTCAGAGGGCCGGTCCGGGGCGGCGCGGTTCCCGCACCTTGCTGCTGCACCCGTTGTAGCGCTACTGACCTTAGCCTCCGGCATTCAGCGTGAATGGCAAATTAGCTCCCTGCCGATTGTGGCGTGGTTGTGAGCTGGGGTTTCGTGGTTCCGTGCCTGGTAGCGGGGGTTGTGGTGGTGCACCTGATGGGTGCGGGCGACCTGGTCGCGCGGCGTGGGCGGGCTTGCGGGTTCAACGGCGAAGAGCGCTCTGGTTCTGGGAGATTACGCGGTAACCACACGTTGCAATCCCCGGGACTGGAGCGCTCTTCGTCATGCAGCATAACGGCTGGGACCATGCCCTGAAGGTCACGGGCGACGGGGCGGGCCTGGTCGGCCATGCCGGGGCGATCTTGCT
>JAFARZ010000126.1 GCA_019245115.1 Streptosporangiaceae bacterium | reverse complement strand
GCCGTCGGGATGCCGTCGAGATCGGTGTAGGCGTGCATCACCGAGCGCGCGCCGCCCCGCCGGATGGCCATCTCGAAAGGGGGGAGCAGCAGGTCCGCGACCTGGCGGGCGGTGACGGCGGCGGGCGCCAGGTTGCGGCCGCCGCGGGAGGCCGAGTATCCGACGAAGTGCTTGAGCGTGCAGATGATTCCGGTCGATTCCAGCCCGCGGACGTAGGCGGTGCCGACGGTCGCGACCAGGTACGGGTCCTCGCCGATGGTCTCCTCGGTCCGTCCCCACCGCGGGTCCACGGTGACGTCGAGCACCGGTGCCAGGCCCTGGTGCACGCCGACGGCCCGCATGCTCGTGCCGATCTGCACTGCCATCTGGCGCACGAGCTCCGGGTCGAAGGTGGCTCCCCAGGCCAGCGGGATGGGGAAGATCGTCGCGGTCCAGGCGGTGAACCCGGCCAGGCATTCGTCGTGGGCGATGGCCGGGATGCCGAACCGGCTCGCGGCGGCGATCTCCCGCTGGGTGCGGGCCAGGGCCTGCGCCCCTTCCCGCGCGGTGACGGGTACGGTGCCGAACGGCCTGGTCAGCTGGCCGAGTCCGTCCCGGATGAGCTCGGCCCAGTCGGCCGGCCTATCAGCTAGCACGTCGGCCAGTTCGTCGTGCAGCGGCGCGACGCCGTTGCCGCCGGAGGCCCCGTTACCCCCGCCGCCGTCGGGCCTGCTGCCGAGCCAGGTGCTGCGCAGCTGGCCTGCCTTCTCGGCCAGCGTCATCCGGCTCAGCAGGTCGTCGACGCGTTCGGCGGCCGGGCGGTTAACGTCGCGCCATGTGGCCGGCCCCCCGCCATCCCCGTTCGGTTGCGTCATCTGGCTCCTATTCTTTTCTGTGCTGGTGGTGCCGCGGTGCTTGACCGGATGACCAGGGATGTCGCCAGCTCCATCCGGTTGCCTGTGGCGTCCGCGGGGGCCACCAGGACCATCCGGGTGGCCATCGCCGCCATCTGCGCCAGCGGCTGGGCCACCGTGGTCAGCGGCGGCGATACCCAGGCCGACATGGGCAGGTCGTCGAAGCCCACCACGCTGAGGTCATCGGGTATCCGCAGCTTGTGCAGCCGGGCTGCCTCGTAGACCCCCATGGCCTCGATGTCGTTGCCGGCGAAGATCGCGGTGGGCGGGTCGGCCAGCGACAGCATGTCGTGCGCGGCGGCCAGCGCCGCCTCGAAGTGGAAGTCGCCGGTACACACGAGCGCCGGGTCGATGGGCAGGTCGGCGTGCTCCAGCGCGGCCCGGTAGCCGTCCACCCGCGCCTGGCTGCACAGCAGGGCCGGGCGGCCGGTGATCGTCCCGATCCGGCGGTGCCCGAGCTCGATCAGGTGCTCGGTCGCCATCAGCCCGCCCGCCCAGTTGGCCGCGCCGACCGAGGGGATGCGCGGGTCGGGCTGGCCCACCGGATCGACGATGACCACCGGCACGCGCAGCGCGGCCAGCTGCCTGCGATGCGCGGGGGACAGCTCGGTCAGCACCAGGATGACGCCGTCTGCCCGGCTGGCCGACAGGCGGGCCAGCCACTCGTCCGCCGAGGTCTCCCCGGCCAGGACCGAGACGGCGACCCGGTGCCCGCCCGCGAAGGCTGCCTTTTCCGCGCCGCTGATGATCTCGACCGCCCACGGGTTCAGCTCGCCGGTGAAGACCAGGTCGATGAGCCCGGGGCGGCTCGCCCGCCGGGGCGTCGCGTAGTTGTACTCGGCCAGCAGCGCCTCAACCCGGGACCGGGTTTCCGGGGCGACGTCCGCGCGCCCGTGCACGACCTTCGACACGGTCGGGACCGATACGCCCGCCGCCGCGGCCACGTCGGCCAGGGTCACCTTCATTTCAGCGCTCCGGCGGTCAGCCCGCGCTCGAACAAGCGCTGCAGGCACAGGTAGGCGATGATCTCCGGGATGGCGGTGATCACCGCCGACGCGACCACCTTGGTCTGGTCGTCGCTGAACTCGCTGACGAAGAACGACGGCAGCAGCGTGATGGTCTCGGTGCTCGGGGTCTGCAGGAAGACCAGCGGGAGCAGGTAGTCGTTCCAGGCGCCGATCAGCGTCAGGATGATGATCGCGGCGGCGATCGGCCGGGTCAGCGGGAGGATGATCCGCCAGAAGATGACGGCGGCGTTCGCGCCGTCGACCCGCGCGGCGTCGAACAGGTCGTCCGGGATGCCGTTGACGAAGTTGCGCGTCAGCAGCACCGCGAACGGTATCTGCAGTGCCGCCAGCGGCAGTATCACCGCGTAGTAGGTGTTGTACAGGCCCAGGTGGGTGGCGGTCGAGAACAGCGGCGTGAGCAGCACCACCTCGGGCAGGGTGAGCGCCGCCAGCATCATCCAGAAGTAGATCTCCCGGGCGCGGATATGCAGCTTGGAGAAGCCGTACGCGGCCAGCATGGTCAGGATGTAGACGATGATGATCACGCCGGCCGCGATGATGGCGCTGTTGCGGAAGTACTCGGGAACCACCCCGGTGTCCCAGACCACCTTGAAGTTGTCCCAGCCCTGGCCGGCCAGGGATTCCTGCACCATGGCGATGAGCGGGAACAGGAAGGGGAGCACCATGATGGTCAGGATGACCTGCAGGATAATCTTCGAGCTCAGCCGTCGTGTCTCGAACATGGCCGGTCAGTTCCTCCTCATTCCGCTTACCTCTTCTCCCTCATCCCGCGGATGCCGAAGGCGATGGCCCCGGCCAGCGCCAGGATCAGCAGCATGATCGACAGCGCCGCGCCGTACCCGACCTCGGCCGTGGGGATGCTGATCCGGTAGATGAAGGTGCCGAGGAACTCGGTGGCGTAGTTCGGGCCCTCGGTGCCGCCCGACAGCAGGTTCGGCACGTCGAACGTCTTCAGCGCCCCGATCACGCTGAGCATGGCCAGCGCGATGGTGGTGCCCCGGACGTTGGGCCAGACGATGCGGGTCAGCACGTTGAAGCCGCTCGCGCCGTCGATCCGGGCCGCCTCCACGATCTCCTTGTCAATCTGGGTTATCGCCGCGAAGTACAAGATGAAGGTCACGCCGGTCCACTCCCAGACGGTGATGGCCATGATGACCGGGAGCGCCGTGCTGGACTGCGCGAGCCAGGGATGGGCCAGGGACCCGAGCCCGATGTCCGACAGGATCGTGTTGAACTGGCCGCTCGCCGAGAAGATCTGCCGGAAGATCGGCGCCATCGTCGCGGGCGCCAGCACCACCGGGACGAAGATGATCACCTTGTACAGGTTCGGCAGCTTGACCTTGGAGTGCAGCAGGGCCGCGAAGGTGAAGCCGATCGCGGTCTGCACCGTGAACGTGACGACGAAGAACAGGACGGTATGCCGGATCGTGTCCCAGAACACCGGGTCGTGGAAGGCCGAGACGTAGTTCTGAAAGCCGATGTGCTGCGGGGTGGGGCTGACCCCGTCCCAGTTGAGCGTGGATATGTAGCCGGTGTAGCCGATGCAGTAGTAGATGAAGCCGACCACGAAGACGAAGGCCGGGAGTATCCAGGGCAGGCCCGGCGGACGCCGCGGGCCGCGCCGCCGGCCTTTCGGCGCGGCGCGGCCCGCGGCGGCCCCCGGCTGCCGTGCCAGAGAGATGGTCGTTCCCGCTCCGGCACTGCTCACAGTCGTTGTCTCCGATCCGTCGTCCACCCGTTGGGGGCTCGGGCCATGGGGTCCGGGGTGTCCCCGGGGTAACAGAGTGCCCCCCCGGGGCTAATAGGGTCCGGCCTAGACAGCGCCGTGGTTCGGCAGCTTCGCCGCCGCGGCCTGCAGGGTCGCCGCGGCCTGAGCCGGCGTGGCACTGCCCGAGGCCACCGTGGTCGTGGCGTTCCCGATGGCCGTTTGCAGGTTCACGCTCACCGTGGCCAGCCGCGGCTCGGTCGAGGCCACCGCGTTCGTGATCAGCTTGCTGAGCGCCGTCTGCTGCACGCTGGGCGTCACCAGGTTGATCTGCGACCAGTTGGGCTGGACGCCCTTCAGCGCGGCGATGTCGTCGAGCGCGTTCGCGACCTGCTCCTGCCCGGCCGTGGAGGTCCCCAGCCAGACCGCGAACGTGGTGGCGGCCGCCTGGTGGCCGGACTTGGCGTTGACCGCGATGCCGTAGTCGGAGTCGCCGTAGAGCGCCCCGGTGTGCCCGGTGCCCGCCACGTCGGGGAACGCGATGGGCAGCGCGGTGAAGTTCTTCGGGCTGGAGATGCCCGCGGCGGAGATCGCCGCGCTCATGCCCGGCGCGGTGTCGTACTGCATGTACCAGGTGCCCATCATGACCATGGCGTACTTGCCGGACATGAAGTCGTTGTTGGCGTCCGGGTACTGCTGCACGCCGAGCGCGCCCTTCTCCATGATTCCGTCGCTGAACATCTCCTTCCAGATGGTCAGCGCCTTGACGATGACCGGGCTGGTCCACGGGACCTGGCCCTGGATGGCCTGGGCCCAGACGCCGGGCTGGATGTTGTCCGAGATCGCCTGCACCGTGTCCTCGTTGAACGCGGGCTGGCCGACGCCCTGGACGAAGCAGCCGATCCCGTGCGCCTTGAACGTCGCGCAGTTACTGACCCACTGCGCGAGGGTGGTCGGCGGGGTGAGGTGGTACTGGCTGAACAGGTTCTGGTTGATCCAGACCGTTCCTGAGTACACCGCCCCGACGGAGACGGCCGCGAGCTTCTGGCCGATCATCAGGCTGGACACGCCGATGGGGGAGAGCTTGGACTGCCAGTCACTGCCGAGGGCCTTGACCACCGCGGGCTCTAGGTTGATCGCGTCGGGGCTGTAGGTCTCGACCGAGCCGTTGGCGGCCCCCGGCGCGACGTCGAAGATGTCGGGTCCCACCGAGGAGGCCAGCGCGGGCCGGAGCGCGGCGTTGTAGCCCGCGATTGTGAGCATCTTGTAGGTCACGTGGATGTTCGGGTACACCTTGTTGAACGCGCTGATGTACTGCTGCGCCACCTGCGTGCTGGGGGTCCAGCCCCACCAGGTGATGTTCGCTGACGTGGGCGAGCCCGCGCTGCCTGACGAGGAACCGCCGCCGCAGGCCGCCGCGGAGAGCGCCAGGAAACTGAGGATCGAGAGTGCCGGGATAACACGCCGGCTGCGTCTGAGTCTGATGGTCGGCGACGTGCGCATGGTGCCTCCTGGGCCGGTTTGCTAGCTGAGGGGGTGCCGCCGTGGCTGAGGCGTTGGGTGCGTCATCGGTGCCGCCGGGCCAACATTGCCCAGACCCGCACCGGCTCGGCGCGATCCGGACAAAAGTTTTCGGTCATATTTGTCGGCCGGCGAAAACCGGATGGATCGCCTGACAGGGGCACCTTGACGACCACGGCATCGTGTACAGGAGAGGTTTCGTTACCCTGCCTTCTCCCGGCATCCCCTTGTGCGGCATATGCGTCCTCCGATACACCGATGGACGGAGCGCAAACTCGTGGTAGCTATTTCGAGGGCCTCAGTTGGGAGTAGACCGGATACCCCAACCCATGTCAAGATTTTCGCTGGTAACTTTTCGGTAATACGCCCGTAACCATGGACCCGTCTCCATTAGCCTCTACCCAGCTCAAAGGTAATATAGACGGTTACGTCAGCATTCGAAATTTTCGAAAGCGCCGCCAGTCTCAGGCCACTGCCCCTGGCGCCTACCGCTCGAACGCCTTGCGCATCCGATCAAGACCGCGGACCACGCCGGTGGTCAGCACGCCGACGTGCTCCACCGCCACGGCGACCACGTCACCGTCGGCCAGGCTGAACGGCGCGGGCGGCACCAGGCAGGTCCCGGTGGCCAGCACCACGCCGTCGGGGTGAACGTCGGCCCGCATCAGGTAGCTGGTGAGCTCGCCGAACTTGCGGCGCAGGGCCGAGGTGCTGGCCTGGCCGTGCCAGGCGATCGCGCCGTCACGGCGGATGGTCAGCTCGATGCCGAGGTCGTACGGGTCCGCGATCTCCCAGGCTGGCCTGATGACCGGGCCGAGCGCGCAGCTGCCCAGGTAGATCTTCGCCTGCGGCAGGTAGAGCGGGTTCTCGCCCTCGATGGTCCGGGACGACACGTCGTTGCACGCGCTGTAGCCCGCGATCTCGCCGAAGCGGTTGATCACCAGGGCGACCTCGGGCTCGGGGACGTCGACCACGGAGTCGGCCCGCACCGCGATCGTCTGCCCGTCGCCGGCCACCCGCCACGCTGCCGACTTGAAGAACAGCTCGGGGCGCTCGGCCTCGTAGACCTGCCGGTAGACGTCGGCCGAGCGCTCGCTCTCCTCGACCCGCGCCTCGCGCGAGATGACGTACGTGACGCCCGCGGCCCAGACCTCGGTCCGGCCGTCGATGGGCGGCAGCAGCGTGACCTCCCCAGCCGGGAGACCCGGGACGCCCGGGCCAGCCGAGGCAGCCGGGACGCGGTCCTGGACACGCTGCCTGATCCCGGCCAGCGGTAGCGCCCACAGCTCGGCCAGCGACTCCACTCCGGGCAGGCCGAACACCTGTCCCTCGTCGCGCACGCCAACCCGCGGGACCGGAGACTCCTTCGTGCGGTACCTGATGATGTCCACGTGGACGACCCTACGGCACGCGCCGGACCGCCGCCTGGTCGAAACTTTCCCTTGCCGAAGCGCTGCGAATGCTCGTCGCGCCAGCACGTATGCCATCGCGTCACTTGACAGGCCGGCGTCGGCCGCCATACGTTGCCCGAGACGCCGGAACTTTTGCTGAAAGTTTCGAGACCTGGTCGCCACATTAGAGCACGCGCAAGAGCAGCAAGAAGCAGGGAAGCAACAGAAGCAGCGAGAGCAGGAAAGCAGGAAGGACCGGGAACCGTGACCGCTGACGGCCTCCGCACATGACGGTCGGGCCCGCCGACCTGCGGCCGCTGGGCCGGATGGGGCTGCGGGTGTCGCCGGTCTGCATCGGCACCAGCCCGCTCGCGAGCATGCCCGCGCTTTACGGCTACGAGGTGGCCGACGACCGCGCCGAGGAGACGATCCTGGCCGCGCTGCGCAGCCCGTTCAACTTCATGGACACGTCCAACAACTACGGCGGCGGCACGGCCGAACGGCGCATCGGCCGGGCCCTGGCCGCGACCGGTGGCCTGCCGCCCGGGTTCGTGCTGGCCACCAAGGTGGACGCCGATCCGGACACCGGCGACTTCTCCGGTGAGCGGGTGAAGCGCTCGGTCGCGGAAAGCCTGGAGCGTCTCGGCCTGGACCGCGTCCCGCTGATGTATCTGCACGACCCGGAATACCACCTCACGTTCGCCGAGGCGATGGCCCGGGGCGGTCCGGTCGAGGCCCTCACCGCACTGCGCGACCAGGGCGTGCTGGCTCACCTGGGCGTCGCAGGCGGGCCCGTTCGGCTCATGAGGGAGTTCATCGCCACCGATGAGTTCGCCGCGGTCCTCAGCCACAACCGGTTTACCCTGGTCGACCGCAGCGCCGGGCCGCTGATGGACGATGCGTGCCAGCGTGGGGTGGCGTTCGTCAACGGGGCGCCCTACGGCGGCGGCATCCTGGCCAAGGGACCCGGCGCCCAGCCCAAGTACGCCTACCGGCCGGCGGCCGCGCCCATCATGGACGCGGTCCGCGCCATGCAGCGGGCCTGTGCTGCGCACGGCGTGTCGCTGGCCGCCGCGGCCCTGCAGTTCTCTCTCCGCGACCCGCGGGTCGCGTCCACCGTGGTGGGCGTGTCCGTGCCGTCCCGGATCGGGGAGATCACCGCGCTGATGACCGAACAGATTCCTGCCGGACTGTGGGCCGAACTCGACTCGCTGGCCGTCGCCCCGGAGCTATGGCTGAACTGATGACGGGGCAGCTTAACGGCAAGGTCGTACGCGCCGAGGGATCGCGGGCGCATTACGATAACGCTGTCCGGCCGGGCAGGCGCAGCGCGCAGGCAGCTCCCTCGGCGCTGGCCCGCCCGAAAGGAGCACGATCGTGAGCGAACCGAAGGTCAGCCGGGATCGGGTAACGCTCGCCGACATCGCCGCGGCCGCCGGGGTGTCCGTGCCGACGGTTTCGAAAGTCCTGAATGGCCACGCCGACGTGGCGCCCAAGACGCGGTCCCGGGTCGAGGCGCTGCTGGCCGACTACAACTACGCGGCGCCCCGGCGCGCGGGCCGGTCGTGCCTGATCGACCTGGTGTTCGCCGACCTCAGCCCGTGGGCCGTCGAGATCATCCGCGGTGCCGAGGAGGCCGCCACCGCCGAGGGCTGCCGGATCGCCGTCTCGGTCGTGTCCGGCGAGCCGGCCACCGAGCAGTGGCTGACTCGGCTCTCGACCAGCCAGACCGACGGCGTCATCCTGGTCCTGACCGAACTGTCGCCCGCCTACCGGGCCCGGCTCGCGGCGATGCACATGCCGGTGGTGATCGTGGACCCAGTGGGCCAGCCCGACCCGCGGATCCCGTCGATCGGGGCGACCAACTGGGCCGGCGGCCTGATGGCCACCGAGCACCTGATCGAGATCGGCCACCGCCGGATCGGGACCATCACCGGCCGCCCGTCGCTGCTGTGCAGCCAGGCCAGGCTGGACGGCTACCGGGCCGCGCTCGAGCGGGCCGCCATCCCGGCGGACCCATCGCTGGTCTACTCGGGTGACTTCCACTTCGAGGCGGCCCTGGTGGCGGCGACCGACATGCTGGAACTCGCCGATCCGCCGACCGCGATCTTCGCGGGCAGCGACATGCAGGCCATGGGGGTCTACGAGGCGGCCCGGCTGCACCGGCTGCGCATCCCCGACGACCTCAGCGTGGTCGGTTTCGACGACCTGCCGATGTCGGGCTGGGTCTCGCCGCCGCTGACCACGATCATCCAGCCGCTCGCCCAGATGGCGGCCATGGCCAC
>JAFARZ010000104.1 GCA_019245115.1 Streptosporangiaceae bacterium | reverse complement strand
AACTCCCAGACCACCGCCCGTCCCCCGGCGACCATGCCGATGCCGCACTGGTGGTGGGTCTGCAACGCCACCCCAGACTCCCGGATCTCCGCCCTGACACCCCAGCCAGACGCGGACGAACCCCTGGCCCTGCCCGGCCCGGACGAGTCGCTCAGCTTCGCCACCCACATCAAGCCGCTGTTCCGGGCCCAGGACCGCAACTCCATGCGCTTCGCCTTCGACTTGTGGTCCTACGACGATGTCGCCCAGCACGCCGATGCAATCCTCGACCAGGTCCGCGTCGGAACCATGCCCTGCGACACCACCTGGCCCCCCGAGCAGGCCGAAGTCTTCGCCCGCTGGATCCAAACCGGCAAACCCACCTGACCCGCCTCCCGGCCCCGACATGGAGACATATCGGAAGTTTGTCGGCCCCTCTCAAGCCAGATATGCGTCGAAATACGCGTACCGGCACCGCGCTGATGTCGCCGAGTTCGACATCAGGGCTATTTGATCAAGGCCCAACAGCTCTGGTGCCGAACTCGGCGATACCTGAGCGATCGCCCAGGCCTGAGCCGTCCATTTCACAACTCAGGGCGGCGCGACGCGCTGCGGGTTGTCTCCAAATCGGGATTAACCATCGCGGCGTCCCTGGCCATTGCCCGGGCCACCCGGATCAGCTCCCGGGTCGCCGGGCCCAGATCGGCGCGCGCGGTGAGCAGCACAGCCCGTATCGGCGCGACAGCGTCGGCGATCGGCCGGAACACTAGGTCGTCGTCGACCCGGGCCACGGACGGCACGCACAACGTGTAGCCACGCCCGCTGGCGACCGAGGCGATGGCCAGCTCATAGCCGTGGATCGGCGGGCTAAGCCGGGGCGTCAGGCCATGGGTTCGGAACGCCCCGAGCAGGTGCTCGCGCAGGCCAGCGGCGTCCTGCTGAGTGGGCAGCAGCAACGGCCGCGTGGCCAAGGCGGACAGCGACACGGCCTCGCCCGCCGCGAGCGGGTCGTCGGCTCGCAGCAGGGCGTACACCGGTGTCGAGAGCAGTGAGTCCGGCTCAGCGCCAGGGCGGTGCCCTTGGGCAGTGGGGTGTACGCCAGCCCGGCGGTGATCTCCCGCTGGTTCAGCGCGGTGATCTGATCGGTGCTGCGCAGGTCCGCGAGCCGCACATCGACGTCCTGGTGCAGGGTCGGATACCGGCGGAGCAGCTGGCCGGCGAGTGCCGAGAGCCCGGTGGCGACGGCGAGGCGGACGGGCTCGGCCGGCAGCGACCGGGCGGCCGATCGCGTCGCGGTCAGGACCCGATCGGCGGCATCGACCGCGTTCGAGGCGTGCGCCACGAACACCTCGCCGACCGGGGTGAGCGACATCCCGCCGCGATGGCGCAGGAACAGCGGCGCGCCGATCTGCCCGGACAGTGACTGCTGGGCCAGGTGCAGGCTCGCCGCAGCGCGGCGGACATTGCCATGCTCGGCGACCGCGAGCATGTACCGCATCTGGCGAAGGTCCATGTAGCCCCCTCGTCAGATGTCAACGACAGGCTGATCCTGTCAAACGCCAGCCGCAAACTGTCAGCCGGGTGGATGCGGCGAGCGCTCACTCGCGGTGGAATCAGACACCGGAAGCAGGATGTGAGGTATGCGGATCGATATCGCCGGAGCAGGCGGGGCCAGCGGCTCAGCCAGGACCATCAGCGCGCAGACCCGAGCCGGTCGTGATCCCGCCTAGCAAGCTGGGCACTCCCACGATGAACGGCACGGGGTACCTCGCCGAGCCGACCGTGTTCGCGCCGGCCCGCAACGACATGCGCATCGCCCAGGCCTGCACCCAGTACAAACGA
The DNA here is from genome assembly GCA_019245115.1 of Streptosporangiaceae bacterium. GTDB lineage: Bacteria > Actinomycetota > Actinomycetes > Streptosporangiales > Streptosporangiaceae > JAFARZ01. Next base: position 6,819 of record JAFARZ010000104.1, on the reverse strand, counting down.
TCTGGATGGATCTGGCCTTAGAAGGGTTGGAAGAAGGGTTGGACGATGGCGCGACTGGGCTTCATCGGGGCGGGAGCCCTCGCCAAAGCCATGGGCGGCCGATTGGAGGCCGCTGGTCACCAGGTCAGCTATGCCAGCAGCCGGGGCGGGCACGACCAGGTCGTGGCTGGCGCGGAGGTCGTGGTGCTCGCCGTGCCGTTCGCGGCGGTGGAGTCCGCGCTCGGGGCGCTCCCACCGCTGGCGGGCCGGGTGTTGTGGTCGTGCGTCAACGCGCTGCGCCCGGATCTGTCCGGGCTAGCGGTGGGTTTCGACACCTCCGCGGCCGAGCGGGTCGCCGCGCTCGTTCCCAGCGCGCGCGTCGTGGCGGCGCTGCCGCCGTTCGCCTCCGCCCTAGCTTCAAACTCCCTAGCTTATGACGCCGGCCTGAACCCGACGACATTCGTCTGCGGAGACGACGCCCCGGCCAAGAAGATCGTGATGGCGCTGATCGCCGACCTGGGTGCGCACGCTGTCGATGCCGGAGGGCTGAGCGCCGCGCGGTACGCCGAGCCTGCCATGATGCTGCTCGTCAGCCTCGCCTACGGCTCGGGGGCACCCCGCGACATCGGCCTGCGACTGCTCGAACGCTAGCGCCGCGAGTGCCTTGCCTCAGGGGAAGTCTGGTTCGCCGGCACGTGCGGCGTCGATGGCTGCTTGGACGAAAGCCTGGACTGCCCGTCTGCTCTCGCCGCGGCGCCAGGCGATGGCCAGGTTGGCTGGCGCTAGGTCGGTGACTGGGACGCAGACGATGCCTGGGCGGGAGTAGACCACGGCGTTGCCCGCGGCGACCAGCGAGATCGCGGTGCCCGAGGAGATGATCTCGAACTTCTCGTCCGCGCTGGTCGCCTCGGCCACCACCGTGACCGTCGCGGCTTCGCCGTCGGTGGCGCCCAGCCAGAACTCGCGAAGCGGGCCCGCCGAGCGTGGGAGCGCGACGAACGCCTCCCCGGCGAGCTCGTGAAACTCCACGGCCTCGCGGTGCGCGAGCCGATGCCGGCTGCTCAGGGCGACGAAACGCGGTTCGCGGAGGAGGATCTCGGTGTGGATGTCCCGCGCATCCACCGGGAGCCAGAGAAACGCCGCGTCGGTGGACCCCTCGCCCAGACCGGCGGTGGGATCTCCCCAGCCGAAGGACCGCAGCTGGATCCGCCAGCTGGGTTCGCATCGGGTGAAGCGATCCACGACCTGGGCATAGAGCTGGTGCCCGATGGCGGTGAGGGTCCCGACCCGAAGCGTTCGCTGCTCCCGCGCGGCCAGCTCAGCGACGGCGGTCGTGGTGTCGTCCCAGTCGGAGAGGACCCGCCGCGCGGTGGTGAGCAGGGTCTGCCCGGCGGCCGTGAGCTGGACCTGTCGGTGGTCGCGATCGAACAGTTGGGCTCCCAGGGCCCGCTCCAGGCCACGGATCTGCTTGCTGAGCGCGGGCTGGGAGACCCGCAGCTGCTCGGCCGCACGGGTGAAGCTCAGCTCCTCGGCGACGCTCACGAAGTAGCGCAAGTCGCGGAGGTGCGCATCCATAGCCGCAGGTTATAACACAGTGTCTTGGACGAGCGCTGTTCCGCGGCCGAGACTTGTGGACAGCGCGGTCCCGTGATCGCGCGCCACACTGATCCCGCGAGAAGAGAGGGCTGATGGGCCCGTTACCACCGATGATCCACGCGTACCGCAGCGCTGAGCAGGCGCTGTGCGTCAACTCGTTCCTCGTCGAGGGTGAGCAGGCCGTGGTGGCCATCGACGCGCCGATGTTCGTCTCCGACGCCCGGGCCTACCGGGCGCGCCTGGACGCGCTGCGCAAGCCGCTGGCTGGGGTCTTGATCACGCATCCGCATCCGGATCACTACAACGGAGTCGCCGAGCTGGTGGACGACGATCAGGTGCCGATCATCGCCCTACCCGACGTGGACCAGGAGATCCGCGCGCGCGATCCGGAGAAACGGGCCCGGTGGGTCCCGGTGTTCGGCGACGAGTGGCCGAAGTCGGCGAGGTACCCCAACCGGGTCGTGCCGGCCGGTGCGGCCGTTGAGCTGGCCGGGTTGCGTTTCACCCCGGTCGACCTCGGGCCGGGCGAGAGCGTCAGCGAGACGATCTGGGTTCTTGAGGGACCGCGTCCGCCGATAGTGTTCGTCGGCGACCTCGTCTTCGAGGGAACCCATCCCTACATCGGTGACGGGATGACCGCGGCCTGGATCGACGCCCTGACCCGCGCCCAGGAGACCCTCGACCCGGCGGCGGTCCTGTATCTCGGCCATGGCAGCCCGGTGGGCCTGCCGAGCTCCGTGCTTCAAGAGCAGAAGCGCTATCTGCTCATGATCAGGGAAGTGGTCCGCCGCCTCGCCCAGGGTGCCACCGAGCTGAGCGCCGAGCAGAAGAAACAGCTCGTCGAGACCATGACCACTTACACTGGTGGCGCCCGGATGACCTACCTGCTCGAGTGGGGCTCGGATGCTCTCGCGGCCGAGTTGGCCCACGCCGTCGGGGGCTGAGTGGCCAGCCCAAGGAGGGCATACAGACCCGGATTGGCCAGGCCCGGTGAGGGAGAGTTGGCTCATGAGCAACGTGCCGGTCGCGAAGGAGACGTAGTGAGGTATCGGCTTTTAGGACCCAGCGGGCTGCGGGTCTCCGAGCTGTTGTTGGGCACGATGACTTTTGGTGAGGGCTGGGGCTGGGGCGCTGCCCCCGAGGAATGCCGGCGGATGCTCGAGGCTTATGCCGAGGCCGGTGGCAACGTCATCGACACCGCGGTGAACTACACCGACGGCGCCAGCGAGCAGATCGTGGGCCAGCTCATCGGATCGCGGCGGGATCAGTTCGTGCTGTCCACCAAGTACACACTCTCGACCGACCCGTCGGATCCGAACGCCTCGGGCAACCATCGCAAGAACCTGACCCGCTCACTAGAGCTGAGCCTGCGCCGGCTGGCCACCGACCGGATCGATCTGTACTGGGTGCACATCTGGGACCCGCGCACCCCGATCGAGGAGACCATGCGCGCCCTCGACGACGCCGTGCGCGCCGGCAAGGTGCTCTATGTCGGCATCTCCGACACCCCCGCGTGGGTCGTGGCCCGCGCCAACACGCTCGCCGAGTGGCGGGGATGGTCCCCGGTGGTGGCCCTCCAGGTCCCCTACAGCCTGGTACAGCGGGACATTGAACGAGAGCTGCTGCCGATGGCGCGGGCGCAGGGTTTGTCGATCGCGGCGTGGTCCCCGCTGGCCGGGGGCGTCTTGTCGGGCAAGTTCAGCCGGGACGCCAAGCCCGCTGGCACCCGAGTCAGCGCCGAGACGATCAGCAAACGCGATCTCGCCATCGCCAGCACCCTCCACGACGTCGCCCGGGAGATCGGGGTCTCCGCCGCGCGGGTCGCGATCGCCTGGACCATGGCCCGCTACCCGGGAGTGCACCCGATCGTCGGGGCCCGCCGGGTTGAGCAGCTCGTCGACAACCTGGGCGCTGTTGACGTCGAGCTCGGCGCCGAGGCGCTGGAACGGCTCGACAAGGCCAGCGCCATCAGCCTCGGGTTCCCGTATGACTTCATCCGCGACACCGCCTCCTTCGTCTACGGGCCGGTCGGCGAGCGGGTCGACGACCGGATGACGGGCGCCGGGTAGAGCGGGAGGCTTACGGTCGTCTCCTTGCTGGTCATTCCGAGATGTTGTGGTGGGCTCCGCCCACGAGGTAGGGGATGAGACAGCAGGCCGGCCGACGTTTCTGAGTTTTGACTTAGTCTGTCAAGCTGGTACTGGTCGTCGCTGAGCGTTCGCCCGGCAGGGCTGGGAAGGGGAGTGGTCGCAAGGGCAGACCCTCCGCGCGCGAGAAGGTGCTCGCCGCGGCAGCCAGGGTGATGCGTGAGCGGGGTCTGGTGGCCGCGACCACCGCCGAGATCGTCCGCGAAGCGGGTGTCGCCGAGGGCAGCATCTACTACCACTTCCCGGACAAGACCAGCCTGATCATGGCGGTCATGGTGGAGGGCCCGCCCGCCAGCCTACGCGAGGCCACCGCCACCCTGCGGGAGCAGATCGGTACCGGCAGCATCCGGGACAATCTGGCACAGCTGGCCGGACAGCGATCACCTTCTACATCGCGCTGCTCCCGCTGGAAGCCTCAGCGCTCACTGATCTCGAGTGGCTGGCCACCCTGCGCTGCCAGCTCACCGAGCGCTCCCGCGGGCCAGCGCGGGCTCATCAAGCGCTCGCCGGCTACCTCACCGCCGAGCGCGCCGCCAGCCGCGTCAGCGGGGCCGCCGAACCCGAAGCGGTCGCGGCCCTGCTCCTGGGGGCCTGTCGCGAATACGCCAGCCTGACCTACATCCCGGGCACGGAGAGCCTGCCCGCACCCGAGGCCTACGTCGCGCAGATCCTGGACGCGCTACTCCCCGCACTCGAACCCGTCAAGGCAGCGACGCGCCGACCAGCTACCTCCGTCACGGGAAGTGTGACCGCACTGACCGCTGACCGCATTCGCACCTCAACGCGCGCCCCTCTCGCGCATCCGCGGTACCCGAGCCGTCACTCGGCGATCAGCTCGGTTCAAGATGTCGAGTCATCTCCTCGTGCTGGCGCCGTACCTCGCCGACCAGCTGTGGCCCAGTAATGGGGTAGCTGTGCCAGTCGGTGCGCCCGGTCACGCGCATATCGTCGAGCATATTGGCGCTGACTGTGATGGTCACGCCGGTGACCATGGCGAGGTTGACCGCATCGCTGGGACGGGCATCGACCTCACTTCCTCCGCCGGGTCCCTCCAGTATCAACACCGCGTAGAAGGTGCCCTCGACAAGCCGGGTGATGCGTACCTCGCGCACCCGGGTGTTGGTTGCGGTGAGCAGGTTCGCGGTGAATTGGTCGGTCATCGGACGCGGCATCTCCGCGTTCTCGAGACTCAGCGCCAGCGCGGTCGCCTCGGCGGCGCCGATCCACACCCGCAACGTCCGCTTGCCCTCGCGTTCGCGCAACAACATGACGTGGGGCCGCAACAGCGGATCCTCGACATCGCCGCGACGGATCTCGGCAACGAACACCTCGACCCACTCCGGTACCACGGGTGCGGACATGGTTGAGCAAACTCCTGATGGTCGACTGCGCTGGCCAGCGGTCGTGCGAGCGCGGCGCGGGCCTGGTGCAGTCTCCTCACAGCGCGAACAAGCCCTGCCAGAGGGCCGGCCACTTGCGCAGAGGACATCCCGCCCTTGCGCTCGGGACCCCTGGCTAGGTCAACCCTGCGTGGCCCCGGGGTGACGAGGCGGTTTCCAGTGATCGTCGCACCACGTGACCTAGTGATCGTCGATGGCAGCGCCCTTGCCGTGCCGGTGCCCGGTAGGCAGTTGCCCTCGATCGCGCAGCCTTGCCGGCGCGTGGTGGTCGTGTCCGGATAGTCGGTCGTCGCGCAGGCCCAGTCCGCAGGCACCTCGTTGCTCAGCTGTCCGTTGTCAGACAAATTGGCCCAGCCATAATTTTCGGAATCACTGCTACTTCAGGCAAGGAGTCGACGGTTGAACTATTACTTGTACAAACTCATTCCGCCTCGTGGCAGCTTCGCCACCGACATGAACGAGGCCGAGGCAGCCATCATGCACCAGCACATCGCCTACTGGACCGGGGTGACGGGCAAAGGCATCGCCGTGGTGTTCGGTCCGGTCGCCGACCCTGCCGGATCATGGGGCCTGGCCGCGGTCGAGGTCGAGTCCGAACAAGATGTCCACCGGCTCGGGGCTGAGGATCCGGCCATTACCTCCGGGATGGCGACCTACACCGTCTACCCGATGCCCGGCGCGATCAGCCGCCCCCACACCACCAGTTGAAATGTCGGCGCGTAATGGCGCGATGGGTTGTGGACCAGGATCTGTTGCTAGCCGCCAAAGCCGCGCTCGCCGCCACACTGGCCGCCCGGCACGCTCGCCCGGCGGGAAGGGGATGCCCGCCGCAAACCCACGGTGACCGCATGACCATCCGCAGCGGCGCGCATAATCGGGTGTTTTCGGGCGGGTGTTCGCGGATGCTGCCCCCGGCTCGCGGGATGTGTGCTGGTGAGCAGGGGTGTCGGGGGATCCGGTAACTGGGCCAACCTTCAGCAACCGCGCACCGCGGTGCGTTGAATCGACGCCGACCGAAGACCCCCCAAACGATCATTGGCGGAAGGTTGGCGCCGGGCCAGGCGACACTCGTGCCTCGGCCTGGAGGTCAGCGATTTTTGGACCGCCCGGCCCGTTGTTGCGGTATTTCCGCCCCACCATGAGACCGCGGGAGCCGTGTAAGCGGAGACTTACTTCCTCCAGAAGTGGCCATCCGATCGCAATATGGCCTGATCCGAAACAAGATCAAAGTCGCGCAGGTCGTTGCGGTAGGCGCGCACCGTAGCGAGGGATCGTGACAGGCCTCTTGACCTGACCCCGCCCGACGTGCCGGTGGCCGCGTCGCCGCAGCTGCCGATTCTCTCGAGTTAACCCGGCGGACAGAGGGCCAGGCAGTGCGACGTGCGTGGCGGGTCGCCCTGCCTGGTCTCCGCCAGCGAAATGATACGGCTGCCTTGGAGAATCCTCGAATTATTGACCGCGGTCAGTGGGCATGTTCGTGAGCGTCTTCCAGATTGCGCTCATGGGTGTGGGAATGCGCGTGGGATTGCCCATTGTGGCTGTGGTCGTGCTCGTGTTCGACGTGCTCGTGGTCATGTAGGTTGTGCGTGTGGGTATGTGTCTGATCTCCGTGGGTGTGCTCATGCGTGTGCGGCGTGGTCAAGGTGGTTGCCCCCGTTGCTGATCGTCTATTTCTGTCGAGCACCCGCGCCCTAAGC
>JAFARZ010000415.1 GCA_019245115.1 Streptosporangiaceae bacterium | reverse complement strand
CGACCACCGACCTGGTCCGGCAGAACACCTCTGCCGCCTACACCACCAGCTACGCCTACGACGACGCTGGCAACCAGGTCTCACAGACCAGCCCGACCGGGGTTAAGACCACCGCCACCTACAACGCGGTCGGGGAGCGGGTCTCGGCCACGGACGGGGTGGGGAACACCACCAGCTACGCCTATGACCTGGACGGCCACCTGGTCAAGGAGACCCTTCCGGACGGCACCGCGACCACCAGCACCTACGATCTCGCCGGCCGGCCGACCTCGCAGTCGGACCTGGACGCGTCCGGGACCGTGCTGCGCACCCAGACCGCTGCGTACAACCCCGATGGCCTGGTCACCTCGGCGACCGACCCTCGCGGCGACACGAGCGCGTTCAGCTACGACGCGACCGGGATGCTGACCTCGCAGAGCGAGCCGGTCTCGTCCGGCAACTCCATCACGGTCAGCTATGGCTACGACCTGGACGGGCACCGCACCGCGGTGACCGACGGGAACGGCAACACCACTTACACCACCTACAACTCCCGCGGGCTCGCGGAGACGATCACCGAGCCGCACACGGGGCAGTACACCAGCGCCGCAGACTCCCAGACCGTAAACAGCTACGACGCCGACGGGAACCTGGTCTCCCAGGTGCAGCCCGGCGGTGTGCGGGTCAATGACACTTTCGACGCGAACGGGAACCTGACTGGCCAGTCCGGGACGGGCGCCGCTGCTCCCACCGCGGCCCGCACCTTCACCTATGACCAGGCCGGGCGGATGCTGACCGCCGCCACCAGCGCGGCCGGGACTCAAGGTTCGTTCGGATACCAGCCGGCCACCAGCGAATCGTTCACCTGGGATGACCGGGGGCTACTGCTGTCTGCCACCGGCACGGCCGGGACGACGAGCTACAGCTACAACGGCGCCGGGCAGGAAACCTCGGTGACCGATGTGGCCGGTACCTCCGGCTATGCCTACGACAACGCGGGCCGGCTGTCGACCGATACCGCCCCGGCATCCGGGGCCACCGGCACCTACACCTACAACAGCCTGGACCAGGTCACCCAGATCTCCTATGGCAGCGGGAACGACACCCAGTCGTTCGGATACGACAGCCTGCACCGGGTTACTTCCGACACGGTCAAGACAGGGGCCGGGGCGACGGTCGCCTCGATCGGGTACGGCTACGACGCGAGCAACAACGTCGCCTCGATGACCACCACCGGACTGGCTGTCCCGGGCGGCGGTACCGGCACGGTCACCAACACCTACGGCTACGACCAGGCGAACCGGCTCACCTCGTGGACCGCTACCCCATCCGGCGGCACCGCTGCCACACACACCTATGGGTACGACAGCAACGGCAACCTGGTTTCGAACAACGGCGTCACCCAGACCTACGACGCCCGCAACGAGCTGACCAGCGACAGCAGCGGCAACTCGTACACCTACACCGCAAACGGGAACCTGGTCCAGCAGAACAGCCCCGGCAACTCCGTCTCCTCCTTCACCTCCGACGCCTACGGGCAGCAGGTCACCGACGGGTCCTCCTCCTTCGCCTGGGATGCGCTGAACCGGGTGGTGTCGGCGGGAGAGGCGTCCAACACCAGCTACAGCGTCACCCTCACCTACGACGGCCTGACCAGGAACGTGGCGTCCGACCCGTCGGACACCTACTCCCGGGACCCGGCGGGGCAGATCACCGGGGTGGACACCACATCGGCCGGGAAGAGCATCGCGCTGGTCGACGCGCACAGTGACCTGTCCGGGACGTTCACGCCGGCCGGCGCCGCCATGGCCTCCTCCACTACCTGGGATCCGTGGGGGCAGATACTGGCCACTGCCGGACCGGCGATCCAGGTCGGCTATCAGGGTCAGTGGACAGACCCGGTCACCGCGCAGGTGAACATGGGCGCCCGGATGTACCGGCCGGGCGCGGGCGGGTTCATGAACCAGGACACCTACACCGGCGGCCAGTCCGGCGGTAAAGGGGGCGGTCCCGTCGGCGGTCTCGCCGTCACCGGGAACCAGCATGCCTACGCCAGCGACAACCCGATGACCTTCACCGATCCCACTGGCCACGTGACGCAGGTCAGCGGCGGCGGCGGACCCACCGTTACCGCGGCGGACGTCAGTGCCGAGCGCGCCCGCGCCCAGGCCGCCGCCCAGACCGCGGCGCGGCTCAGCGCTCAGGCCGCTCAGGCCGCCCAGGCCGCGGCGCAGGCCCAGTACGCGGCCCGGTCGGCCGCCGCGCTGGCCAGGACGCTGAACGCGCAGGCCGCCCAGCTCGAGGCCGAGGCCGCTAAGGCCAGGGGATACGCCCAGCAGTGGTACCAGAATGCGAAGAGCAGGCAGGTCGAAGCCAATTACCTGCTCAACCGGGCCACCCAGGAGCTGAGTCAGGCTCAGGCCATCTGGGCGCAGATCGACAACTATGAGCAGCACGGGGACTTCCGGGCCGCCCAGCAGTACGCCGCCCGCTACGGTAACGAGGCCAACGCGCTCTACAACGCCTCGGTTAACGACAACAACAACGGCACCATGGATGCCATCGCCTATGCGCGGTTGCAGGGGCGGGTCGCCCAGTTTAACCAGATAGCGGATCAGCTGACCTCACAAGCCCGGCAGGCCAGGGCACAGGCCGAGGCGGCGAGCGGGACGGCAAGCCACGACGCGGCCTCCTCCGCCGCCCTGGCGGGCAAAGCGCGGCAGCTGGCTGGGTCCGCGGAGGCGGCTCGCAAGCAGGCATCTGCTCTTCAGGCCCAGTACGAGTCCGATCGGCAGTACTACCAGCAGGAACTGAAATTCGGCTTTGACGACCATGTCCACACCGCTACGGCCAGGCGCGGCTACCCCGGTGTCATCAGCACCAACGGCGGCCCGTCCTGGCGGCAAATCGGGCACACCATACTGGGGATCGTATACGCGGTAGGGAATAGCATGCTGCCTGGGGAGTGCGGTATTCATGATTTTTCTGTCGGCGGCGAATCGTTCATAGCCAGCACGAAGATCCTGCTCGCCGACGGCAAAGGCGTCCCCATCAGTCGGCTCAAGCCCGGCATGAGAGTCATCGCCACTAACGTCGGGACCGGCAAATCCCACGCCGAGACGATCGGGGCCGTTCTCGTCCACCGCGACACCGATCTGTACGACATCAAAATCCGCGCCGGCACCCGCACCGCTGTGATCGACACCACCAGCAGCCACCTCTTCTGGACTCCCGCTGCCAGCGGCCACGGCGGCCGCTGGGTCAAGGCCGGAGCCCTCACATCCGGCACCCGTCTCCGCACCCCCACCGGTAGCACAGCTATAGCCATGGGAGGCTGGACACCACGGCAGTCCACCGGATGGATGTGGGACCTCACCGTCCCCGGCGACCACGACTTCTACATCGACACAGTGATCGCCCCCGTCCTCGTCCACAACTGTCCTGACTTCACGGGCCGTGATCCAAATTTCAGAGCGAATCTTCAGAATAAGATCGGGCCACCGCCTCAGGGCGAGTATGATGCTCATCATATCTTCCCTGTCGAGTTCGGCCGGGATTTCGCTCAAGCGGGTATAGATGTGAACAATCCAGAGTATGGGACGTGGGTCGCGCGGCCGCTGCATCAGGGGATATCGAGCGAATACTCGAATGATTGGGCTGCTTTCCTTCAAGGAAACCCTACCCGCGCAGAGATCTTCGATTTCGCGCGGATGCTCGCTCGGAAGTATGGGTTCGATGTCCACTTCTGAAGCACTTGACGTCGCAATGGTTCGCACAATTCAGGCGCGAGGGCAGGTCGGCCTGAGGGTCGACCTCCGTACGAACCATACTGCCAGAAATCTCGTCAGAGGTTTGTTCCCAGAATCAGGATTCTTGGGGGTCGCCCGTGAAACAGATGAGTTGACCGATCTCGTCTGCACTTTCTGGTCTGCGGTCTTCCTCCTGTCTGACCGTTTCAGGGATGCTCTTGAGCACTACGGATTGACCGGCTGGCGAACCGTTCCTGTTTCGATCATTGGCCTTAAAAGCCGGACGACTCTTTGGCTCTTGACGGTTAGCGGTACTTGCGGACGTCTTTATGGCGTAGACGGAGATCCGCTTCCGGGTATGCGTGTCGGGAATTTTCTGGACCCAGTGCAATGGGACGGTTCTGATATCTTTGTCACGGAGAATCACAATGCGATCTTCGTTACGCAAAGATGTGCTGAAATATTGCAGACTATTGGTCTGTCGAATCTTGAACTGCGCGAGGAAGGCCTAGAGCCTTTGATCCGCAGCTGATTAGCCGTAGAAAAAGGCGTAAGTCAGCATTCAGACCAGCGTTTCAGCGTTAATGCCGCTCGCGGTGTGCGACTGCCTGGGGTCGGGGCTATGCGCAGCCAGGGACGTGGAGATCCTGGCCGGGAACAAAACCACGGTCATCAACACCACTCGCAGCCACCTGTTCTGGGTTCCCCGGCACGAGCGGGCACGGTGGCCAGTGGGAGAAGGCCGGTGCCCTGCCCTACGGCACCCGTCTCCGCACTCCCACGGGCAGTTCCGCCACCGGCCTCGGTGGCTGGATCCCGGAGAGCATAAGCGGTTGGATGTGGGACCTCACCATCCCCGGCGACCACGCCTGACCCTGCGCGAATGCTCCCGCGGCATCCAGAGATCCGCCTTATCCACCCTGCATGACTGCCTCAGGCAACCGCCTGGGTGTTCATCCCCGCTACCAGCACCATAGGAGCTACGTGCTTGTGTGATCTGCCGCTCGCACATGAGCGGGCCGGCTGGGGGGAGGCCGGTCTCAGAGAGCCGCGCATCTGGAGCAAACGCGAAGAGATGTGGGCAGTACTGGTGGAGGTATCGCCCAAGACTAGTCAATAACGCTCAGTCGTGGAATGCTGACTTCCGTAGCATGACCCTTGTTCCCTGCGGGGGAGGCAGCTGGTGGTCAGGGGTGAGCGGGATGGCAGCAGAGGTTGAGGGCCTGCGTTCCGTCGGCGGAATCTCAGGAGGCCTTTGGGTTGGGGTGCTGGGTCCGCTACAGGTAGTCCACGGTAATGTAGAGGCGCGCTCACTCCCGGCCGCAATGCGTACGGTGCTGGGGTTGCTGGCCTTGGCGGGTGGTTCGCCTATGCGCCGGGAGTCTCTCATCGAGGCGGTGTGGACGGGGACGCCGCCCGCGTCCGCAGCAGGACTTGTCCATACATATGTCAGTCGGCTGCGGTCGATGCTGAGGTCGCCACCCGTAGGTGACCGGCAGCTCATCCCCGCGGGCACGGGATCTGGTTATCGGCTGCTGCTCACCGCGGAGCAGCTGGACCTGCTTGCATTCCGTCGGGCGGCCAAGGACGCGCGCAAGGCTGCAAGCGCGGAGGACGCCTGTTGCCTGTTTGAACGGGCTATGGGGTTCTGGCGGGGTGAGGTTCTCGCAGACGTAGATACTCTCGCCGAGCACCCCGCTGTAAGAGCACTAGCAGAAGAACGGGTTCAGGTCGTCCTTGAATACGCCGATACTGCCATGGCCGCCGGATGGCCTGGCCGCATATTGCCACATCTGCAAGCGCTCGCCGCGCATAATCCGCTGCATGAGGCCGCACACGCCAGGCTGTTGATGGCACTCGCCGGTACCGGTCGTCAAGCCGAGGCACTGACGCTTTACGAAGAGCTGAGACATCGGCTGGACGAAGAGCTGGGCGTGCTTCCTGGCCCCACCCTGCGCGAAGCGCACGCGAAGGTGCTGCGCCAGGAAATCAAGATCCAGGCGACAGTCTCAAACTCCACCGGCCCAGCCGACACCTGGCAGCCGGTATTCCAGCTACCCGCTGCCCCTGCGGATTTCACCGGCCGCGCAAAGGAAAGCAAACGCTTGATAAGCGCGGTCTCGCCGCCCGGCGATCATCCAGGCGTACCGGTGGTGGTTATTTCCGGATTGCCAGGAGCAGGCAAAACCGCCCTGGCCTTGTTCGCCGCACATACGATCCGGGAGCGCTTTCCGGACGGCCAGTTGTGGGTGCAACTGGCCGGCGCGTCGTCCCGGCCCCGCGATCCCGGCGATGTCCTCGGCGAACTGCTCCGAGCGCTGGGCGTCCCTGGGAGCGCTATCCCAGATGATTATCACGAACGAGCTGTGTGTTACCGATCCCGACTGGCTGATCGGCGCGTTCTCGTGGTCGCCGACGACGCCGCCGCGGCGGCGCAGGTACGGCCTTTGGTGCCCGGGACGCCAGGATGCGCGCTCCTGGTCACCTCCAGGCATCAGCTGGAAGGGCTGGAGGGCGCCCACTTCATGCCGCTTGATGTCATGACCGCGCGAGACGCCGCTGGCTTTGTTACCAGGCTCGTCGGTGAGCGTCGCGTTGCCGCTGACCCCGAGGCAATCGATCGGCTAGTGGCCGTCTGCGGATCATTGCCGCTGGCCCTGCGGATAGCCGGAGCCAAGCTCGCGACTCGGCCATCCTGGCCGGTATCGGCTATGGTCCGCAGGCTTACCGGTGAGCACGGCAGGCTACGTGAGCTGGAAACCGAAGAGCTGTCGGTGCGCGCGAGCATCGCTTCCAGCTACCAGTCGCTGTCAGCCAGGTCCTGCCGGGCTTTTCGGTTGCTGGCCCTACTAGGCCCGGCCGACTTCCCGGAATGGGTGATTGGCTTGCTACTTGGCGAGCCTGAAGTCGCCGACGTGCTCGACGAGCTGACCAGCCGGTCTCTGCTCGCGCCGCTGGCAATCGATGATTCGGAGGAGCTACGGTACCGGCTGCATGACCTGTTGCGCGATTACGCCTCCGAACGTCTCACCGAGGAACCACCAGCCGTTGGCGACGACGCTCTCGGTCGTCTGTTCCAGGGATGGCTCCAGCTAGCCCAGACTGCCAGCGAGCAGCTTTCGCCCGAACCCTACTTTCCCGAGCCTGCCTCGCGGCTTGCGACGGAAGTCATTCCCGCCGCCGAGGCGAAGCGCATCTCGGCTGATCCGATCGCCTGGTTCACCACCGAACGGCTCAACCTGCTGGCGATGACCGAACAAGCATGCCGGACCGGACGCCTGGACGTTGCCCGTAGCCTTGCCCTCGCTCAGTGCCGGTTCAACCACCTGGAAGACCGCCACGACGACGCCGAGCGAATCTGGTCCTCGATCGCGGAGACTGCCCGGCACTCGGCACTGACAGAGCTTGCTAGTTATGCCGAGTTGCGGATCGGTGCCGCACTCGTCGAGCGCGGTCGGGCGGCCGACGCGATGCAGGTGCTCAATCAGTCAGTAGCGGCGGCCGAAGGAACGGGGCACCTGGCCCTTGCCCTCTACTGGCGTGGCGCTAGCGCAGCTGATCTCGAAGACTTCGAGCGGGCACTCCAGGATTCCGTTCGAGGCGCGCATGTAGCGCACCGGGAGGGAATCCGGCTGGCTGTGCTGATGAACCTACGCCTCCAGAGCACCGCTCTGGCGCTCGGCGGCAGTCCACATCGCGGTGTCGACATAGGCGAACACGCGCTCGCCATCTCTACGCGCCTCGGGGTGGTCGCATACGAGCTCGCGACACTGCATAACCTCGCCTTCGCATGCACGCTGGCCGGGCAGCACAGGCGTGCGTTGGACCTATGCGCGCGTCAGCTCGTGCTGAACAGGGACATTGGCGACAAGCGCAGAGAGGCACAAGCTCGTGGAGTGCTCGGCGACGCCTACCGCGGGCTGGGCCAGCCTGAGAAGGCAGTCGATTCCTGGCTCTCGGCACTGCCGCTTTTCCGCAGCCAGCACGCATACCGTCATTTGGCGCTCTGCCTGCAGAGACTCGCTGGCGCCTACGAAGAAATGACCAGGTATCCGGAAGCTCTAGCATCACTGGAAGAGAGCCTGCTGATCTTCCAGCGGTTGCGGCTGCCCAGGAAGGTCGACCAGGTACAGGATGCTCTTGCCAGGTGCCGGATGGCGGTGGAGGGCAGACCCAGCCTGTGCTGAGAGGTCCGCGCTCTGCTCTAAGGTGACTCTTGCGTGGTGATCCATGAACTGTCGGTGTGCGCTTGCCGCGTACTGCTGAGCTGGAGGGGATATCGCACGGAGTGCGGCGGCCCGGGGGGTGACGACGGAGCAAGTCGCGAGAGTAACGTTCCGCGACGTTTTCGCGATCGCGGAGTTCCGGGCCTTGTGGCTGGCGCAGCTTTTGTCGATGGCGGGCGACCAGCTGGCCCGTGTCGCACTGACCGTCCTGGTCTATGACCGGACACGGTCCGCGCTGCTGGCGGCGATCACCTTCGTGGCGAGCGTCGTCCCGACCTTCGTGGGTGGGGTGACCCTGGCCTGGCTGGCCGACCGGTACCCTCGCCGCGGCGTGATGATCGTGTGCGACCTGGTGCGGTGCGCTCTCGTGCTTGTCATGGCCATCCGCGGCATGCCGGTGGCCGTGATGGTCGTGCTGCTGTTCGTCGTCACCCTCGTCGGCGCGCCGTTCACCGCCGCGCGGGCGGCCGTCTATCCTGATGTGCTGGTCGGCGACAAATACGTGGTGGGCACCGCGGTGACCCTCACCACGAACCAGTTCGCGCAGGTGATCGGGTTCGCAGTCGGCGGCGCGATCGCGGGTCTGCTGGGCACCAGCCAGGCGCTCGTCGTGGACGCCGTGACCTTCGCCGGTTCGGCCCTCATCGTGCGCGCGTGGGTCCTCAACCGGCCCGCGCCCGAATCTTTGGTGAGCGCTAACATCGGCCGAAACACTGGCCGCCGCGGGTTTGCCGCCCGGCAGAACGGGCTGGGGTCCGCGGTGCGGCTGGTTTTCGGCAATCCGGTGTTGCGCACATCGATGCTGTTCGGCTGGCTGGCGGCCTTCTACAACTCGCCGGAAGGCGTGGTGACCCCGCTGGCGCACAGCCTGGGCGGGGGAGCGACCTCGGTGGGCGTCATCCTGGCCGCGCAGGCCCTAGGAGAAACCTTCGGTGCGCTGGTCCTCAGCCGGTTCGTCGCTCCGGCCCGGCGGTTCCGGCTGATGGGTCCGCTGGCCATAGCTTCCTGCTCGGTGCTGCTGCTGTTCGCGTTCCGTCCCGGGCTGATCGCCTCACTCGTGCTGCTGTGTATCTCCGGCTTCTGCGGCGCGTACCAGATAGCGGCCAACGCTGCTTTCGTCAGCGCCACCCCGCATGACCGGCGAAGTCAGGCGTTCGGCCTGGCCCAGGGCGGAATGAGCTTCGGCCAGGGCATGGTCATGATCATCGCCGGTGCGGCGGCCGAAGCAATGCACCCGTCGACAATCATTGCCGTATGTGGAGGAATAGGCTCACTCGCGGCCGTGGCACTGGCGGGCAGTTGGTCCCATCGCGCGCAAGCGGTCAGCAATGAGTTAGTGAGCATCAAGCCCAGCCGACGGTACGCATAATGGCGGCTCCCCCTCCTGCTTCACAGTTAGTAGTCACAATGGCGCTCTTGGTTACGCTGTGTACACCTACTTCTATGATGCACAGATTCTTCGGGTTCGGCACCCCGCATTTGGTAAATGCGTGACAATAAGTAGTAGGCCTTTCCCCTTCATCCTCGGAGGTGTCCGTGACCGCCAGGCTCTGGGCGCGCAGGCTGTTCGCCAGCGTCGGAGCTTGGCAGATCTGGTCGCTTCCGCGCTGGCTAGCTGGCTACATCGTCGCTGTGGTCGCCGCCGATGTGGTGGGGCTGGTGGCGGCTGCCTCGGTCATGACCGTCCGGGTACATGATCTCGAATTGCTGATGGGGTTGCTTGCGTGCGGCGCGGCCACGGTGGAGCTGACAAGGCGCCTGGGTCATAGTGCGGGCGTTACCAAAGATGTGTACGCCGTCTGGGAACTGCCAGTGGCGATACTGCTGCCGGTGGTGTATGCGCCGGTCGTTCCTGTCGTCCGGCTGGCCCTCACTCAGTGGCGGGTTCGCAAGGTCCCCCTGCACCGGAGGGCTTTCACAGCCGCCGCCATCGGCATCAGCTACATCACCGCCGGACTGGCTTTCCGCTCGATGATCAGGGTCGCGGCCGGAGCGACTGTAAACCCTGCCCGGCACGCCCTCGCCTGGATGGTCATAACGGCGGCCTGCGCGGTGGTGCACTACACCGTCAATCACGCGCTGGTGCTGACCGCGGTCAAGGGCGCGGACCCGACTGTGCGGCTTCGCGACGTCTTCGCGCGTGAGCCGCTCTACAACGACGTGGCTGAGCTTTGCGTCGCGGTTATCGTTACGTTCTGCGTGGCCAGCAGCATCATCGCCTTGGTCTTCGCGTTTCCGTTCGTCACGCTGCTGCAGCGGTCGCTGCGTCACGCCCAGTTGCTCAACGACGCGCGCGCCGACTCCAAGACCGGCCTGCTGAACTCCGCCACCTGGGAGCGCGAGGCGACCGCCGAGCTTGCCCGCGCCATCCGCACCAGGACGCCGCTCGCCGTGGCGCTCCTCGACCTCGACCGGTTCAAGCTGCTCAACGACACCTACGGCCACCTCACCGGCGATCAGGTGCTCAAGGAAGTCGCGCGGTGCCTGACCACCCTGCTGCGGGAATATGACCTGGCCGGGCGCTTCGGCGGCGAGGAGTTCGCCATCCTGCTGCCGCAGACCCGGGCGCCCGACGCCTTCCGCATCGCCGAACGCATCCGCTCCACCGTCGCGGCACTGCGCTTCATCGCTCCCGGTGCGTCCGGCGGCGAACGGGTGTCGGTCACGGTTTCCATCGGCGTCGCGGCGCTGGATGGCGGTGACCAGCGCCAGTATGCCGATCTGATGGCGGCGGCGGACGCCGCGCTGTACCGCGCCAAGGCCGGCGGCCGGGACCAGGTCCTGATGCTGAGTACCACCAGGGGCCTGAGCGCCATCAGCGGCCCGGCGCCCGCCCGCGCGGCCAACGCCGCCTCTCAGGAAACGCAGGACGGCCTCCGCCGCGCCCTGAGTTCCTAGGATTCCTCGGTTCAATTTACGCTCCGTGACTATTCATCACACTACGTGAATGTACAACGCAATAAGAGTTGCGGCATGTCGTGACGGGTTGCCGATTTGCCCGATATGACCCCGTTATGTGACGGCGGCCGCGGGTGGACGACGTGGAGGATAAGAGCCTCCCGGAAGCTTGGGCGCCGGTTTCCGGCGCCATTTCCTCTAGAAAGCCTTTTTCCTCCGTGATATGGCCGCCCATGTGCCCGCTATGTGCCGATACGCGTAATTCTTCGCTGCGCCAAGATCGGCTCGCGGCCAGCGGTCAGCTTGCGGTCGGGGTGGGCGTGGGCGCGGGGAGTACGGCGAGGATCTCCTCACCGCCGGACCGGCATTGCGACGTGTCGCCGGTCCGGAGTAGTTCCGGCGTCGGGTAGCCCTGGCAGGTCCAGCCGTCCACCGCAACCGGCGACCCGCCGCCGTTGCCTTTGACCTGGCCCGATCGGATCATCGTCGTGTATCTGTTCTCGACCGTCATAGCGGTCTGGCAGTCCACGTTGCCCTTGGCGACCTTGATCATGACCGGCACGTCCGCGGCGGTGCGGGTGGTGCCGCACGTGGTCCCCCCGTCGGACGCCGGCGAGCAGCCGACGAGAGGGCACGTGACCAGGCCCGCGAAGGCAAGCGTGACCGCTACCGCGCCCCGCCGCTCCCTCACGCGTTCACCCTACGCTGCCCGGCGGGTGCGGGGGGTCGCCGCCGCGGCGTTTGAATACTCATGCGAAGTAATGCATAATCTTCCAGTAGCTGGGAAGGGGTGCTCAAGACATGGGTGCGCGCATTGCGGTGGCCGGTGCCAGTGGCTATGCGGGCGGTGAATTGCTGCGCCTGCTGACCGCTCATCCGGACGTGGAGATCGGTCCGTTGTCGGCCCAGGCCAGTGCCGGCGTCCCGGTTACCGCCGTGCACCCGCATCTGGCCGGCCTCGCCGATGCCGCGTTCGTCGCGACCGACCCGGCGGTGCTCGCCGGCGCGGACCTGTTGTTCACCGCCCTGCCGCACGGAGAGTCCGCCAAGCTGGTCGCCGGGCTCCCGTCCGACCTTATGGTCATCGACCTCGGCGCCGACTTCCGGCTGGCCGACGAAGGAAAGTGGACCACCTACTACCCGACCCCGCACGCCGGCCACTGGACCTACGGCCTGCCTGAACTACCCGGTGCCCGGGACGCGATCAAGGCGGCGACCACCGTGGCGGCGCCCGGCTGCTACGCCACCGCCGCGATCCTCGCCCTGGCGCCGCTGCTCGCGGCCGCCCTGGTCGACCCGGCCGACCTGGTCGTGGTCGCCGCCTCGGGCACGTCGGGCGCGGGCCGCTCGCTCAAGTCCGAGTTGCTTGCCACCGAGGTGATGGGCTCGATGCGGGCTTATGAGGTGGGGGGAACGCACCGTCACACCCCAGAAATAGAACAAGCCCTTTACCACGAACGTTCTGTGGTGTCTCCCGTCCTCTCCTTCACCCCCACCCTGGCGCCGATGCCGCGCGGCATTCTCGCCACCTGCACCGCGCGCCTGGTGCCTGGTGTCACCGGCCCGGACCTGCGTGCCGCGATGGAGGCGGCGTACGCGGGGGAGCCGTTCGTGCACCTGCTGCCCGAAGGCCGCTGGCCCAGCACCGGTGCGACCATCGGCTCCAACGCCGCCCAGTTGCAGGTCACGGCCGACACCCACGCCGGCCGGGCCGTGGTGATCAGCGCCATCGACAACCTGGGCAAGGGCGCGGCCGGCCAGGCCGTCCAGATCGCCAACCTCATGCTCGGCCTGCCGGAAACCACCGGCCTGACAGCACAAGGAGTAGCCCCATGAGCGTGACCGCCCCCCTCGGATTCCGCGCCGCGGGCGTCGCGGCCGGGATCAAGGCATCTGGCCACCCCGACGTCGCCGTGGTGCTGAACGACGGCCCGTCGCGCGCCGCCGCCGCGGTGTTCACCGCCAACCGGGTGCAGGCGGCCCCGGTGCAGTGGACGCGCCAGGTCGTCGCCGGCGGCCGGGTCCGCGCCGTGGTACTGAACTCCGGCGGTGCGAACGCCTGCACCGGCCCGCTCGGCTTCCAGGACACGCACAGCACCGCCGAGCACCTGGCCAGCGCGATCGAGGACTCGGCCGGGGAGATAGCTGTGTGCTCCACGGGCCTGATCGGCGAGCGGCTGCCGGTGGGCAAGCTGCTGGCCGGGGTGGACGAGGCCGTGGCCGAGGCGTCCCGGGCCGGCGGCCTGTCCGCCGCCGACGCCATCCGCACCACGGACACCGTGGTGAAGATCGCCTTTCGCCGTGAGGATGGCTATGCCATCGGCGGCATGGCCAAGGGGGCTGGCATGCTCGCCCCCGCCCTGGCCACCATGCTCTGCGTGCTGACCACCGACGCCGACCTGTCCGCGGCGGAGCTGGACTCTGCGCTGCGCACGGCGACCGCGTCGACGTTCGACCGGCTGGACACCGACGGCTGCATGTCCACCAATGACACCGTGCTGCTGATGGCCAGCGGTGCGTCCGGCGCTCGTCCCGGTCATGGCGAGTTCACCAAGCTGCTCACCGAGGTGTGCGCGGACCTGGCCCGCCAGCTTCAGCGGGACGCGGAGGGCGCGTCGAAGATGATCACGATCGAGGTCATCGGCGCGGCCAGCGAGCGCGACGCGGTCACCGCCGGCCGCGCCGTGGCCCGCAGCAACCTGCTCAAGTGCGCGATCGGCGGGTCGGACCCCAACTGGGGCCGGGTGCTGTCCGCGGTGGGTACCACCGACGCCGTCTTCGATCCGGACCGGCTCAACGTCGCGATCAACGGTGTCTGGGTCTGCCGGAACGGCGCGTCGGGCGACGAGCGCGCCAAGGTCGACCTGTCCGGCCGGGACGTGACGATCACGGTGGATCTGGCGGCGGGGCCGGATTCCGCGGTCATCCTGACCACCGACCTGACCACCGAGTACGTGCACGAGAATTCGGCATACTCGACGTGATGACGCCGGAACAGAAGGCCGCCACGCTGATCGAGGCGCTGCCCTGGCTGGACCGGTTCCACGGCCAGACGGTGGTCATCAAGACGGGCGGCCGGGCCATGGCGGACGACGGCTTGCGGGCTTCGTTCGCCCAGGACCTGGTGTTCCTCCGGTACACCGGACTGCGGCCGGTGGTTGTGCACGGCGGCGGGCCGCAGGTCACCGAGCAGCTGGACCGGCTGGGCATCGAATCGGAGTTCACCGCCGGGCTGCGCGTGACGACGCCGGAGACGATCGACGTGGTCCGTATGGTGCTGGCCGGCAAGGTCAACAAGGACATCGTCGGCATGGTGAACCAGTACGGACCGTTCGCGGTCGGCCTGTCCGGCGAGGACGCGAACCTGTTCACCGCGGTGCGCAAGCCAGCCATGGTGGATGGCGAGCCGATCGACATCGGCCTGGTCGGTGCGATCGTCGCCACCGACCCGGGCGCGGTCCGGGCCCTGCTGGCCGACGGACGGATCCCGGTCGTGTCGAGCATCGCACGCGGGGAAGACGGCGAGGTCTACAACGTGAACGCCGACACGGCGGCGGCCGCGCTGGCCGTGGCGCTCGGCGCCGCCAAGCTCATCGTGCTCACCGACGTGCCAGGGTTGTACCGGGACTGGCCGGTCTCAGACAAGGTCATCCGCAGCCTCACCGACGTGGAGCTGGAGAAGCTGCTGCCGACGCTGGCCACCGGGATGATTCCCAAGATGGAGGCCTGCCTGGCCGCGGTGCGCGGCGGCGTCCCGCAGGCGCATGTGCTTGATGGACGAAGCACCCACGCCGTTCTGCTTGAGATCTTTACTGATTCTGGAATAGGAACCATGGTGGTGGCACAGTGAATCTGGACAAGCGGTTCGCGTCGGCCCTCATGCCGAACTACGGCGTCCCGCCGCTGGCGCTGAGCCACGGCCAGGGCTGCCGGGTGTGGGACACCGACGGACGTGAGTACCTGGACCTGATCGCCGGCATCGCGGTCAGCGCGCTCGGGCACGCGCATCCGGCGATCGTCGAGGCGGTCACCCGGCAGGTGGGTGCGATCGCGCACACCTCGAACCTGTACATGCACGAGCGGGAAATCGAGCTGGCCGAGCGCCTGCTCACGCTGATAGGTGCGGATGGCCGGGTATTCTTCGCCAACTCCGGCGCCGAGGCCAACGAGGCGGCCCTCAAGCTGGTCCGCCGGCGGCAAGGACCGGGGCGCCCGGTGGTCGTCGCCGCGGAGCGGAGCTTCCACGGCCGGACCATGGGATCGCTGGCGATCACCGGGAAGGCGTCGATCCGCGAGCCGTTCGGACCGTTCGGCCTCGACGTCCGGTTCGTTCCGTTCGGCGACGTCGACGCGCTGCGCGCCGCCGTGGCCGGAGGCCCAGGCCAATTCAGCGCCGCCGGCGGCGACTGCGGAGCCGTGGTGGTAGAGCCCTGCCTGGGGGAGAGCGGTGTGATACCCGCACCGGATGGTTATCTGAGGGCGGCCCGTGGCATCTGCGACGAGACCGGTGCGCTGCTGGTGGTGGATGAGATCCAGAGCGGCATCGGGCGGACGGGCGCGTGGTTCATGTGCCAGCGCGAGGGAGTGCTGCCCGACGTGCTGACGCTGGCCAAGGGACTCGGCGGCGGGCTGCCGATCGGGGCCTGCGTCGGCCTGGGCGAGTGCGGCGATGCCTTCGCGAAGGGGGATCACGGCTCGACGTTCGGCGGCAACCCGGTGGCGTGCGCGGCGGCGCTGGCGGTCCTCGACACCATCGAGCGAGACGGGCTGCTGGCCAGCGTCACCGCGGTGGGGGAGCGGCTCGCCGCCGGGATCTCGGCGACGACGCATCCGCTGCTGTCCGGAGTCCGCGGCGCCGGCCTGTGGCTGGCCGCGGTCCTCACCTCCGACGTCGCGGTCGCGGTCGAGGCGTCGGCCCGGCAGGCCGGATTCCTGGTCAACGCCGTCCAGCCGGACGCGATCCGGCTGGCCCCCCCGCTGATCCTCACCGCGGCCGAGGCCGGCGAGTTCCTGTCCGCGCTGCCCGGGATCCTCGACGGGGCGGCCTGATGCCCCGGCATTTCCTGCGTGACGACGACCTGACCCCGGCCGAGCAGGCCGAGGTGCTCGACCTGGCCGATTCGATGAAGGCGGACCGGTTCGGCGCCAAGCTCCTCGCCGGACCGCGAAGCGTCGCGGTGCTGTTCGACAAGCAGTCGCTGCGGACCAGGGTCTCGTTCGCGGTCGGCATCGCCGAGCTCGGCGGCAACCCGCTGATCATCGACACCGCCACCACGCATCTGGGGCGGGGCGAGCCGATCGAGGACGTCGCCCGGGTGCTGGCGCGCCAGGTGGCGGCCGTCGTGTGGCGGACATCGGGACAGGAGCGGATCGCGGCCCTCGCCCGCGCCAGCGACGTGCCGGTGATCAACGCGCTGACCGACGAGTTCCATCCCTGCCAGGTGCTCGCCGACCTCCAGACGGTCCGGGCGCACCACGGTTCGCTCGCCGGACGCACGCTCACCTACCTTGGTGATGGCGGCAACAATATGGCTCACTCATACCTGCTCGGTGGCGCCACGGCCGGCATGCACGTGCGGGTCGCGGCGCCCGCTGGCTACCAGCCAGATGGCGAGATCCTCGCTGAGGCGACCGCGATCGCGGTCCGTACCGGCGGGTCATGCGATGTGCTGGCCGATCCGGCGCAGGCGTGCGCTGGAGCGGACGTGCTGGCCACCGACGTGTGGGTCTCGATGGGCCAGGACGGCGCGGCGGCGCGTGCGGCCGCGTTCGCGCCGTACTCGCTGGACGCCGGCAAGCTCGGTCTGGCCGCGCCCGGATGCGTGGTGCTGCACTGCCTGCCGGCGCACCGGGGCGAGGAGATAAGCGCCGAGGTGCTGGACGGGCCGGCCAGCGTGGTCTGGGAGCAGGCGGAGAACCGGTTGCACGCGCAGAAGGCGATCCTCACCTGGTTGCTGGAGAGACCATGACCCCGATGACCAAGCCGGCCCGGCAGGCGCGCATCGCCGCGATACTCGCGCGTGAGCGGGTCCACTCGCAGGAGGAGCTGGCCGAGCTGCTTGGCAAGTACTCGGGCGTGCAGGTGACTCAGGCGACGCTGTCCCGTGACCTGGAGGAACTCGGCGTCGTCAAGCTGCGCGCCACCGACGGCTCGCTGGTCTACTCGCTGCCCGACGGCCCGGTCGGCCCAGGATTCAGCGACTCCTCGACGACCGTCACCGAAGAAATTCCGCCACGCCTCGCTCGTTACCTCGGGGAGCTGCTGACGTCGGCGGAGGCGAGCGCCAACCTGGTCGTGCTCCGCACGCCCGCCGGTGCCGCACAGTTCCTCGCCTCGGTCCTCGACCACGCGGCGCTCCCCGCCATCCTCGGCACGGTGGCCGGCGACGACACCGTCCTGGTCATCACCCGCGACCCGACGGGCGGCGAAGCCCTGGCCGCGACCCTCAGCCGCCACGCCTCCCGCCGCCATTCTTCTGGGGGGTAAACACCAACCCCCCAGGCCCCCCGGCCCGCGACGCTTCCCTCCGCAGTATCACCCGGCCGGAAGGCCCGGGGCCTTCGCGGCCGGGCGATCGGCGAAGCTCGCTCCGCTCGCCGCCGGGCCACCGTAGGCGGATGGCTCGGTAAAGCTCGCTTCGCTCGCCGCGTAGCATGCCGATGGTGCCATCGGTGCCGCTCAAACCGGTCAGTACCGCTATTAGAGCGTGGCCGATGGTGCCATCGGTGCCGCTGGCCAGGGACCGGAGCCACACCCAAGTGACATTCATGTCGTCCTGACGGCATGGTTGTCACATCCATGTCGTCGAGGCTGTTCCCGTAAGGTTTGGTGCATGGCAGATCAGCAGGAAGACGAGTCGGCGACGCGGCTGTGGGGCGGGCGCTTCGCCGCCGGACCCGCGGAGGCGCTGGCCCGCCTGTCGGTGAGCGTGCAGTTCGACTGGCGGCTGGCCCGGTACGACCTGCGCGCTTCCCGGGCGCATGCCCGGGTGCTGCACCGGGCCGGGCTGCTGACCGACGACGAGCTTGACGCGATGCTCAACGCGCTCGGTGAGCTGGACCGGGCCGTCCAGGACGGATCGTTCCGGCCGACTGTGGCCGACGAAGACGTGCACACCGCGCTGGAGCGGGGCCTCCTGGAACGCCTGGGCGCGCTCGGCGGGAAGCTGCGCGCCGGCCGCAGCCGTAACGACCAGATCGCGACCGATCTGCGCCTGTATCTGCGTGATCATGTCCGGCTGCTGGTCAGCCGGATCACCGAGCTCCAGACCGCCCTGGTCGATCAGGCCGTGGCCAGCGGCGAGGTGCCCGCGCCGGGGATGACGCACCTCCAGCACGCGCAGCCGGTCCTGTTCGCCCACCAGCTGCTCGCCCACGCGCACAGTTTCGGCCGGGATATCGGCAGGCTGCGGGACTGGGACCGGCGAGCCGCGGTGAGCCCGCTCGGTTCGGGCGCGCTGGCCGGATCCTCGCTGCCGCTCGATCCGGTGGGAATGGCGGCCGAGCTCGGCTTCGACAGCGCGGCGCCGAACTCCATGGACGGGGTCGCCGACCGCGACTTCGCCGCCGAGTTCTTGTTCGCCGCCGCGCTCATCGGCGTGCACCTGTCCCGGCTCGGCGAGGAGATCGTGCTGTGGTCCTCGTACGAGTTCGGCTGGATCGAGATCGACGACGCCTACGCGACCGGCTCCTCGATCATGCCGCAGAAGAAGAATCCCGACGTCGCCGAGCTGGCCCGGGGTAAGGCCGGGCGCCTGATCGGCGGGCTGACCGGTCTCCTCACCACGCTCAAAGGGCTGCCGCTGACCTACAACCGGGATCTTCAGGAGGACAAGGAACCGGTCTTCGACGCGATTGACACGCTGCTGCTCGTGCTGCCGGCCATGGCGGGGATGGTCGCCACGTTCCGGGTCAACACGCAACGGTTGCGCGGCGTCGCCTCGGCCGGGTTCACGCTGGCCACCGATCTGGCGGAGTACCTGGTCCGCCGGGGCGTCCCCTTCCGCGAAGCGCACGAGGTGGTGGGTCACCTGGTGGTGTGGTGCCAGGTTCACGACTGCGACCTGGACGAGGTCAGCGATGCCGACCTGGCGAAGATCTCGGAGTACCTGACGCCCGACGTGCGCGAGGTGCTCACCGTGGCCGGGGCGCTGGCGGCCCGCAAGGCATACGGCGGCACGGCGCCGGAACGCGTCGCGGAGCAGATCTCCGCGCTGCGCGCAGCCACCGACGAGCACGCCGCCTGGGCCGCCGACGTCCCGTGATACGCCTCCACCCCTTGCCCACGCCCTCGCCTCATGATCATGGGTCAAAGGCGGTAACTATTCCCGCAAACGACCCATGATCATGGAGAGAAGCTTCTTTGACCGGGCGGCGGTCGACGTGGGTCCCGAGCTGCTCGGGTGCGTGCTGGAGCACGAGACCGCCGCGGGACTGGTGGCGGTCGAGCTCACCGAGGTCGAGGCGTACATGGGCGCGGTCGACCCGGCTTCGCATGCTTACCGGGGACAGACATCGCGCAACGCCGTGATGTTCGGGCCGCCCGGGCACGCCTATGTGTATTTCACCTACGGCATGCACTTCTGCGTGAACCTCGTGTGCCTGCCGCCGGGGACCGCGTCCGCCGTGCTGCTCCGGGCCGGACGGGTTGTCGAGGGCGAGGAGCTCGCCCGCCAGCGCCGCGACCGCAGGTCCAGGCCAATTGAGCACCGCGTTCGCGGCAACGGGAAGGCGTCCCGCGACCTGGCCCGCGGGCCGGCCCGGCTCTGCCAGGCTCTGGGCATCGACCGGGGCCAGAACGGTGCGGACGTTTGCGGGCCGGATTCACCGCTGCGGATCAGGGGGCCCAGAGGGGACACCACAGATCGTTCGTTCCAAAAGATCTTGAGCGGGCCGCGCGTGGGAGTGAGCAGCGGCGGTGAAGTCGCGTGGCGGTTCTGGATCGACGGCGAGCCTACGGTGTCCGTGTACCGGCCATATGTCCCGCGCAAACGCAAACCGGTTACCCCTCGGGTCCGGTGAGGTGGCACCATGCACTGGTGAGTGACATCATCGACGAGCTTTCGTGGCGCGGCCTGATCGCCATTTCGACCGACCCCGACGAGCTGCGCAAGGCGCTGGATACCGGTCCGGTAACTTTCTACTGCGGGTTTGATCCGACCGCGCCCGGGATGCACATCGGGAACCTGGTGCAGATGCTGACGCTCCGGCGGATTCAGCTCGCCGGCCACCGGCCGATCGGCCTGGTCGGCGGGGCGACCGGACTGATCGGAGACCCGAGCGGTAAATCCACGGAAAGAGTGCTCAACTCCGCCGATGTCGTCGCCGGGTGGGTCGACCGGATCCGCGGGGAGGTGTCGCGGTTCATCGATCTCGGCCCGGGGCCGACGGGCGGGCTGATCGTTAGCAACCTGGAATGGACCGGGCAGCTGAGCGCTCTGGAGTTCCTGCGCGATGTGGGCAAGCACTTCTCGGTGAACCGGATGCTGGACCGGGAGTCGGTCAAGGCCCGGCTCGAGGGCGGGGGGATCAGCTACACGGAGTTCAGCTACCAGCTCCTCCAGGCGCTCGATTACCTGGAGCTTTACCGGCGGTACGGCTGCACGCTGCAAACCGGCGGAAGCGACCAGTGGGGCAATCTGGTGTCGGGCGTGGACCTCATCAGGCGGGTCGAGGGCACGTCGGTGCACGCGCTCGCCACGCCGCTGATCACCAAGCCGGACGGGACCAAGTACGGCAAGACCGAGGGCGGGGCCATCTGGCTCAGCGCCGACCTGATGCCGCCCTACTCGTTCTACCAGTTCTGGCTCAACCGGGCGGATGACGAGGTCCCCGGGCTGCTCAAGGCGTTCAGCCTGAAGAGCCGGGAGGAGATCGAGGCGCTGATAGCCGAGTCGGTCTCCCGGCCCGCGCTACGGGCCGGACAGCGGGCGCTGGCCGAGGAAATGACCACGTTGGTGCACGGAGCGGAGGAGTGCGTCCGGGTGGTCGCGGCGAGCAGGGCGCTGTTCGGCCAGGGAGCACTGGAAGACCTCGACGAGGGGACGCTCAGCGCCGCGGTGGCTGAGCTGCGTCCTGGGGAGATTTCGGTTCCGGGCGGGGAGCTGCCGTCCGTGGTGAACCTCATAGCGGAGGCCGGGATCGTGCCGAGCTTGTCGGCCGCGCGCCGCGCCATCGCCGAAGGTGGCGCGTACCTGAACAACCGGAAGATCACGGACGTGAACGCGGCTCCAGGCCCAGAGGACCTGTTGCACGGTCGTTACCTAGTGCTCCGCCGGGGCAAACGCACCGTAGGCGCTGTAATCGTCCAGCTGTAGGCAGGGTGCCATCGGCCCACCTAGGCGCCGCGGCGAGCGGCAGCGAGCTTCGCGGTCGCCTGGCTCGCGGAGGGCCAAAGGCCCTCCCGACCAGGCGAAACTACGGCGGGAAGCGTCGCGGGCCGGGGGGTCCGGGGGGTTGGTTTGTACCCCCCGGAAGGCTGAGTTTGTACCCCCCGGGAAACACGATTTGACGAAGGGCCCGCGGTTCCCTAAAGTTCTTCTTGCCCCGAGGGAATGGGTCGCCGGAAGGCGGACAGTCCCGGGGAGCCACCAGGAAGCCGATCTCATAAGGCTTGCGCCACGCGCGTAGGCCCTTGAAGGATGCATCCTGGGGGCGGGGAAGGAATCACGAGTCGGCAACGTTCTACGGAGCGGAGTTGACAAGGGATTCGGACTCCGGTAAGTTTGAGTGGTTGCCCCGGAGCCGAACGGAAGTTCGGTAAGGGTGAGCGTCCGTTTCTTGAGAACTCAACAGCGTGCTAAAAGCCAGTGCATACGAAGCACAACCCCGTCTGCGGGATGAGGCACCTCGCCGGTGCCTGACCCGCAACGGAAAGCTAAGGACTGCTTCCTTCGGGAAGCGCTCTTCAAGTCTGCCCGCAACTGGTTTCCCGTCGCCTGGCGACGGGCTCTATTGCGGTGCTTATAGACATTCAACGGAGAGTTTGATCCTGGCTCAGGACGAACGCTGGCGGCGTGCTTAACACATGCAAGTCGAGCGGAAAGGCCCTTCGGGGTACTCGAGCGGCGAACGGGTGAGTAACACGTGAGCAATCTGCCCCTAGCTCCGGGATAGCTCCGGGAAACCGGGATTAATACCGGATATGACCACGGCCGACATCTGCCGTGGTGGAAAGGGTTACCGGCTAGGGATGAGCTCGCGGCCTATCAGCTTGTTGGTGGGGTAACGGCCTACCAAGGCGACGACGGGTAGCCGGCCTGAGAGGGCGACCGGCCACACTGGGACTGAGACACGGCCCAGACTCCTACGGGAGGCAGCAGTGGGGAAT
>JAFARZ010000380.1 GCA_019245115.1 Streptosporangiaceae bacterium | reverse complement strand
GCCTTCTCGCAGAAGGACCATTCGGCGACTCCGACGTTTCCGTGGATGAACGCGGTCCCGTCGTGGCGTTCACGTCCGTGGTCGTAGGCGAGGACGGCGGCGAACCCGCGTCGCACCTCGTCCTTGCCGCGGTAGGTGGAGCCCGGCTCGGGGCCGACCGATGCGTGGTATACGCAGTCGTCGGTCATGTAGCTCATCAGGGCGTCAAGGTCTGCGGCCGTCCATGCGGCGCTGAACTGCTGCAGGCGGTGCAGCGTCATCGCCGGCTGGCTGGTACTGGCCATTCATTTCCCGTTTCTGCGTGAGCCGGGGCCGGCGTTCGCTCCGGTGGCGACGGCGACGGTGCGGGTGAGTTGATTGAGATGAGCCAGGTCATGCCCGGCGATCTTGGTGACCATCAAGCCGAACTGCTCACGCCCCTGCTCACCGTGAGTCCCCCGCCGCTGCCATCGATCGCGCGGGGTGCCGCGGAGCAGCGCGGTGTTATATGCCCGCAGCCCGGCGAGCACGCTGAGGAGTTCGGCGGGCTCGGGATGGGGGAGTTGCGACCAGAGCTTCTCCTGGTATCCGGGGTATGCGGGTTCCTGCTCGGTGAGCACGAGCCGGAACCGGAATCCGTAGACGATGTCGACATCGATGAGGTGCCCGACGATCTGCGCGGCGTTCCACTCACCTGCGCCGAGCGGAACATCCCACTGCCCGGCCGACAGGTCCTGGCAGAGCCGGCGCACTTGCCCGGCGGTCGTCTCGTACACCTCGAGTGGATCGCGATCGCCGAGGGTGCCGAGCAGCGCCCGGACGTAGGCGGCGGGTTCGGCCGTGGCGTCAGGGATCTCGATCGCGGTAAGCGCGCCGCCGCTTGGGGTGCCGGTCATGCGGTCAGCCCCCAGTCAGCCGGTTTCTCCTGCCCTCGCCGGACCGGCCGGCGCCCTTCGGTCGGGTGGCCTTCACGGACCCAGTATTCGAGTCCGCCGATCATTTCCTTGACCTGCCTGCCGCAGGCGGCGAGCAGCATCGCGCCCTTGGTGGCCGCGTTGCACGACGGGCCCCAGCAGTAGGTGATGAGCAACCCCTCCGGCAGCGCCTGCACGCGCGCATCGGTGATCTCCTGCCATGGCAGGCTGACCGCGCCGGGCAGGTGGGTCTTGAGGTAGTTGCCGGCCGGGCGGCAGTCGATAAGGGTGAACCCAGCGGTACCGTCGGCGAGGTCCCTGGCGACGTCGGCCGGGTCGGCCTCATAGGCGAGCCTGCCCCGGAAGTGGGCGCAGGCCTGCTCCGCAGCTGCGGGCGGCACCATAGTCACGCGATTCCCGGCGCTCACGGCGCGGGTAGCTGATCCGGGGGCAGCGCCCGCGCTCATCGGTTATCTCCGTCCGTCTTCGATGTCATGAGTCGATGCTGACGTAACGGCCGCCACCGCACGAGTGTCGGATCCGGCGTGATGCGCTAGATTTCCGTCATGGCCGGTTCACGGCACTGGGTCGCCTTGGCGTTGACCAGCGGCATGCCGGTCTTCGAGGCATCCGTGCCCTGTGAGGTCTTTGGTATCGACCGGCCGGACCTCGTCTCCCCGTGGTACCGGTTCTCGGTCGTGGGTCTCGGCGATGGCCCGGTGCGGATCGGGCCCGGCTTCCTGTTCCCCGCCACGGACGACTCCGGCGCGCTGGCGCACGCAGACACAATCGTTGTTCCGGCGTGTGCCGACGTGCACGATGATCCGCCTGAACAGCTGGTGGCCGCCGTGCGGGCCGCGCACGAGCGCGGCGCACGCCTGGTCTCCATCTGTTCCGGTGCGTTCATACTCGCCGCGGCCGGCGTCCTGGATGGCCGCAGGGCGACCACCCACTGGATGCACGCGGCTGAGCTCGCCCGCCGCTACCCGTCAGTACACGTCGATCCCAGCGTCCTCTACGTCGACGAAGGGGACGTCATCACCTCCGCCGGCACAGCGGCCGGCATCGACGCCTGCCTGCACGTCGTCCGCATCGACCACGGCGCCGCCGTGGCCGCGGACCTGGCCCGCCGGCTCGTCACGCCACCGCATCGCCAAGGCGGCCAAGCCCAGTACACTCGCGGCACGGCGAACGCGGACGATGACTGGCTCGCCCCGCTGATCGACTGGGCGAACGCACGGCTGGGCGTCCCGCTCACCGTCGCCGACCTGGCCGCGCAAGCAGGCTTGAGCGTCCGGGCGCTGGAGCGCAGATTCACCCGCACCATCGGCAAGCCCCCGCTGCACTGGCTGCTCCTGCAACGGGTGCGCCGGGCACAGGAAATGCTGGAGACCACCAGCACGCCGGTCGAAGCGGTCGCCGCAGCATGCGGGTTCGGCACCGCCACGAACATGCGCGCGCACTTCAAGAAGCACACCGGGGTCTCACCGGCGGCGTACCGCCGGACGTTCCAATCGCCCTTCGACCAAGCGCGGCCCGAGGCCGCCTTGTGATCAAGCCCGGAGAGCAATCACCATTCCAGGTCAACCCGCCCACCGCAGGAATGGAATGCGGGCAAGCTGCCCGGGTCGATGCCGAAGCTCAGTCCCGTGACCCAGACAGGCCCGCCGGGGCCATATCAGCGAGCTTCACTTGCCTTCCCGGATTATGTGACCTTGACGAGAAACCTCTACTACCGAGGCTCCTCGCCCATCTTCGGCCAGCCCTGTTCATCCGCCTACCGCCCAGATGCCCCCGCCTGGGCAAGTAAAGCCCGGATGTCCGAGCCTATTTCACTGCGATCACCTCAGTGGAGATGGCCGGAATCGAACCGGCTACGGCAACGCTTGCAGGGCGCGCCCGCTCCTTAGCTGTCACCCCCACGGGCAGGCCTCCGCACAGGGCTTCGGCCTGCCGTTTCATGGTGCTCACACTTATGGACATGTCAATAATCAAGCCTGTACGAGAGGCTCGCAGGGACGGCAGGAGTTGAACCCGCATTTGGCCGGTTTTAGGGACCGGCTGCCTATCCGCTGGCCCATCCCCCAGATTCTGGAAACGGAGCAAATGAAGACCGCCCCGAAGGGGCTTTCCCTGGGGCGGTCGCCGGCAAGTGCCGCTTGGCGCTTACACAGCAACCACTCCATACTCCAGACCAATCAAGGCAGCCGCAAGCCGCGAGACCGGGTTCATGTACCCGGCTCGTTTCGGCGTCTGCCATGTCGTCATATATCCATGGTAGGTCGTCCCCCGGC
>JAFARZ010000368.1 GCA_019245115.1 Streptosporangiaceae bacterium | reverse complement strand
GGCCGCCAGGGACGGTTGTCGCTGCGCATCCGGGTGTCGACGTCGGTCAGGAGTTCGGTCTCGAAGACCTCGATGTCGCTGTCCAGCTGGGCTCGCAGCCCGATCAGCTCTCCGCGTAGCACCTGCTGTTCATACCCGGCGCCGGCCAGGTAAGGCAAGCGGATACACCGGGGCTCGAGCCCTCCTCGTTAGGTCAAAAATGAATTCAAGGTCCGGTTGAACGTCTCTGGCTGCTCAGCGAAGCACAGGTGGGAGGCGTCCTCGATGATCACCAGCTGCGATCCGGCGATCCGGCGGTGCATGTCGCCGAGGTGACCGGGCGTGCATTCGTCGTAGCGGCCGCCGACCAGCAGGGTCGGGATCCCGATCTCCGGCAGGCGGTCCATGATGTCCCAGGTCTTCAGCGTGCCGGTGACGGTGAACTCGCTCGGGCCGTTCATCGTGTTGTAGACGTCGTAGCCGGCTTCGGCGAAGGAGCGCTCCAGGCCGGCCGGCCAGGGGTCGAGGCGGCACACGTGCTTGCGGTAGAAGCCCAGGATGGCGGCCTGGTACTCGGGGCAGGCGGTGAAGCCGGCCGCCTCGTGCTCGCGGATGACGCGCCTGGTCTGCTCGGTCTCCTCGGCCAGCAGCTCGCCGCAGTCGGCCACCCAGCGGATCATGCTGGCCGGGCTGCCGCACAGGATCAGGCTCTCCAGGTCCGGCTGGCGGTCCAGGACGTACTGCATGGCCAGCATGCCGCCCCAGGAACTGCCGAACAGATGCAGGCGGTCAAGATCAAGGGCCGAACGGACCTGGGCCAGCTCTGCCACGAACCGGTCCACGGTCCACAGGCTGAGGTCATCCGGCCGGTCCGAGCGGCCACAGCCAAGCTGGTCGTACAAGATGACCGGGCGGTGTTCGGCCAGCGCCTCGAGCGGCTCCAGGTAGTAGTGGGTGAACCCGGGGCCGCCGTGCAGGCACAGCAGCGGGGTGGCGCCCGTTTCGGCCTCCGGGGCGACGACGCGGTACCAGACCTTCCCGCCGGGGACCTCGATGTAGCCCTCGTCCGCCTTCACGCCGCTTCCCCGCTGGCCACGGGCTCGCCCGAGGGCACGCCGTCGTCGGCGAAGACCTTCTTCATCTCCGGCAGCCGTTCCGGGTGCCGCGCGTACAGGTAGCCCAGCACGACCAGGCCGATCAGGTACCAGATCCCGATGGCCAGGCCGGTCTCGCTGGCCGGGTAGCTGAGCGGCGTGACGAACTTCAGGAAGCTCGATCCGAGACCCAGCGCGGTGAGCCAGGCCGGAATGAAGGCCAGGATGCCGACGACAGGGATCACCGCGTGCAGTAGGACGTTGAACTCGCCGCGGCGCTTGCGCAGGTAATACAGCAGGCAGGACAGGTTGAACACCATGTAGATGGCGATCATGATGCCGGTCAGGATGGTGGCCAGGAAGACGAAGGCCACGGTCGGCCCGAAGTGCAGGCCGATGGGCAGGCCGATGGCGAGCGTGACGACCAGCTGGACCGCCACGCCGACGAACGGGGAGTTCCACCGCGGGTGGACCCTGGCCAGCGGGGAGGGGAGCAGCCTGATCCTGGCCATGGCGTACCAGGTCCGGGTGGTGGCCAGGGTGCCGGCGTTGCCGTTGGCGAAGGTGGAGTTCACGATGGCCAGGAACACCACCACCCAGCCCAGGCCCCAGGCGTCGCGGCCCAGCTGGATCCACGGGCTGCCACCGCCGAGCGCGCCGAAGCTCACGAACTTGTCCGGGCCGGTGAACACGGCGCCCGCGTAGGTGGTGAACACGTAGAACAGGCCGATGGCCAGGCACGAGGCAACCACGGCGACCTGGATGGTGCGCCGGGGGTTGCGCGCCTCCTCGGCCAGCGGGGCCGAGGCCTCGAAGCCGACGAATGCCAGGATCGTGTAGATCGAGCCGGCCGCGATGCCGGAGAAGCCCTTGTAGCCCTTGATCGTGGCGAAGTGCAGGGTGAACACATTGAACGTGTTGTGCGAGCCGGCCTTGGCGACGAGCCAGATGGCGAGCAGCACGAAGACCACGATCTCGAACAGGCCAAGCAGCGTGCCGGCCTGCGCGCTGACCTGGATGCCGCGGTAGTTCAGCCCGGCCAGCAGGATCGCCCCGACGATCATGAAGATCACCCAGGTGGTGGTGAACGGCCAGCCCCACTCGCTGTTGGCGATCGAGCCGAACAGGTAGCCGAACAGGACCATGGTGAGCGGGCCGATCAGCGCCTCGACCAGCGCATAACCCCAGCCGACGAGGAAGCCGAGCGCGGGGTGGATGGCTTCGGCGGGATAGGTGTAGATGCTGCCGGCGCTGGGCAGGTGCTTGGCCAGCTGACCGATCGAGATCGCGACCAGCATGCACGCGATCAGGGCGAGCAGCACGGCCAGCGGCAGCGCGCCGCCGGCGTAGGTGGCGCCCGCCGCGATAGACAGCGCCACCGCGCCGGCCGGCGCCATCGAGGTGACCGACTGGAACAGGACCTCGCGCAGTCCGATGGCCCCTCGGGCTAGGCCGGTTCCGCTGGTGGCCATGGCACCCTCCTTCGCCGTCTACCTATATGGTCATAAACCGGACAATGAGTTTCAAGAGGCGGGCGTGCTTGGAGTTGCGCAGAAATCACCAGCCGGTGAAGGCCCCGTCGCCCGAGCGTGGGTCCGCGGCGCCGGCCAGCATGCCGTCGCGGGTGAGGCTGATCACCTGGGCGTGGCCGAAGGCCTGATCGCCGGGCGGGCTGTCGACGACCTCATATCCGCGGGCGCGCAGCCCCGTGGCCCAGGAGCGGGGGGCGTCGTGTTCCAGGCGGACCAGCGGCGGGTCCTCCAGCTGCCAGATGTCGAAGTAGGTGGTGGGATCCCGGCTGAGGACCCACCGGGGGGCGGCGATCGCCTCGCCCGGATCCTGGCCGCGGGCGAACATCCGGGCGAGCAGTTGCAGGAGCACCTGCGGCTGGGCGTCCCCGCCCATCGTGCCGGCCACGGTGTCGAGCACGCCGTCGGGGCCGGTGATGACCAGTGGCGTCAGCGTGTGCGGCGGGCGCCGCCCGGGTCCGTATTCGGTCGGGTGCCCCGGCCGCAGCGAGAAGCCCATGCCGCGGTTGTGCAGGACGATGCCCTGGCCGGGCAGGACGAGGCGCGACCCGAAGTCGGCGGCATTGGACATGATGAGCGATACGCCGGTGCGGTCGCGGTCCACCGCGCAGATGTGGGTCGTGCCGCCGTCGCCGTAGACGTCGGCCAGCCCCCGGCTGGCCTGCTCGCGGACCGCGGCGGCGCGGGGGGCCAGGCGTCCGGCGGCGAGGAGTCCGGCGCCGTCGGCGTGCTCGTGCAGCACGGACGGCCGGTCGAAGGCGGCCTGCCGGGCCGCCTCCACCAGCGTGAAGGCCCAGCGTTCGTCGCCGGGATCGTCTGGGAGGCCGGCCTGCTCGGCGATCCAGGCGCCGGCCAGGGCCAGGTAGCCCTGGGAGTTGGGCGGAGCCGTCCACAGCCTGCGGCCGAAGGCGGGCAGCTGCAGGGGCTGGACCCAGTCGGCGTGCCGGGCGCGCAGGTCGTCGGCGGTGAACTCGCCGCCGCCGAGGGCGAGGAGATTGTCGCCGGACGATCCCTGGTAGAAGCCGGCCCGGCCGTGCGTGCCGATGTCGCTCAGCGCCTCGCCGATGCCCGCCAGGACCAGGCGGCGGCCGCGGACCAGCGGCTCAGGAGCCCCGAACGCGAGGGCGCGTTCGTCCGGCGCGAGCTCAGTGGACGCTTCGGCCAGCGTGGCGGAGACGGGAAAGCCCTCGCGGGCCAGCCGCCGGGCCGGGGCCAGCAGGTCGGCCAGCGAGAGCGACGCGAAGCGCTCGGCCAGCATCACCAGGCCGTCCACGCAGCCGGGGACCGTGACGCTGCGGATGTCGCGGACGAACGGCATCTCCCGAGCGCCCTCGGCGCGCAGCCGACCCGGTTCGGCACCGGAACCGGCCCGGCCCGACGCGTTGAGCGCGACCGGATCCCGGTCACGCTCGGCTACCAGGGCGAACAGGTCACCACCGAGCCCGCACATGTGCGGCGAGGTCACGGCCATGACGGCGGCCGTGGCGATGGCCGCGTCAACCGCGTTGCCGCCGCGCCGGAGCATCGCCAGGCCCGCTGACGCGGCGAGGTGACTGGCCGCCGCGACGGCACCGCCGGGCGCGTAACGGGTGATCATCACGTCAGTGCAGCACCTTCGACAAGAAGGCCTGCGTGCGTTCGTGCCGCGGCCGGTCAAGGACCTCCGCGGGCGGTCCGCTCTCGATGATCCGGCCCTGATCCATCATGATCACCCGGCTGGCGACTCCGCGGGCGAAGCCCATCTCGTGGGTGACGACGACCATGGTCATCCCTTCGGCGGCCAGTTCCCGCATCACTTCGAGGACCTCGCCGACCATCTCCGGGTCCAGCGCGCTGGTGGCCTCGTCGAACAGCATCAGCTTGGGCTTCATCGCCAGCGCCCGGGCGATGGCGACGCGCTGCTGCTGGCCGCCGGAAAGCTGGCGCGGGTAGGCGTCGCACTTATCCTCGATCCCGACCCGGGCCAGCAGCTTGCGGCTCTCGGCCAGGCCCTGGTCCTTGGGTGCCTTGCGCACCCGGATCGGCGCCAGGGCCACATTCTGGATCGCGGTCAGGTGCGGGAACAGGTTGAAGTGCTGGAACACGAAGCCGATCTCCCGCCGCTGCCGGGCTATCTCCGCCTCCGACTCCTCGGTCAGCTCGCCCCTGGCGTTCACCCGGTAACCGATGAGGTGGCCGTTGACGAACAGCCGGCCGCGATCGACGCGCTCGAGGTGATTCATGCACCGCAGCAGCGTGGTCTTCCCCGAACCGGACGGGCCGATGATCACCACGACCTCGCCGGCGGCGATGTCCAGGCTGACGTCGTCCAGGACGTGGACGCGGCCGAACCACTTGTGGACGCCTTCGGCCTGGACCGCGAGCTGGGGGCCGCCCTCCGTTCTGGTCACCGGGCGCCTCGCAGCGGCTCGCCCGCCACGCTCAGCCCGCCACGGGGCCCGCCGCCGAACAGGCGCTGGCGCAGCGGGACGCTCTGTACGGGATCGCCGCCCTTGGCCTGCAGGCGGCGCTCGATGGCGGCCTGGATAAAGGACCAGGCGGTCGTCATGATGATGTAGTAGATGGCGGCCACCAGGAAGATCTCAAAGGTGCGGAACGTGGTCGAGTTGTAGTCCTGCGCGGCCAGGAACAGCTCCTGGAGCCCGATCACGCTCAGCAGCGATGTGACCTTCAGCATGTTGTTGAACTCGTTGCCGAGCGGAGGGATGACCACCCGCATGGCCTGCGGCAGGACGACGTGCCGCATGGCCTGGCGGCGGCGCATGCCCAGCGACTCCGCCGCCTCGGTCTGGCCCCGGTCCACCGAATCGATCGCGGCGCGCATGATTTCGGCCATGTAGGCGCCTTCGTTCAGCGCCAGGGTGATGATGCCGGCCTGGACGACACCGGGAATGGAGATCACCCCGATGCTCAGCGTGCGGAAGGAGTACAGCCCCAAGGCCGAGCTGCCGTCGTAGATGATCACCGCCTGGACGAGCAGCGGGGTGCCGCGGACCAGCCAGATGTACCCGCTGGCGAACACCCGCAGCGGCAGCTGGCGGCTGCGCCGCCACAGCGCCAGGACCAGGCCCAGGGCCACGCCCAGGGCCTGGGCGATGATCGACAGGTAGATGGTCTTCACGGCGCCCGCGACGAAGCTGCCGGGCGGGTGGAGCAGCAGGTGCCCGAAGAACGACCAGTCGAAGTGCACGCCGGCTAACCCTGCTTGAGCATGTCCGGACCGAGGTTCCACTTGGTCATGATCTGCGTGTAGGTGCCGTTCTTGATGAGGGCGGCGAAGGCGGCCGCGAGCGCGTGCTGCAGGGCCGTGTTGCTCTTGACCGTGGCGATGCCGGTCGGGATCTGCCCGAATGCCGGGCCGGCGATCTCGAACATGCCCCGGTTCTTGGACATGTCATATCCCGCGGTCTCCACCGTCGTGCCGTAGGCGTCCACGTGGCCCAGCGCGAGCTGGTTCAGCGCGTCGCTGTCGCGCAGGAAGGTCTGGACCTGGATCGGGCGCTTGCCGTCGGCGGTGCAGGTCTTGCTCTGCTGGCTCAGGTAGTCGGTGACGGTGGTCCCGGTCTCGGCGGCCACGTTCAGGCCGCACAGGCCGGCGATGCCGGTCACGTGCTTCGGGTTGCCCGCGCGTACCAGTACGGCCTCGCTGGAGTTCATGTAGTCGACGAAGTTCACCACCGCCCGGCGGGCCGGCTTGTCGAACAGCTGGGACAAGATCGCGTCGCAGTGACCGGCTTGCAGCGCCGGGATGATCCCGGCGAAGGCGGTGTTCACCCACTGCGGCGTAAGCCCCAGCTCGTGCGCTATCGCGTTGCCGAGATCGACGTCGGATCCGGTCGGCGTCTGGCCGCTGGCGTAGAACTCCAGCGGCGGGGAGGAGATATCGGAGCAGTACCGGATCGTGCCGGCCTGGCCGAGGGCCGAGGAGGGCACCGTGACGGCCGCGGCCGACGCTGTGGCTGAGCTCGTGCTGGTGCCCGAGGTCGAGGTCGAGGTCGAGGCGCAGGCGGCGGTGAGCAGCCCTGTGGCCACGATGGCGGCGCACCTCGATGGAATACGGAGAGCTGGGGATATTCGGGTACGCATCGCGACCTGCCTCTCGGGAGTGCGGAGCCGCCGGGGTCTGCCAGATGGTGCGCCAGGTGGTGGGCTGGGTGATGTGCTAGGTGAGGTGCCAAATCCTTTTGGCACACGCTAGAGTGGGACCTTTAACGGTGTCAAGGGCTCGAATCAGGACCGATGGCCATCCGACCGACGATTCGCGACGTGGCGAAGGCAGCTGGCGTCTCGATAACGACCGTCTCGCACTCCCTCAACGGCAAGGGCCGGGTCGATCCGGCCACCCGGGCGCAGGTGATGCAGGTGGTCAGGCAGCTCGGGTACCGGGCCAACCGGAACGCCAGGGGCCTGCGATCTGGCCGGTCGGACACCCTGGGGCTGCTGCTTCCCGTGCGCGCCGACGTCCAGGCGGACGAGGCGCTGAGCCTGGACTTCTACATGCAGCTGGCGACCTCGGCCGCGGCCGCCGCGTTCTCGCGGGAGCAGGCCCTGATGCTGCTGCCACCGACGATCGTGCAGACAGGCCTGCGGGGGTTCGGCATCGACGGCGGCATCGTGGTGGACCCGGCGCCGCGAGACCCGAGGGTGAGCCTGCTGACCGAGCACGGTCTCCCGGTCGTCACCATCGAGCGAGATCTCGGACGGCCCGATGACCGCTGGTACGTCGCCTCGGAGACCGACGCGAACACCCGCCAGGTACTGGACCACCTGACCGCGCAGGGGGCCGAGCGCATCGCGCTGCTGGTACCGGAGACCGACTGGGGCTGGGCGACCGAGACCCTCGGCGCGGTCGACTCATGGATCAGCGAACATTCCGCGCCGCGGCTGATCGTCCCGGTGGCCATGCAACCGGGTGAAGAGAGCGCGTTCCAGGCGACCCGGCGCCTGCTGGACGGTCGTCAGCCGCCCGACGCCATCTTCGTGGTGGCCGCCAGGTTCGTCCGCGGCGCCCTGCGGGCCGCGGCCGCCTGCAGCCGCCAGATACCGGGAGACCTGCTGATCGCGGCCGGGGTCGACTGCGTCCAGGCGCGCGAGGGCGACCCGCCGGTTACGGCGCTCGACCTGCATCCGGAGCGCCAGGCCGAAGCGGCGGTCGAGATGCTGGTGGGTAGGCTCGACGGCCCCGACGGCGGGGAGGTGGAAGCTCCGGTGTATGTCCGGGCCACGTTGCGGCTGCGGGCGTCCACCGGCGCCGGAACGCCACGGGCCAGCGCGTGAGCCTGGCGAGATCCCGAGCGTAAGGCCCCGCCGGTCACCCGCTCGGTCGCGATTCGCGTTCGAAGACGTAGAGATGGTTCAGGCCCAGCTGGAACGTGCGGTGTTTGGCTCGCTGCCACAGCGGAGCCGTAAAGATGTGATCAAGGTCGTTCGGCTTGAATCCGTGGTGCTGGTGAGCTTCCATCCCCGCGACCAGCTTAAGCCGCATGAGCACGTGGAGAATCGTGTCGACCGTCGGCGCTGGCACGGTAATGATCAGTGGCCCGTTGGGAACCACCAGCCGGGAAATCGTCTCAGCCCAGATCGGCAGGTCGCTTTCGGGCACGTGCTCGACGACCGCCAGCGCGGTGACCGCGTCGAATGATTCGTCTGGCAGCTCGGGCAGGTCCTTGGGGAACGAGCCCTTCACCAGCGTCACTCCGGGAATCGAGGCCCCTGCGGCCAGCTCAGGGTCGATGCCGACGCCACTTGCCTTCGTGAGACGGAACAGCGTGCCGTCGTACGTGCCGATATCGAGCACGCGCGCACCCGGGGGCAGCTCGCGCCGCGCTTTCCGGATTCGCCAATTCTGCAGGTAGCGGTCCAACCAAGTCATATGCTCCTCCGGTGCGGCACACTGGCGACGGAGAGCGGCGAAGGTCCGGGACTTGCTCAGGAAGCCCTCGCCGTAAACCGAGCTGCGAGCCTTGGTCTGAAATCGAGGCAAGCTGGCTGTGTGTTATCCGAACACTTACCCAGCTTCACGTGAATGTCGGCCCCTGCGGCATACTAGCGGGGCCGTTTGGCTGGCGGGGCAGTTTGGCAAACGCGACGACCGGGACGTCGGTGCCGGCGTCTTTGCCGAGCTCGCTGGCGTCACCGAGGAGGTACCGGAACTTCGTGTTTCGATGCCCGGGCAGCTAGCTCCCGCACCAGGCGGCCGCCCGCGGTGCCCGGGCTGAACGCCATGGCGGCCGCGAGGCAGCCGAACGGCACGGCCGGCAGCACGTACCGGTAGTCGAACTCGGTGGTCGCCGCCGGGATGACGATCAGCGCGAACGAGATTGTCCATGGCAGCAGCGCCTCCCCGCCGACCCGTCGCCAGGCCAGCATGATCCCGCCCAGCCCCGCCAGCAGGATCAGCCCGTACACGGTGCCCGGCAGCCAGACATACCTCTGGTAACCCCGGATGATGGCGGCGAACGGATCAACCACCTGGGTATTCGGGTTGCCATGGACGTACGCGGCCGCGTAGGAGTCATACCTGCCGAGATGGGCGCGGTCCCAGGACGGGATCGGGGTTCCCTTATAGCTGAACACGTACTCGTCGTAGGTCTGCGCGTTGGGGAAGACGTACCGCTTCCAGGCAAACACCCGCCAGGTGTCGTCGAAGACCGCCCTGGCGTAATCGAGCGGCTGCGCCTCGATGGCCCGGATGGCGAAGTTCTCCGCGAGCGAGTTGGGCACCGGGGAGAACTTCGACGGCGGGAACCGGTCGAGCGGGGACTGCGGCCCCCAGATGTATTCCTGGTCGATCGGCCGAAGGGCCGGCGGGGTGGAATCGCACAGCCACAGCTCGTTGACGGGCACGCGCATCTTGGGGCACTCGGCGAAGGTCATCACCCGCGAGTAGACGAACACGCCGCTGGCGTCCTCCATCGCGAACCGGCCATGCTCCAGATGGAAAAGGGCCGCGTAGCCGGATACCGGGATGAGGCAGACCACGATGGTGGCCGCGACCTTCCGCCAGCCGAACCCCCTGATGATCATGTACACGGCGAAGACGGCGAGCAGCGGCAGCGCGACGGACCGCACGCAGTCCGCGATGCCCAGCAGCAGCCCCACCGCGACGCAGGTGCGCAGCGACGGACCCGAACGATCCCACAGCAGCAGCGTCATGGCCAAGGTGAGCAGGAACAGGAACGGGACGTCCGACATGATCAGATGCTCGAGCTCGATCTCGAACCCGTCATAAAGCACCGGGACCGTCGCCAGCGTGGCCAGCCAGGCAGGGGCGCTGAAGCGCCTGGCCAGCGCGTACATCATGACCGCGACCGCCAGGCCCATGAGATGTTGCAGGATCGTTATCAGGGCGTAGCTGTGGAACGGCTGGAGGATCCTGAGCCCGATGGAGTACCCGGACACCCGGACGGGATCGAGCTGGAAGTGGACCGTGTTCATGAGGTACTGGAATGAGTCGTTGAACCAGGCTTGCCATCGGTAGCCGAGT
>JAFARZ010000229.1 GCA_019245115.1 Streptosporangiaceae bacterium | reverse complement strand
CGCTGCGGGCCCGGGACGGCGAAGGAGAACTCGCGCTGGGCCCAGCCGCCGGCGGCGTCCTGGCCGGCCTGGGGGTGGAACTGCCCCGAACCCGCCCGCGCCGGATACTCGCGTTC
This sequence comes from Streptosporangiaceae bacterium, assembly GCA_019245115.1. Taxonomy (GTDB): domain Bacteria; phylum Actinomycetota; class Actinomycetes; order Streptosporangiales; family Streptosporangiaceae; genus JAFARZ01. The sequence continues at coordinate 7,428 of JAFARZ010000229.1, read as the reverse complement.
TCCTGCATGGACAGCCACGCGGGGCGGCCGCACCTCGGCGGCCAGCTCGGCGCACAGCTCGCCACCTCACTTCGGCAGCGCGGCTGGATCGAATCCACCGGCCTCCCCCGCCGAGTCCGGGTGACGACAGACGGGAGCGCGGCGTTGCACCGCCTCGGCATCCACACACCAGCTACCGCTGGTCAGCAGCCGACCCGATGACCACGCTGTCGCAGGCCAATGCTACGCAGCGCCACAAGCGGACACCCGCAGCCGGCTACAGGCCGTGCAGATCGCCCAGCTCTGCGAGGATCTCATACGGTCTCGCCATGCGCCGACTACCGCTCATCAGGGGGGACCGTACGCGGTTATCATGCCGGTCTCGCGCCATCCCTGCCGATAGGTCCTGCATCCGCCGGCTGCCTTGCATATTTGCCTGGCCGTCCCTGACGCGAACGTCCTCAATTGCCGCTGATCGAGCGGACGGTCGTGGGTGCCAGGCATTCCGCAGCGAGAAGCCAGCGCTTGAGCGCCGGGTCCTGCCACGCCGACCTATACATCTTTGCCATGGTGTTCTCCGCCATGGTCGCAGCACTCGCGAACGTCCTCACTTGCCCGCCAGATCCGCGGCGCGCCAGGCAGCTATCGCTTCCGGGAAGCGGGTCTACCCCAGCTACCGCTACTGGGCGAGCCGCCGACGCGGCCGGGTACTGATTACAGTGCTGACGTGGATCTCAGCATCTACCACGGGTACTTCCTGGAGTCCATCTCCATAGCCACCGTCCCGGACATCAGGCAGTCATCGCCATGGCACGCGGAAGCGGCGAGCACGTAGTGCTTACGCTGACGAAGGTGTTCCACGTGACCATGGATGGCCCCGGCTGCTCTCACTATGTGGATGAGTTTCGGCGCAGATAGGCATGACCACTGCTGGGTCAGCCGTAACGTTGCAGGTCACAGACAACGACAAGATTTCAGAAACCTATACGTCAACCCCGAGGAGGCGGGAGACCTCGCGGTAAAACTTGTCGAAAGAGTCGGAGTGCTCGCGCGCCATCTTCAGGTCAAAGACCGAAGTGAGCGGCGCTTGATCGACTGTTTCCTTGTAGGGCTGTCCCTTTGGCCTCGCCTTGGTGAGCAAACCCTTGCAATCCCGCGGGAGTTCGGGATTCTGTGGCCGAGGAAACTCGACCGGAAACCCGGACTGCCCGGCCAGCGACGGTGCTGCGGCTAGGAACCATGCTTCGAATTCGCGGTTCGCGAGGACCACGGAGACATGCTTGTCTGGTCTGACGGCCGTAGCACGTGCTAGTAGGAGCGGACCGTACTCGGCTGGACAGTCGTTGTCGGCGTCCAGCAAGACAAGCACACCGCCCTTCCCCGAAACTCGCAGCGCCGCAGCCGCGATACCACGTTCGATCCCGCCGGTGATCGTGATCTTCCCTCGAGGAATTCGCATGGGGGTCGGCGTGAGGAGACTTGGCACACCAAGCTCAGCCGCAATCCGGTGCCGCCGGGGCCGCGGAGCACGCATGACTCATGGAGTACCGCTATGCCGCCTGCGCCGTCTTGCGCTCGTCCGATCTCGATCTCGTAGCTTGCGGTCGTTTCACTTGGCGCTGGCCACCAAGGGACGGCCGCTTCGACCGAGACACTGAAGGAGCCGGATCTATCCGGTACCTGGCGAAGCACCGCCTCGAGTCCTCCGCGTTCCTCCAGTGCCTGGTTCGGGGAAGTCGCAACGGCTCTGCAGAGGAACTCAAGTGCATCCAGAAAGTTGCTCTTGCCGGACCCGTTCGGCCCACGAGGATCGTTAGCGGTCCCAGGCGAACGTCGCACCGGGCGATGGATCTGTAGTTCTTGAGGCGAAGACGGCTGATGAAAGGCACAGCTCCTATGGCGGTGCCGTCCTCGGCCGGGGTCTTGCTCATGATCTGGCTAGATGCTCCTGAATCAGGGTCTTGACACGGACTACGTAAGCCTCACCCTAGGTGGCCTTCATGATAGAGCTGATAACGCCTCGCAGGACGCCCGCCATCCCGAACAGATCCAGTCCGTACCGATACGTGTCCAAGCAGACCACGCGAGCGGCGTCGGTCTTGGTCACAGCGTTGCAGGATAGGAGCCGAACTCATGGCCGCCAGCCCGGAAACACCAGGCCACCCAAGAGGCGCCGTGCAGCCGGGAACCGCTGCGTGTATCCGTGGATGAGGAGTGCAGTCCGGACCCGGCGCCACCCTGGCGACTTTGTCCGTGCGGTCGGCGTGCTTGGGCCAGGTCCCGCGGCGGGCGGCGTGACCGGTCACACCGGCGGTCCTGCGCCCCGGATTGCCGCGGTCATGGCATGAGTCGCGGACGTAGTGGTGCACATAGCGTCCTTCTACCTTCGCCGTCATGCCGGAGCTGCCTCTGGTGACAGTGCCCGCGACTACGACCTCATCCGTCATCCGCCTCGAACCGTGTCGCTAGCCAGCGTGATGGGACCGGACCGTGGATAGGTGCCCCGTGGGTGCGACTCCGGGGCCGCCCAGACCTAGCGCGAATCTAGTTAGAAGCGATCACCAGACCTCAAGGAGTCCGCAGGCCAACATAACGACCTGTTCTCGCGTGCCTCGACGATCCTCCTGCTCCCCGGGCCAGCAGGGTGCAGAACGGCGGCTACGTGAGCGTGTAGACCATGGCGCTGATTACAGAGTGAGTTTGCCATATATAGGCAGGGCGACTGTGAACGCTCACGTAATTCGGCTCTTGCGCGAATTTTGTGATCGTCAACAGGCGACTGCCCCGAACGTGGCTACCGCGAACTGGGCCGGCTGGCTCCAGGTGAGGATGAGTTACCTGCCACGCCATGCCCGCGAGGTCATCTGGATGGCGGCATCTCGTCCATGATGCAGCCGGCTAGCGCCGCGCGTCTTCTGGATAGTCTGCATCTGGTCATCATGACGTAGCTCGGCTTCGTGGTGCAGATGCAGACAGCGGCTGGCCTGCTACCCGGGAGCTGGTCTCATTTCTCTGGGAACGCGGAACTCATATGACCCGCCAGGGAACTAGAAGGAGATGGTGAACTGGTCCTTCTTCGTTTCGAAGGTCATCTTGGGCAGGGCCGATTCGCCGTCCCAGTTGATGAGGTGATCCAGCAGCACGATGCTCGCCAGCGAGTCCGCATGGGTCGCGTTCGGCAGGTCGTCGTAGTTCAGCTGCGCATCGGCCCCGGTTCCGGTGAACAAGGGCTTGGTGAGGTATTTATCGCTCCACCCGTCGAGCACGCCGGCCAGATGCAGCCGCTCTATCGTCCGGCCGTTGATGAGTTTCTTCATCTCGGGCAGCACCTTGCTGGAATCCAGCTTGTCCGAGGGAACTTGCAGCGACAGGTGACCGCCGACGTATGTGTCGGGCACCCCCGCGATCTTGCAGGTTACTGTCAGGCAGCTCGTAACGGCGGTGTACGAGACCCCGCCCTTGTTCACGAACTCGCCAACTTCTCCTTCTGCCAGTGGCATGACCCGCTCCTTTGTCATGGCCCCGCGTGATCACCGGGCATGCCCGCAATCGTCCCCGATCGTCATTAACTGGCACGTTAAGTTCCGTTTAGCCCAGATTGCGGCCAAGATAGTCACCGGCTGGGGAATGATCGCGGTACCGGCCACGCCGGGCTGACCAGGCCTGCGCTCCACGGCCCGGGATCGTCAGGCCGAAGACTGAGCTGCCTCATCTGCTCGAGGAGCGCACCTGGATCGGTGCCCACGTGCTTCAGGTCCCTGGCAGCCGACCTAACCTCCCGATCAACGAACTCAGCCGCCTCGCTCCATGCCAGGTGCGCGCGCATCGCCCATCGGAGTGAGGACCACATGGCCGGACACCATCGGCAGGGGTTGCTATGTGAGCGGGCAACTGCAGACCCTCCGCCACTGCGCGCCACACACTCGTCCTGCCGATCCCTGCCGCGCAGTGACCACACGCCGCGGCCCCGGCCCTCACCATTCGTAACGCAGGGTCAAGACCGCTGAAGCAACTAAATAACCAGTAACGCCGATTCGGCTCGTGTCAGTGAAGACTCGTCGGCGACGATCGATCCGCGCATGGCGACCGGTTCTGTGCGTGGGGTTGTCGCTCTCCGGGACTGGTGCTCTCCGAACGGTCGCACAACAGCTGGTGCATGCAGATACGCGCGGCCTTGCCGGCATGGTAGTTGTGTCAGGTTCGTCAGGAGCGGCGGCGGTTGAGCCGCCGGAAACAGTACCCAGCCAGGGCCAGGACCAGGGCGAGGTAGATCGCGGTCTCGGTCCACTGGAAGGGCCAGTAGCGGCTGGCGGGCTGGTAGCTGATCGTCTCCCGGATGCCATGGCCGGCCAGGCAGTCCACGAAGCCGGAGTTGCTGTTTTCCACCGATGGCGTGAAGCAGATGGCCGGGGCCGTGCTGACTGCCTGCCCGGCGGTGTTGACGGTTCCGCTGGACAGGAGCCAGGCGCCGGGCTGGCCGGGGAGGTTCAGGGTGCCGAGCACGAAGCTGTTGCCGGAATTACCAGTGTTCTGCGTTTCCGAGGTGTTGGTCAGCGAGGTGACCGGGATGACCGTATGGCTGGCTGGGAAGAGGTGCGGGCGGATCCACAGCGGCATGGCGATCTGGACGACGGCGAAGACGGCCAGGGTGACGGCCATGGCCGGCACGGTCCGCTGGATCAGCGCGCCGGTGGTGACGCCGAGGATGAAGGCGAACGCGGCGTAGCCGAGCGGGGTGATGCCGTGGGTGGCGAAGGCCAGCGTGCTGAACTGGCCCATGCCGATGATGGAGTGGCCGGCAACACCGCCGTGGCCGACGGCGCGGCCGATCGGCGCCGCCCACCAGGCCTGCATCAGGCTCAGTCCCTCGGTGACGGCGATGGCGGCCAGGCCGCCGATAGTGAGCTTGACCGTCAGCCACCGTGTCCGGGTTATGGACTGGGTCCAGGCCAGGGCGGAGGTCCCGGTCTCCAGTTCGTGTGCGATCAGCGGCGCGCCCCAGAACAGGCCGATGATGACGGGCGCGAGGAGGATGCTCGCGACGCTGATCAGGTATACCCAGGTGTCGCCTGCCGCCTGGATCTGCTGGAGGAGGGTGCTGGCCAGGTTCTGGCAGCTGGAGCCCTGGCAGCTGCTGAGCCCACTGGCAGCGTACATGCTGGCGATATGCGGCCCGGTGGCAGCGAGCAGGGCCGCGAAGGCGGCCAGCGCCGCGGCGGCGGTCACTGCCTGCGCGCGGAACTGGAGCCAGGTGAGCCTGATCATTACGCCACTCCTAGCTGCGGCCCGCGGGCCGGGATATCGTTCGCTGGGTTCATGTAGGCGATCACCAGTTCCTCCAGGCTGACCGGCGTGACGGTCCAGGCCGGATCGTGGATCGGCTCGCCGGTGCGGACCAGCAGGGTGCTCTGCTTGTCGGTGTGGCTTTGCTCGATGACATCCTGGCCCGCCGGGAGGGTGCCGGGGTCGCGGCGGGGTCCGGACAGGCGGCGATGGGAAGCGAGCAGCGCGGTCACCTCCCCGGCGACGCGGAGCTGGGAGGCGGCGAGCACGATGAGGTAGTCGCATACTCGTTCCAGGTCGGTGACCAGGTGGGAGGACAGCACGACGCTGGTGCCGTGTCCGGCGACCGCTTCCATCAAGCTGCGAAGGAATTCCCGGCGGGCGAGCGGGTCCAGGCTGGCGAGCGGCTCATCGAGCAGGAGCAGCTCGGGCTGCTTGGCCAGCGCCAGGGTGAGCGCGAGCTGGGCGCGCTGGCCGCCGGACAGCGATCCGGCCCGCTGCCTGCGGTCCAAGCCGAGCTGCCTGATCCGCCGCTGTGCCAGCTCATTGTCCCAGCCGGGGTTGAGCCAGGAGCCGAGCCGGAGGTGATCCGCGACCCGCATGCGGCCGTAGACGGGCGTGTCCTGGGCGACGAAGCCGACCCGGGCTAGCTGGGCAGGGCTGGCCGCGGGAGGCTCGCCGAGGACGCTGATCATGCCGCGGGTGGGTGTGAGCTGCCCGGTGGCCAGTCGCAGCAAGGTGGTCTTGCCCGCGCCGTTGGGGCCGACGAGCGCGGTGACACGGCCTTCCGGGATGGCCAGCGTGCAGTTGCGCAGCGCCCAGGTCCGCCGGTACTGCTTGCCCAGTCCGCTGGCCTCGATGGCGGCGTTCACGCGACGCCCTCGGCGAAGCAGGTGCGGAACGCGGTGCGGTAGATCGCCTCGATGTCATCGGGGCCCAAGCCCGCCGACCGGGCCGAGCGCAGCCAGTCGGTCATGCCGGCGAGGAACCGTGCCTGGGTGGCCGGGTCGGTCCCGGACGGTGCGCGGGTGATGAACGTGCCGAGCCCCGGACGGGCGCGCGCCAGTCCTTCCCGCTCCAGCTCCCGGTAGGCCTTGTGCACCGTGTTCGGGTTGATGGCCAGCCTGGCGACCACCTGCTGTGCGGTCGGCAGCTGGTCGCCGGGTTCGAGCATCCCCATCCGCAGGGCCTGGTGCACCTGCTGCACGAGCTGCAGGTAGGTGGCGACGCCCGATGTCTCATCGAGCTGGAACTCGATCATTAATCTCTCATTCTACTAATAGTTTAGTGGGATGAGGGTACAAGCGGATGGCGGCCAGAGCAAGAAAGCGAGTCCGGCCTGAATCGCAAGATCGCGGCACTTGCGAGCCTGATGGCGTGCTGGCTGCGTCGCGGAGGCGGTTCGCCGGCCACGCACATCATCCGTTCGTGTACGCCCTATTGAGGAGCACTGACGTTCCCGGATCAGTACCTAACGGCGGTTCGCGCGTGGTTTGAGGCCTGGGGTGATGGATGTGCGGTCCGCCCGGGGAGGGAGTGCCGGGCGGATGCTGCTGCCGCGGGTTTACCGGGCTGCTCCGGCGAGGTAGGCGGCGACGATGTAGGTAGCGTGCCGGTCCAGGCTGCCGCGCGAGCCCGGTCGTACCGCATCGTGGTGCGCGGGTCGGCGTGGGAGGCGGCTTCCTGCACATCGCGCAGCGGCACGCCCGCGTCCAAACTGGTAGAGAGCATTGTTACTCGTGTGCTGAATACGTCAGCGCGACGACCGAACGGCTGTGGCATCTGCCCTCGTCGCTGCGCTTTTTGGTTGTGTCTGTTGCATCATGCCGTTAGCCACTGCAACCGAATTGGATGCCTCACCGTGGATCCTGATGCAACTGGGTGATGACATCGCAGGTCAGCGGCCCTTTACTGTCAACCCTGGCGTGCGCGCTGTGCAAGCTCGCGAGGCCACAGGCCAGGTAGTGCGCATTCACGGCTTCCGGGGAATGTTGCATCAGATGCAACTCTGCCTACTTGTTGTTGCCCGGCGCTGAAGATCACCACGCAGGCGGCGTTCACGATGCCGACGTGGGGGTGCGGGAAAGCCCCGCAGCCAGGGCGGCTGCGGGGCTTTGGTGGTGTGGGTGCTCGTGGTTGTGGGTGAGGTGCCGGGTTAGGTGTCGG
>JAFARZ010000218.1 GCA_019245115.1 Streptosporangiaceae bacterium | reverse complement strand
CCGCCTTACGCTCCGAGTGATCGCTGCGCGCGCCACGATGGCCACGCAAGACGGTGGCGCTCGCTCGGCAAACCCGCGCTTCAGGATGAAAAAGGTTCACTGTGCGCAGATCATCCGGTTCGGCGGGGCCTACGGCTGCCCCGGTGATGATGCTGCGACGATGTAGGTCGCATGCCGGTCCAGGCTCGTGCGCGCGCGCTCTGGTCGAATGGGGAGGGCTTGGCGGACGTCGTCGGGAAGGGGGCCGGCAGCGGTGATGGCCTGCAGCCTGGATCTCGATGGTGCGGAAGCGGTGGGCGGTCTTGACGAATGTCCTGATTGACCAGCCTGTGTGTGCCCCGATCCGGCGGCTGACGGCAAGCGCAGCGAAGACGATGGTGAGGTGGGCTTCGATGGAGTCGCGCTTGCGGGTGGTGGACCGAACTGCTAAGCGGCCAGGTTGATCTCTTTATACCCAGGATGAGGAGCCGCTTCCTGCTCCGGTGGGCGTCGGCTTCGCCTGCCGTCGGCGCCGACCTGGAGACCGCGGACGGCGAGATCTTGCGGGTTCTCGTGGCCGACGGGCGCGGCAGCGACGGGACGCAGCTGTTCGCGTAGTACCAGGGTCTCGGCGGCAGGGCGCCGCCGGAGATAGCCCTGCGGCGCGCAGGCGTCATCCCTGGGCTTATCGCGATCCTCGGCTCTCCCCGACGTCGATGAGCCGCTGACCTATGCGGCCATGGCCGCCGATACGGTCGCCTATCTGAAGGCTGAGGTGAGTCGTCCAGGTCAGTCGGACGGATTAAGTACTGCCAGCCCGGGCAGCTATCGTGCCGAAGCGCCGCGGGCCGCTCGTTTCGGCGAGTGTCCGCGTGCGTGCCCTGAGCGGCGCGGGGTACGCACCGCGACGTTACATGGGCGCAGCCGGGCGAGTAGCCCGTCTGAGCTTGACCGAACGACAGTGTTGGTTGCTTAGTTGAGGATTTCTGTAGTGAATAGTTCCATGGGCGATGATCAGGCCTCTGTGAGTGTTTCTAGGCTGGTGGCGTTCCGGGCTGAGAACGTGCGCTCGTTCCGGGACGGGCTGGAACTGCCGATGCTCGCGATGGCCCTTGCCGATGAGGGCGTGCCGCGCTCGGTGACGTGGCACGAGGGTGGCCGTCCCGTCCAGGTGCTCCCCGCCGCTGGCATCTTCGGGGCGAATGCCTCGGGGAAGAGCAACGTGCTCCGCGCCATGAGCGACATGCGTCGGCATGTGCTGTACTCGTTTAGCCACGGTGACCCGGACAGCGGGATGTCTCGTAGCGCGTTCCGCCTGGATTCTGGCAAGGAGAAGGGTTCGTCGCGTTTTGAGGTAGACCTGATCCTTCACGGGATCTGGCACCAGTACGGCTTCGTCATCGATGACGCTCAGGTGCTTGAGGAGTGGGCATACCGCTATCCGCGCGGCAAGGCTGCACTCGTGTTCCGCCGCGAGGGGTCCGATGTCATGCTCGGGCAGCGCAACCGCGCCAAGGGACGCGCGGTCCTGGGAATCCTCCGGCCGAATTCCTTGCTCCTTTCTGCGGGAGCCGCCGCGAACCATCCAGACCTGGCACCTATCTGGCGATGGTTCGCAGACAATCTGCTGCTGGCTGAGGCCTCAAGCCGTGGACGCCGCTGGGCTTACACCGCGGGCATGCTTCTGCACGAGCAACACCACGATCAGGTTCTCGGCCTCCTGCAGGCCGCGAACCTCGGAATCACCGACGCGCGAGTCCGCGAAGCCGACCCTGAGCTTCTCGAGCGCATCAAGCGTGCCACGAGGGTCACCCAGGGACGAGAGAACGAGCTCGAAGACAGGGACTCCGAGGCCAGCATCCTTGAGCCGGGAGTCGTACTGAGCCATCGCGGACCGGCCGGAACCGTCGAGTTCAGCGCTGACGAGGAATCGCACGGCACTATGGTGTGGTTCGGGCTCGCCGGCCCGGTAGTCCGCGCGCTCGCCAGCGGCAGCGTCCTGCTGGTCGATGAGATCGAGGCCGGCCTGCACCCTGCTCTGGTCAGGCAGCTAGTGCGACTGTTCCAGGACCCGGAAACCAACCCCAGAGGAGCGCAGCTCATCTTCAACTCACACGAGGCATCGCTGCTCGGTGACTCCGGCGAGGAACGCGTTCTCGGCCGCGACCAGGTCTGGTTCACCGAGAAAAATGACGATGGCGCAAGCAGGCTATACGCGCTTTCTGACCTGCGCCCGCGCATCGATGAGGCGATCGGCCGCAGGTACCTGGCGGGCAAGTACGGCGCCACCCCGATCCTCGCGGATAACGACTTTGCGGAAGTCGCAATTAACGCTGCCGGCGACCCCGAGTAAGCCCTAGGGCGACGGCGTCGCCCCCTCCGGCGCGGCCCGCTGCGCCATCCGGGGGGAGGTGACCGGCAGCGGCCCGCCGCCCCGCAGGCTCCAGCCGAAGGTCGAGTTCCAGCTGCCCGGCCGCGATCCGCTGCTGCGCCGCCGCCTTCAACGCCTCCAGTTCCGCCTCATCGTCCGCCGAGTTGAGGTGCTCATCTCCCGAAATGCAAAGCTAGAGGTCAGCGCGGCGTCCTCCCGGCGCACCCGTAATGGTGACTCAAGTCTAGATGAACGATGCCCGCAACGTCTGACGCCCGAAGACGAGCTACGCCACGATCCGTAGTCGGTATGCCATCTCAGCCGCGGCGGATATGATCTCGGGCCCAGGCCAGGGCCTGTGTCTCCCGGCTAGGCGCTTTACTCTTGTCGGGTGAGTCCGGTCAGTTCTGCGCTGCGGTGCCACATCTCGTCTCGCGCGGCGGGGTTTCGGGCGAGGTCGGACGGATCGGGGTATTCGAGGTTTCCGCGGACGAGGGAGGCGTAGACACGGTCGGCGGGAGGGGTGAACGTGCCGTCTGCGAGCTGGGCGAGGGTCTGGCCGGCGTGTTCGGGCGTGTTCATGTAGAGCGCGGGCCGGAACCGGCTGAGCAGCATGAAGACGGGCCGGAGCCCCTGCATGAGGACCCTGGCGGCTGCCGGGGCGCTGCGGGACAGGCCGGTGCCTCCGGTGAGGCCGGGGTTGAACGCGATGCTGGTGATGTGGCGTTCCGCCGTCTCCGGGAGGACGGCGATTTTCTCGGCGGTGAGCAGGTTGCCGAGCTTGGATGCCGAGTAGGCGACAAGGGACGAGCCGCCCGGGCGCGCCCAGGCGTCGATGTCGAGGCTCCTGGGCGCGCTGCGGATGACACGGGGATCATGGGTGTCGCTGGTGGTCAGGATGACCCGCCCGCCGTCGGCGACGGCGGGCAGCAGGAGCCGGGCGAGCAGGTAGTGCGCGAGGTGGTTGACCGCGAAGGTCAGCTCGTAGCCGTCGGCGCTGCGGGCCCTGGTGTTCATGAACTGGGTGCCCGCGTTGAGGACGAGCACGTCGACCGGGTCGCCGTCCAGCCGGCCGAGGACGGCGGCGGCGAAGGCGCGGACCTCGGCCAGGGAGGACAGGTCGAGCGGGAGGACCTCGGTGCCGGGGCTGGCTGGCCGCGCGCTGGAGGGGCGCGCGCCGATGAGCGCGCGGGTGCCGGGTTGCGCGGTCAGGTGCTGGAGTGCGTGGGCGCCGATTCCGGAGGTGGCGCCGGTCATCACGATGGTGCGGGTGCGTTCGGGCATGGTGGCAGGTCCTGTTCGGTGCAGAGGGAAAGGTCAGCTGAGGCCGGCGAGGTCGCCGGGGGTGAGGGTGAGCGTCCGCGCGGCGATGTTCTCCTCGAGGTGGGCGATGGTGCCGGTTCCCGGGATCACGAGGATGCTGGGCGAGAGGGCAAGCGCGTGCGCCAAGGCGACCTGGGCGGCGGTCGCGCCGCGGCGCCGGGCGACAGCGGCGTAGCGCTCGTCGCGTGCGGTGCCCCGCCCGCTGCCCAGCGGGCCGAAGGGGACGAACGCGATGCCTTCCCCGGCGGCCCGGGCCGCGAGGGCCGCCTCGCCCGCGTTCGCGGGGTCGTAGAGGTTCTGGATGGCGGCCACGGGCGCGATGCGCTGCGCTTCGTCCAGGTGGTCCTGGTCGACGTTGCTGAGTCCGAGGTGTCGGATGAGCCCTTCCTCCCGGAGCCCGGCGAGGATCTCGAAGCGCTCGGCGAGTGACTCGCCGTGAGGGGGCTGGTGCCAGCCAATCCGCAGGTATACCAGGTCAAGCCGGCTGACGCCGAGCGCGGTCAGGTTGGCCTCCACGGCCGGGCGGATATCGGCGGCGCCGCCCTGGGCGGGACCGTCGGGGCCCATCACGGGCCCCGACCTTGGTGGCGATGACGAGCCCGGCCGGATAGGGCGCGAGGGCTTCGCGGATCAGGTCATTGGCGCCGGTGGCGCTGTCAGGGGTGCGGTAGAAGTCGGCCGTGTCGATGTGGTTCACGCCGAGTTCGGCCGCCCGGCGCAGCACCGCGCGCGAGGTGTCCAGGTCCCGGGCGGCGGCATCGCGCAGCCCGTTGCGGGTCAGCCGCATCGCGCCGAAGCCGATGCGGTCGACCGGGAGGTCGCCACCGATGGGAAATGTGGCCTGATTCGGATCGCTCATGCGGACGGGCCTTCCTGTGACTGGATCGCCTGGAGCCGACGAGCCACGGTAGTATCAGTTGATAGGAATATAGTATCAATTGATAGGAATGTCGGTGCCGGATGCCCCCGAACCCCTGAGCGAGGAGCTTCTGTTCGCGTTCGGCGGGATCTCCAAGGGGCTGCGCGAGTGGGTGCGGTCACGCCTGGGGATCGAGCCGGGCGTCACCGTCGGCCGTGCGGGCCTGCTCCTCGGACTGCTGGAACGCGGCGAGCCGGTCAGCATGAGCGCCTTCGGGGCCGCCCACGACCTCACGCCGCGGAGCATGACCGTGCTCGTCTCAGGACTTGAGCGGGAAGGCCTCATCCAGCGCTCAGCTCATCCGCGCGACGGCCGCGTCACCCTCCTGTCGCTTACGGCGGCCGGGCGGGCCATCGCAACTGAGCAACTGGTCCCCGCGCGCAAAGAAGCCGCCGCGCTCTTCAACGACCTGTCGGAACGAGACCGGGCTGAGCTGCTACGGCTGATCCGCGAAGTTGACGGCCACCTGGCCCGGCGCGGGATCGAGACGCCGACGCCACCCGCGAACTGACTGAACCCGGCCCGTTGTCGCCTCGGTCTCGGTTAATCCGGCCCGTCCCGCCTGGCCCAGGCAGAGACGATCTCGGCTGCCAGCCAGTGTCCGAGCAGTTCGGCTTCGGTTGCTGTGCTGGTGCCTTCTTCGCGCTGGCTGGCGCCGCGGGCGAGCAGGAACGCGGTCATGTCTGCGTGCAGGGCTCGCCCGCCCCGGTATGCCGGTCGGCCTCGGCATGGATGGCGCGGCGGAGCAGGGACCATCCGTCGCCGTTGTCATCTTCGGTGTCGTGACCTTTGTCGAGCAGGTCGCGCAGGCGGTTCAGGTCGTAGTCCACAACGGCCTGACGAGCCGGGGAAAGCGACGGATGGTGCCTAACTGCCCTCCGGCCGCCGACGTACTTGCGCACCATCTGGTAGGAGACATCGTCCGCCCCGTGCCTGGTGACGAGTTCGCGGTAGATGCTGATGACGGGCCGGGGCTTCGGCGGGAAAGCCTGCATCTCGCCCCGGAGCATATCTTGCCGGAAGCACGTTGGCTAGAGTGACACTGAGGACTAGCTCCACCGGACGCTACGCACGGTTGTCGCGTAGCGGTGCAGCCAGGCACGCATCGGACCGTCGGTGGACGGCTTGATCATCAGTCCCGCTGATCGGGAGACGGTGTCGGCCACCTGGGCAACGGTCTTGTGATCGGTATGGACATGCTGTGCGAACTCGGGCCGGCGAAGCTGCTCCAGCCATCCGTCTAGGACGTCGGTTTCCCAGGGCTGGGTTCTAGGTTCAAGTCCGAGGCTGCGGGCGCGCAGCCGCCGTATCACGGTCGCGGGCTGGGCCAGAAGCGCGAAGTGATGCAGCCGGATGCCATCGTCGCGCAGGCTGCCGATGATTTCCTGGAAGTGGCTGTGGTTCACCAGCGTCATCGGGACGATCACCAGCCCGTCATGCCCTGCCAGCGTCTGGCGCAGCAGCTCCAGCACTGAGTGCCGCCAGGCGGGTATGTCCTGCCAGAAGCCGCGCCGCAGCGACGGAGGCAGCATGCGCTTCATGCCGTAGCCGACGTGTGCGGGGTCGCAGACCCGGCTTCCGGGCAGGCGCCGGTTCAGCTCGAAGGCAGTGGCGGTCTTGCCGACCCCGCAGGGGCCGTTGATCCACAAGAGTGTGGGGGCACCTGCAAGCAGCTGTCCGCCGCTAGCCGCATGGTGCTCCCTGATGACCTCGCGCCGGGCGGTGGCATACGGCTCGCCAGTCTGCGCCATGCGCTCGCGGGCTGCTGCCTTGATCTTGTCATGAGACATCGTGTCCTCTGTCCGGTGGTCTGGTCCCGGCGCCCGGCCACCGTAGCGTGATCACGATGGAAGAAGGAGGCGAATACACGCGAGGGCTGCGCCGCTCTTGTCCGTGCGCGCTACTTCCAGCGCCGGGCTGGCGTAGCTCGGATCTGGCAGGCGTGCCTGCCGGGATCAGCATACGCCGGGCGTGGGCTCTACCGGATCATCTTCTGGGCGAGTTGTCGTGAGACGAAACCCCGCAACGGGGCAAGACACGCCGCGACAATTGCAAGATCATTTGAGATCGGACAGCTGGCTGGTGAGGGTGCGGCGGTCGGCCCGTTCAGCTTCGAGCTGGGTCTCGGCGCGTTCGGCGCGGGTGAGGTGCCTGCCGGACGGCGGCGATGGTGTCGTGGTCAGGAAGGACGAACGACTCGTCCGGAGTCGCGGGAATGCCGAGCGCTCCGGCGCGGCCAGAGTCGATCACGGTCAGCGGCGACCGCTTCCGGAGCGCGAGAGTGCTCTCTCTGCGGAATCTGGTGCAGCCTTGAATCGAGGTCTATCAGATTCGCGGCCGGCGTCGGCGCGTGCGCCGGCCTGGTCGAGTCAGGTGTCAGGCGAGTTGTATTCGGATCTCAGGATCGCCATGAGCACGATGTCCTCGTATCGCCCGCGCACCCACGCGTGCTCACGCAGGCGCCCCTCGACTGCAAAGCCTGCCTTCTCATAGGACCGCAGCGCACCGGCGTTGCTCGCGATCGCCTGCAGATGGATACGGCGAAGGTTGCGGCGGACGAACCCGAATTCGACGAGCAGGCGCATCGCCTCAGTCCCCACTCCGCGACCGCGAGCCTCGGGCACCAGGCTGATCCCGGCTTCGGCGTGGCGGGCGAACAGGTCGAAGCCGAACAGCGACGCGCTGCCGACGGCTTCGCCCCGGACATCAACGACGAACTGCGCATCCTGCTCCGATGCCTCACCGTCATCCGCGCGAGCAACCCGGGCCTCGAATCTCGGCCGGGTCAGCGGGGCCGGCGCGGACGCGTTGCGCTCTTCCCAGCTGTCCAGATCGGCGGCAATGCGGTAAAGAACATCGAGGTCGGCGTCGGTGCGAGACCGCAGCGAAACCGTGGGCAAACCGGACACGGACATCACACTATCGACCCAGCCCCGCTCGTCATCTGTTAGCTCACTGTGTCAGGCGGGCGAGCAGGGCGAAGGAGTTCGGCAGCCGGCCATCCCATGCCGCCGCGGAGACGTAGTCCGGACGCCAGAAGGGCCTGGGGTATTCGCTCAGGTGCACGATCTGCAGGCCGGCGGAGGCGACAGCGGTGACAATCTGGCCGAGGGTCCACTGCGACTGCACCGCCCCGCGGGCCGGGAACGTGTCGTTGACGTGGCTGCGGCCAGCGGTACCGCGGGAACCGCCGCGATGATGTACCGGCACGGCAGGCCCAGCTCATCCGCGCGGCGCTGCGCCGCACCGGCAGCTACCTGGCTGTAGTCGATCCCGATCACCGATCTGGCGCCGGCTTGCATGAGGGCGGCATCATCCAGGCCGTGTCCGCTTTGCAAGTGCACGACGCCGGGCGCGGAGCGCAGTACCGGCTCGAGCAGGTCACGTTCGATGGCGGTGAGCGAGGAACCGGACACCGCCTGGGCGAGCATATCGTCGTACTCGCGCACGTGCTTGACCGATGCCGCCTCCCAGACGACCCTGTTCGTCCGCGTCACGGAATCCATGACGCGATGCTCACCCTTGCCTCTCCGGCCGGCAACCGAGTTGCGGTCGGGCAGAAGGCCGCGTCCGGGAGTGAATCTTTCAGCACGGCATGTCTGCTGCGCCGCCATGAGCTGCCCAGACGAGGGTCGCCGTGGCTGGTTCGCGGCTGGCTGTGACAACCAGCCTGGCGCCGCCTAGCCTGATGGCCGCTGACCGCGAAGGAGGCTATCGGTGGCATTGATCAGCCGGGCTGCCGGCATCGCGACGGCGGTGCTCATAGGCGTGGGATCCCTCGTGCTGGCGGGGAGTGCGCGGGCGGCCACCACGCAGCTGTGTCAGGAGCAGACGGCGCCAGCCGCCGGCGGCGTCTACAACGTGCAGAACAACGAGTGGGGATCGGGCGCGGCCGAGTGCATCACCACCGACGGCAAAGCCGACTTCACCGTCGGCAGCTCCGCGATCAGCAACGCTACCAACGGCGCCCCCGGCGGCTACCCGTCCGTCTATCAGGGCTGCCACTTCGGCGTCTGCACCTCAGGAGGGCTGACGGCCACGCCCGTTCAGGTGTCCAGCCTGACAGCCGGCAAGGTGACCACGAGCTGGTCCACCACCCAGCCCGGTGGCAGCAACGACTACGACGTCGCCTATGACGTCTGGTTCAACCACACCCCGACCACCACCGGCCAGCCGAACTGTACCGAGCTGATGGTCTGGCTCAACCACAACGGCCCGGTCCAGCCATTCGGCTCCGAGGTGGCGACCGGGGTCACCGTCGGCGGCCGTGGTTACAACGTCTGGGAAGGCTCGCAATGGTTCGGAGACACGGTTTCCTACACCATGACGACGCCAGCCACCTCGGTGAGCGGCCTCGACCTCGCCCCGCTGGCGCAGGACGCGGTCAGCCGCGGCTACCTGTCCAGCTCCTGCTACCTCATCGACGTCGAGGCCGGCTTCGAGATCTGGCAGGGCGGCGCCGGGCTGGCCACCAATTCCTTCTCCGTTGACGTCAACGGCGCCGCCCCGGTCCCGCCGGCCTGCACGGTGACCTACTCGCTGGGCAACAGCTCCAACGGCTCCATGCAGGCCAATGTGATCGTGACCGACACCGGCAACAGCCCGCTCAACAGCTGGCAGCTGTCCTGGACATTCCCCGGCGACACGAAGATCACCAGCATGTGGGCCGGCGTCTATGCCCAGTCAGGCGCCGCGGTCACCGTGACCAACGCGTCCTACGACGGAACGATCGCCGCCGGGGCTTCGGCCGAAATCGGCTTCGACGGCACGTATTCGAGCAACGACGCACCCCCGGGCAGCATTACCTGTACCTAACCGGTACCGCGTGTGTCCTCGGTCCGCATACGATCCCTCTGTGCGGTGGAGCACCGATGTGCCCGTCTTCAGCGAAGACGTCGAGGGATCTACCCGCCCGGCGTTGTATTACCTCGCCGAGTCGCGCGATGGCCTGTACGTGCCCTACGTGGTGCGCACGCCCGCCGATGAGGGCCGGTTCCCGTTCGTCTTCCTTGCTTATGGCAACGGCGGGGGCGGCATCGGGTGGCTGCGGCAGTGGGTGCACACCCGCCCGTACATCATGGGGCGCCTGCTTGCCGCTGGCTACGCCTGCGGGTGGGGGCGGTACCGCACGGAGGTCGACCTCGGTTTCAATCGTGGCGGCCCGCTCACGGTCGATGCCCGTCAGGGCATGGAGGTGATGAACCGGTCGCCCCTGGAGTTCGAGGATGAGCTCGCCATCCTCGAGCACGTCCGCCGGCACCCGCGGGTGGACGCGGGCAACCTCGCCCACATCGGTGTCAGTCACGCGGGGGAGATGCTGTTCAAGCTGGCCTCCCGGTACCCGGGGATGCTGCGTGCGGGCGTCGCCAGCGAGCCGGCCAATCACGAGTTCCTCGATCTCAGGCTGGACGACGTCGCCCCGGTCAGCGCCGGCACCGGGCTGCGGGACATCGAGGAGCTGCAGCTCCAGGACCCGGCATGGGTGAGGGCACGCATCAACCTGCCGGCCGCCCGCGAGCGCATCGCGCCTATCGACGTGCCGATCCTGGTCATGGGACGAGACAGCGACCATCTGCAGGGAATCTTCCGCGTCAGCTACGAGCTTCTCGACGAAGCCGGCAAGGATGCCGGGTGGGTGTCATGGGACCACCCGCTGCACGGCTACCTCTACCCGATGGCCGCCGACGGCGCCACCGGTCCCGACCGGATCCAAGAGCACGCGATCGATGAAGTCATCGCCTTCCTCGACCGGTACATGAAGCCGGGCCGATAGCGGCACACTGGCGGCTGCGGCAGACCCGCCATCGGCGTAGTCCTATTATCGGGATAACTGGATAAGAGGACGACATGAACGAGACCACTCCGGCCTTGGACGAGGCGTTCGAGCGGATGGCGGCGGCCAGCTTCGAGCTGCCGAATGGCTTCGTCAATCACGGCGCGATGGCGTGCGAAGCGCTGGCCGCGCTCGACTGCGCCGAAGACATCGACAGCTGGGCGCGCCGGTTCGCCCAGGTTGGCGGCGCGAGAGTCGAACCGGTGACGGCCGCCGGCTTCGAGTGGCGGCAAGCACTCGGTTCCTACGACCGTCTCCCGGACTGGATCGGGTACTTCACGCGGGCCATAGACGACGAGGGATGGGCGGCCGTGGTAGGGACATGGGTGCCACGGCTGATGCCGGCGCTGCGCACCGCGCTGTTCCACGGCGCGATCAGGACCGCCCATGCGGTGCGGGCCATTGACGCGGTTGACACCCAGCCCCGGCGTGGTGAGCTGGCCAGGGCCCTGGGCTACTGGGCGGCCCGCTACCGCGCCGGGGAGCAGGCCGCGGGGGAGCAAGGCCCAGCCGATGACGCCCGGAGCGCAGTCGTCCGCGCCGCGGCTGACGGCGCCCGCCACTACCTGGCCCGGCCAAACATCCTCCACCTGCACGGCGTCACCGGGGCGATGGCCGTCGAGATCCTCGTCGGTCACATCCCGGCCACGGCGGCCGCCGCCGCACTCGCCCAGGTGCATGCCGAACACGCGGCGCTGTACGCGGGCATCGCGCCGGTGGACGAGCCGCACCCGGCCAGCCCGCCCGGCGGTGAACTGACCGCGGCGGCCGTGCGCAGCCTGGACCCGCACCAGGTCAAGCTCGTCGAGGCCTGCCAGCGAGGGCTCGCGGCCAGTGGCGACCCGGCCTTCGCGGCTGCCTCGGAAACGGTCACCGGCCTGCGCTGACCGTCGCCCCCGCCAGGACCGATGGTCCGGCTGGCGGGCGGAAGCGGAACACCTCGACGTTCCTGGACAGGTAGTTGGACAGGACCACGTCGCCGCTCAGCGGGTCGTAGCTCAGTTCCCGGGGGAACATCCCGGCCGGGATCGTCCCGGCGAGCGCACGCCGGCCAGCCAGCGCCGCACGCGTGTCCACCACGCTGACCGTCTGCGGCGCGTTCGGTGCGGTGAACCTGGCCGAGTCGGCGGTCAACGCGAACCGGCCGCCGTCGGTCAGCACCACGCCTACCGGCTGCGGACCCACCCGCACATCGGCGAGCAGCGCGTGCTTCGGATTGGTGCGCAGTTCGGCGGTACTGAACGCAAGCAGCGCGTCGGAGCCGCGCGCGGTCACCCAGGCCACCGCGCCGTGGCCGGACAGCGCCACCCGGACCGGCTGGCACCCGGCGTCCACCGCCGCCACCACGCTGGCCGCGGGATGACGTTCCGCCCTGGCCACGTCGACCACCTGGAGCAGCCCGTTCCCTGAGTTGGCGTTCGACGCCGCTTCGCTGGTCGCATACAGGTACCGGCCATCGGGTGAGAGCACGGAACCGACGACTGTCGGCGCGAGCCGAACCTGCCCCACCGCCACGCCCGGAGCGGAGAAGCCAGCCCGCAGCGCTCGGGCCAGATCGAAGACGCTCAGCGCATTGGAGTATTCGTCGCTGACGAACAGATACCGGTCATCGGCGGAAAAGGCCGCCTCGATCCTGCCGACCGCGACATCCTTGAGTTCGCCGAGCACCGGATCGGAAGCTCCGGACAGCAGCTTGGCGACGCTCAGCACCGTGGTGGCGAAATCCGACTGGGTCACCGCCAGATAACGGCCGTTGTGGCTGATGGCCAGCCCCGCCGCCAGCGCCGCCCCGCCCGGAGCGCTGGGCAGCGGCACGGTGCGCACCAGCCGTGGCTTACCGCTGCCGAGAGCGAGCAGCGCCACGGATGACCCGGGGATATTCTCGACCGCGACCACCGCGTACCGTCCGCCCGGCAGGATGGCCGTCCCGAACGGCATTCCGGGCACCGGCAGCGTGGACGGCCTGATCCCGGGCAGCGACGGCGCGCTCGCCACGTCGTTGGTGCACGCCGGAGGAGTAAGCACCGTCCGCGTCGAGACGGTGTCGGCAAGCATGGTGCCACTGATAACAGTGCCACCGGAAACTGTGCTGGTAATTGCTGCCGCCAGGCCCACGACGATCGCCGCGCGTGCAACCTTACGAAGCCGGTAATCGATCATCGTCGAATCATCCCCGTTTGTTTCCCGGCCGGAAATTGATGCCAGCCTAGCGCGGTTTGCGCCATTTAGTGGGGTCAGCGACCGGTGCATTGGGTATGAAACCCACGATTTCATCTCTCCGCTGATGGGGGCCATTGAGATGTTGCTGCGTCGCCGCCGGGCCGGGCGGCTGGGCAGGATGCCGGGCATGACGAGGGCGTGCTTGTGCGTCGCAGTGGTGGTGCTGGCAGGCTGGTTCGGCGGACAGCAGGCCCAGGCACACGCAGGGTCGAGCACCACGGTCACCAGCCGGCCGACGACCGGCGCTGGCACATGGCGAACAGAAAACAGCGGCACGCGGCAGCGTCTGTACGACGTGGCCTGCTGGACCGCGCAGCGGTGCGAGGCAGTGGGGGACAACGGCACGATCCTGGCCACCACCAACGGCGGCAGGACGTGGCGAGCCCAGGCCAATCCGCTACGCGGCTCAGCGAAGCCGCTTTACCAGATCGCCTGCGTAGCACCGGGCTCCTGCTATGCCGTCGCGCGGCCGGACACCATCCTCGTCACGCACAACGGCGGCGCCTCCTGGAGCCGCCACGTGCTACCAGTCGGCGTATCCGGCGCCGACCTCACCGACCAGGCGTGCCTCGCCGAGTACCCACCCGACATGACCAACCGCTATGCGCTGTGCCGCCTGGGCCTGGTGGACGTCACCTGCATCAACGCCGGTGTCTGCTACGCGGTCTCAAACACTCCGCAGGCGTACAGCGCCAATCCGGTGCCGGGCAAGCCGCGTGTGCAGCCCAGCTCGATCTGGCTGACCAGCGACGGGGGAGCGAAATGGACCCGGCAGTCGATCCCGCCGGGGGAGGGCTGCAACGGTGACTGTTCCCCGGGACGGTACCCCTATCCGCTGGAGTGGGTCACCTGCCTGAGCAGCGGACTGTGCCGCGCGGGCGGCGGGCAGTTCCTTGGCTGCGGACACTGCGGGTTCGTCTACGCCGTCCTTGTGACACACGGTCCCGGCCGGCCGTGGGCATGTACCAATCCCGGTACAACGTGCAGCAGCGCGCCCGACGTGGCCACCTGCCCGGCCAGCACCCGCTGTTACGGCGTCGACAGCACAAACCCGTTCGACGTAGCAGACAACTCCGTGCTGCGGTCAGCCGATAGCGGAGCTAACTGGGAGCAGATCGGGCCGAACTGGTCGAGCAGCGTGCTCAACGACATCACCTGCCCCACTACGCTGACCTGCTATGTGGCCGGCACCCACGGATCGATCGCCAAGATCACCAACGGGAGCGATGTGACCGCGCAGCACAGCCCGGCCACCCGGAACCTCTACGGCATCGCCTGCACGGGCCCGGCCACCTGCTACGCGGTGGGCGACAACGGCACCATCCTCGCCCTACGGTGATCCCGCCAGCGCCCCATGGCAGGATGCTGGCATGCCCGCGGCGGAGTTCCCCCAGGACGTAACGGCATTGCTGGGGCGGCTGCGGGATCGGCTCGCCGTACGCGAGGACATCGTCGGGGTATACGTCTACGGTTCACTGGTTACCGGCGACTACAGCCCGGCGGCCAGCGACATCGACGTGATCGTGCTGGTAGCCCGTGAGCCCGGCCGGGCGATGATCCGGGAGCTGACGGAGCTGCACAAGGCCTTGGCGGGCACCGCCGGCCCGGCCGGACAACTGCACTGCCTGTACGTCGCGGCTGATGCCGCCGCCGACCCGGAACGCCTGTGCACGTACTGGTTCGGGGACCGGATGACCCAGTGGCAGATGAAGCTGCTCACCCAGGCCGAACTGGCTTCGGCCGGGGTCGCGCTGTATGGCCCCTGGCCGCCGCCGGGCATCCGCCCGGTCCCGGTCGCCGCCATCCAGGCGGCCGTGTACGAGGAGGTCACCGGCTACTGGCGCCGGTTGTCCCGCAAGCGCGTGTGCTGGCTGCGGGACTCGGAGGTCGATCACGGCCTGGTCGTGCTGCCCCGCGCCGAAGCCCTGTTGACCACCGGCGAGCTCATCACGAAGAGCCAGGCGATCAGCCGCCTGGCCGGCTTCGGGCTCCCGGACTGGCTGACCCAGGAGATCCGCCGCCGCCGTGACGGCGACCCGGTCAGCGTGGGAAAGCTCCGCCGGGTCCGCCGCGCCCTGCTCACCCGGCGCGTCATGCGGGACGGCGTCGCCCGGCTCAGCCGTCTCGACCCGGCTGACTGTTGACGAGATTGTCAACAAATGTTATGTCGGTGTTGAGCGGGTTCCGTCATGCTCGAGGGAGAGCTATGCGCAGGCCAGCTGTTATCGCTACAGCGGTCGGGCTTCTCGTGCTGGTCATCCAGCTCGCGGGGCCGTCTTCCGCTCCGGCGCTCACGACCGTCACATCCGCCAGGACCGCCACGATCGCCGCGATTGCCCCGGTTACCGGCTGCGGGCAGCTTCAGGCTATGGACTTCACGCGGCTCGCCGCCGCGCCGACCGAGATCACCTCGGCCGCGACGGTGACGATCAACGGCGCGAGCTACTGCGAGGTCAAGGGGGAGCAGGCGCCGGAGCTGCAGTTCGACCTGCGGCTGCCGGTCAGCACCTGGACCGGCCGCTACATACAGGAGGGCTGCGGCGGCTACTGCGGCGCGGTCTCACCGGGGGCGCCGGCCGTTGCCACGAACTGCCCGGCGGTCACCGGGAACGAGCTTGCGCTGGCCACAGACAATGAGGGCCACGTGGGTGCCAGCGGGTTCGACGCGCTGTGGGCGGCGGCTGACCCGGCGATGCGGATCTCCTACGCCTACAGCTCTGAGCATGATCTCGCCCTGGCCGCCAAGGCGATTATCGCCGCATACTACGGCCAGGGGCCTTCGAATTCTTACTTCGACGGCTGCTCGGATGGCGGGCGGGAAGCCATGGTGGAGGCGGAGCGCTACCCGCACGACTTCAACGGCATCCTGGCCGGCGCGCCGGAGATCATCGCGTCCGAGCTCAACGGCGAAGTCCAGGCCTGGAACATCCTGTCCAACATGGACGCCCAGGGCCATGAGATCCTCACCGCGGAGAAGCTGCCCGCTCTGCACGCCGCCGTGATGAAGGCGTGTGCCGGCCCGCAGGGATACATCACCGACCCGCGTGCCTGCGACTTCAGCCCGGCGTCGATCCAGTGCCCGGCCGGACAGGACAACGACGGCTGCCTCACCCCGGCGCAGGTGGCCGTCGCCGTCAAGCTCTACCAGGGGCCGCGCGACGCCCGCGGGCAGTCGCTGTACCCCGGCGGCGAGCCGTACGGAGCAGAACTGGCCTGGACGGGCTGGCTGATCGATCCGGCTTCCGACGCCGCGTGGCCCAAGGACACGATCGACTACTCGGCCGCGCTCGGCATGCTCAAGTACATCGCGTTCGCGACGAACCCGCCCGCCTCGTTCACGCTCACCGACTGGAGCTTCAGCCTGGCGGACTATCAGCGGCTGACCGCCCTGAACGGGCTGAATGACGCGACCGATCCTGACCTGTCGGCCTTCGCCCGGGCCGGCGGGAAGCTCATCATCTATCACGGCTGGGCGGATTCGGCCATCTCGCCGTTCGGCACCGTGCAGTACTACTCGGCCGTGGTGCGTGATGCCGGCGGCTTCGCGGCCAGCCAGGCATTCTCCCGGCTGTACATGATCCCGGCCCAGTACCACTGCCTCGGCGGCGGTACTCCCCAGGTCACGGGCGACCTGCTCACCCCGCTGATGAACTGGGTCGAGCAGGGAGCCGCTCCGGCCGCGCAGACGTTCTCCGTGGTGAATCCGGCCACGTCGCTCAAGACCATCACGGTCTCGCCGTTCGACCCGGACGTGACGCCGCCGGGCAGCGGACTGAACAGCAGCTATCCGTGGGTCGGCGGTTTCCGCACCGGCACCGAGCTGTGGTGCACCGTGGACGGGATGAACGTGACCTGCCGCCGAGGCGAGTAAAGCGCCGGTCAAGTGATGGCTGTCGCCGGACCGCGGCCCGCGCGGTCATGGCACGCGCAGGACGAAGAAACGGCCTCGCGGCCGGGAAGCGCCGGGTCCGGCCCACTCGGCGGTGATGTGTCCCAGCGTCCCCGCCATGAGCCCGGGGGCACTTGAGCGGAGCACGCGGTTGACCCGGAGCATCACCGGCCCGGCCGCGGCGGCGGCCCGCACGGTGATGTCGGTGCTGCGCGGTCCGTCGGCTATGCCGGCGATGTTGACCGGGAGCGTGCCGATGTTCCCGGTGATGGTCCTGGTCACCGACGGATCCATGGTGTTGCTGATGCTCTGCGCTTGCGGTTCGGCTTCCCCCAGGAGCAGGGCGAACATCCGGTCTATGAGTACGGGGTCGCGGGTTCCGTCGTAGATCCACCGTGTGCCCAGGACGCCATGTTGCGCCGTGCCGATGAGCGCGGCGTCGCCGCCGGGAAGGGGAGCGCCGCGGTAGCTGAGCGGGAGGTGGTAGGTGACCGGCTCGTCCCCGGAATCGTCGATGGCGGCCATGAACTCCAGCCCGACCTCTCCTTCGGGGTCATCCAGCCGGAAACCGCCGGCCTGGGTCAGCCGAGGCGCCGCCTCGCCCACATACCATGGCCGGCCGGGCAGCCACGGGGCCAGCAGATCCAGTTTGCCCGGCACCATCGTGGTCGGGTGGATGATCGCCATACGGCCATCCTGCCATCGGCCTCATGAACCTGCCGTTATGGTGTCCAGGAAGTCCAGCGCCGCTGCCGCCGTGGCCCGGCGCCAGTCAGTCGCCGGCGGCCAGGATCACGTCGGACGCCTTGATCACGGCGGTGACCGCACTACCCTCGGACAGGCCGAGCTCGCGGACCGCTTCCACGGTGATCGAGGCGACCAGGCGCACCCCGCCCGCATCCAGTTCCACGTTGGCGATCGCCTCTCCGGTATTGATGGCGGTGACCCGGGCCGGGATCTGGTTACGCGCGCTCAGCTTCATGACTGGTACCCCCACGATGATCGACAATGATGCGGTCCTAACGCTACCCACCGGGGCATGCGGAAACCCGTAGCGCCGCTTAGCTGGCGGCGTCGAGACTGGCTCGCTGCGCCGCGGTCAGTTCCAGGTCGACCGCGGCCAGGCTCTCGTCGAGCTGCGCCACCGACGACGCCCCGACCAGCGGGATCACCGGGATCTCGCCGCCCATCAGCCACGCGAGCACGACCTGTCCGGCGGTCGCGCCGGTTTCCGTGGCGACCTCACGGAGCGCCGCGAGCCGGGCGACCGTGCCCGGATGGTCATGCTCCGGCCACATCGGCCGGTCCGCCCGGTCATAGGCGCCGCCGATCAGCGGCGAGTAGGCGACCAGCGTGAGCGAGGGCTCGGCTCGCAGGTAGTCGAGCAGGTCGCCGGCCGCCGCGCCGAGCTCCCCGTTCGGGGACAGCCGGGTCGGCCGATCCGTCCGCATCCTCGCGTAGGTGTGGTGGTACTGGAGCACCTCATACCCCGGCAGGCCCGCCGCGGCCGCCAGGTTCCGGGCGCGCTCGACCCGCCACGACCAGTGGTTGCTGACGCCCAGCAGTCCGGCCGTGCCTTCCTTCACCAGAGCCGCGAAGCCCTCGACGGTCTCCTCCAGCGGCACGGACGGGTCTTCGATGTGGGCGTACAGCAGGTCGAGCCGCTCTACCCCGAGCCGTTCCCGGCTGCGGGCGGCTGAGTCCCTGATCACCGGAGCGGACAGGCCTTCCCGGTCGGTGACGAAGCTACGGCCCGGGGCCGTCGGCCGCCCGCCGACCTTGGTGGCGATCACGGCTTCCCCGGTGATGCCGCGGCTGCGGCGCCAGCGGCCGAGCAGTTCCTCGCTCTCGCCGCCCTGCGTGCCGTTCACCCAGAACGCGTAATTGTCCGCCGTGTCGATGAAGTTCCCGCCGGCCTCGATGAACCGGTCGAGAATGGCGAACGAGGTCGCCTCATCGGTCTGCGTGCCGAATCGCATGGCGCCAAGGCTCAGCACGCTCACCTCGCGTGCGGTAGCCGGGTCCGCGCCGATCATGCGGTATCTCATCGCGCCAGTCTGCTTGCTGGAGCGCGCTCGAAGTCAACCCGGCGCTTGTCACATGCTGGCGATGAGCCTCTCAACCCGCTCATCGACCGAACGGAACGGATCCTTGCACAGCACGGTCCGCTGTGGCTGGTCGTTGAGCTTGAGGTGCACCCAGTCGGCGGTGAAGTCACGCCGCATCTCCTGGGCGCGCCGGATGAACTCGCCGCGGAGCTTGGCCCGGGTGGTCTGCGGCGGGATGGACTTGGCCGCGAAGATATCCGGGTCCCGGGCGATCCGGTCGACGGCGCCGTTGCGCTGGAGCAGGTAGTACAGGCCCCGGTCGCGGCGCACGTCGTGGTAAGCGAGGTCCAGCTGGGCGACGCGGGGGGCCGACAGCGGCAGGTTATGCGCGGCCCGGTATCGCTCGATCAGCTGGTACTTGGTGACCCAGTCGATCTCGCGTGCGATCTTGTCGAGGTCCCCGCTCCCGATCGCGTCGAGCGTCCGCTCCCACATCTCGAGCACCCGCTCGCTTACCGCGTCCAGCCCGTGCCTGGTGGTGAAATCCCGCGTGCGGGTCAGGTACTCGTACTGGATCTCCAGCGCGGTCATCTCGCTCCCGTCCGCCAGGCGCAGCCGGCTGCGGCCGGTCATGTCATGGCTGACTTCGCGGATCGCGCGGACCGGGTTGTCCAGGGTCAGGTCCCGCGGCACCGAGCCGGCCTCTATCATCCGCAGGACGAGGCCGGTGGAACCGACCTTGAGCAGCATCGTGGTCTCGCTCATGTTGGAGTCGCCGACGATCACGTGCAGGCGGCGGTACCGTTCGGCGTCGGCGAGCGGCTCGTCCCGGGTGTTGATGATCGGCCGGGACCGGGTGGTGGCCGACGACACGCCCTCCCAGATGTGATCGGCGCGCTGGCTGACGCAGTACACGGTGCCGCGGGCCGTCGGCAGCACTTTCCCGGCGCCGCAGATTATCTGCCGGGTGACCAGGAACGGCGTCAGGATGCTGGTCAGCCGTCCCAGATCCTCATGCCGGGGGACCATGTAGTTCTCATGGCAGCCGTAGGAGTTCCCGGCGGAGTCCGTGTTGTTCTTGAACAGGTAAATGTCCCCCGCGATCCCCTCCTGGCGTAGCCGGCGGTCGGCCTCCGCCAGCAGCTCCTCGAGGATCCTCTCACCCGCCTTGTCGTGGGCGACCAGGTCCACGATGCTGTCGCACTCCGGTGTCGCGTACTCGGGATGACTGCCCACGTCGAGATAGAGGCGGCCGCCATTGCGCAGGAAGACATTACTGCTCCGCCCCCACGACACCACGCCCCGGAACAGGTAGCGCGCTACCTCGTCCGGAGACAGCCGCCGCTGCCCGCGGAAGGTACAGGTGAGGCCGTACTCAGTCTCGACCCCGAATATCCGCCGGTCCATGTGCCCAACCTACGTTCCCCAGTTACCCGTGTCAGGATTTAGCGTACGGTGTCGCTCATGCGGTATCGCCTTGAGCTGCGGCTGACCACCGGCGATGTGGGGCGCCGCGTCGTGATCCGCTGGCGCCGCCCCGCACCGGGCGGCGGCGAGGAGATCGCTGACGTCCTCGGCATCCTGGAGGCGGCGGACACCAGCGGCTTCGCCGTCCGCAAGGCGTCCGGCGAGCTCGTCACGATCCCACTGGATCGCGTGCTGGCCGGCAAGACCGTGCCGCCGGCGCCCAGATCAGGCGGGGCGAAGGTGACGGGGGAGTGATACCACCGCCGTTCGCGGTAATGAATTTATGCCAGAGGTGTCGATGCGCGAGATTATGCGGTCGGCGGCCATGCCAAGGCGTCGCAGCTGCTCGGGCGAGAGGACATCGATGACGAGCGATCGAACGTGTGCCACATGTCCGGGGGCCGCTTCGGCGAGCGTCTGGAAGCCCTGTAGCACCTTCGGGTCAGGGGTCACCCGCAGCGGCATTCCACCCGGCAGGCACGTTCGGGTGATGCCCCCGGCGGGCCGGATTCGTACCGTTATGTGACGGCGGCTGCGGGGACGCGCGGGGACGAAGCACCACCGCCGTTCTGTTAAAAAGCGCATTTCACTGAACGGCGGTGGTTCCTCCCCAGCGGACGTTGCCTCCGCCGTCGGCCCCGGAATATCCAGGGCACTCTGGCTGCTAACAAAACTAGCAGTTCAGTTTATGACGGAGGGTGATGAGAACAACCACGCTGGGATTCATCGGCTTGGGCTCGATGGGCGGACCGATCGCCGGCCGCATGCTGGAGGGCAACCAGGTCTACGGGAACCACCGCACCAAGGACAAGGCCGCCGCGCTCATTGAGCGGGGCCTGATCTGGCGGGATACGCCACGCGAAGTCGCCGCCGCGGCAGACATCATGTTCAGCATGGTCACCGATGACGCCGCTCTCGACGCGATCACTTCCGGGCCGGATGGCATCCTGGCCGGACTGCGGCCGGGCCGGATCTACGTGGACATGAGCACGGTCAGCCCGCGCGCCAGCCGGGAACTGGCCAGGCGGGTCCGCGCGGCCGGCGCCACGATGCTCGACGCGCCGGTGTCCGGTGGCATCCTGTCGGCCGCGAGCGGCACGCTCGCGATCATGGTGGGCGGCCCGGAGCGGGCATTCCGCGTGGTCGAGCCGCTGCTCCGGCGGCTCGGCAGCACCGTCACCCACGTCGGGGAGAACGGCCAGGGCCTGCTACTCAAGCTGGCGATCAACGTCAGCCTCGCCGCCCAGATGCTCGCGTTCAGCGAGGGGCTGCTGCTGGCCCGGCGCGGCGGGATCGACCCCGGGCTGGCCACGGAGACGATGTCCGCGTCCGCGATCGGCTCGCCGATGCCGCGGGCCCGCGTCCCGCTGGTTCTCGACCCGATGCCCGCCGCCTCGGCGGCCGACTGCATACTGACGGCGGGGCCCGTCCCGGAGGTGGTGTGACCGCTCAGTCCGAATCCGCACCTCGCGGACGGCCGCGCAGCGAGAAGGCCCGCAAGGCCATCCTCGACGCGGCTGCCGAATTGCTGCTGGAACGCGGCCCGTCGGCGGTGAGCATGGACACGGTCGCGGACCGGGCCGGGGTCAGCAAGGCGACCATTTACCGCTGGTGGCCCACCAAGGAGACGCTGGCCCTCGACGCTCTCTACACCGAGTGGGCCGCCACTGTACCGGAACCTCGCGACACCGGTTCGCTGCGCGGCGACCTGCTCGCGCTGCTCCGTCCGTGGACCCGGCTGGTCCGCGGTCGGCCCTACGGCCGGGTTATCGCGGCGCTGCTCACCGAGGCGCGAACCGATCCGGTCCTCGACGCCGAGTACCAGCGGCGCCTGGTCCAGCCGCGCCGGGACCAGGCCCGTGAGATCTTCCGCCGCGCCACCGCCCGCGGTGAGATCCCCGCGGACGTCAAGATCGAGACGGCGATCGACATGATCTACGGTCCGCTCTACCACCGCCTCCTGCATGGCCACGCGCCGTTGAGCGACCGTTTCGTCGCCGATGTCGTGGACATGCTGCTGAACGGCATCCAGCGGCCCTGTGTCAACGTCGGCCCAGCGAACCCAGCCTGACAGCCCGCTTGAGGAAGACGATGCCGTCGATCGTGTCGAGCTGGGCCGGGTCCAGCGGGAAGTAGGCGAAATCGCGGGAGACGCGCGGGGCGGGCTTGGTTCTGGCCTCGGTGATTGCCTCGGCAAGGCGGCGGGCGTTGATGAGAGAGCGGTCCCACGGGAGGGTGGACAGGATGCCTTCGATCGTGTCCGGGGGAGGAATGTCGTCGCCGGCCGTGCCGAGGGCTGAGGCCAGGAAGGCGTACCGGTCGCCCAGGTGCGTCGCGGTGATCGCTCCCGCGCTCCACCACTGCAGCGGCTGGTCGCCGAACGGCATCTCGCTCTCGTTCCGCCGCAGGTGGAGGTTGCTGGCGAAGACCAGGGCCGGGCCGTGCCCGGCGATGGCTCGCAGGTTGGCGGCCATCATCGCGTCTCGCAGGGCTGACAGGCGCGTCCACCGTGCCGGGCCCGCGTCGGCCATCCAGTAGTGGTAGCGGAGCAGGCCGGTGGCGGTGCGCGCGTACAGTGCCGCCCGCTCCTTGTCTTCCGCGCTCAGCCGCGGCGCCTGGGTCTCGAGCAGCGCGGCCAGGTCGTCGGCGATCAGCCGCAACCGCTGGGCGTCCGCGGACTGGCCGATCGACTGGGATGGATCCATGACCGTGGCCTCGTCCGACCACCGGTCGTCGGAACCCAGCAGCGTGTCGAGGGTTTCCCTGGTCGCTACGGCACGGGGGAGCGGGCCGTCCAGGAGAGCGTGGAGTGCGGTGAGGGCCTGGCGCGGACTGGCCGCCCAGTACTCCAGAGGACCGTCGAACCCGAAGAACCGGAGCTTTTCGTCGTGCTGGTCGTTGTATGCGCGCATCCAGCGCACGAGCTCGCGGTTGGCCGGTGACGTGCCGAAGCGGTGGCTGAAGCCGCGTTCCATGACGTCATCGAGCGTGCCCGTGCCCGTCGTGATGTAGTCGTCCACCACCAGGCCCATGAGGCAGTCGCTCTCGATGGCGAACGACCGGTAGCCCTCGTGCTCGGCCAGATGGCGGAAGATCTCGTTGCGCAGCTCGCCCAGCTCCCCGACGAAGTGCCTGGCCTCGCCCAGGCCGAGCAGCAGGGGCCGGGCGGGAAGCGACCGGAGGAACGCCGAGACACCCGCGCCATCGAGCGGCCGGGCCGTGACCTTGATATCCATTCCTTCAACGGTATCGTTGAACATTCCATGTAAACTTTTAGGGTGAAATTTCCGGTTTTATCGCTATAAACCTTCAACCTACGATGCATCCATGAGACCAGTGGACCTGGCGCGGGAGCACGGCCTGTCCACCCAGGCGATCAGGAACTACGAGGACGCCGGCATACTGCCCGCCGCCGAACGCACCGTCCACGGCTACCGCACCTACACGCCGCTGCACGCGCAAGCCCTGCGCGCGTTCCTCGCCCTCGTGCCGGGGCACGGTCACCAGACGGCCACGTCGATCATGCGGGCGGTCAACCGGGGTGCCACCGACGACGCGCTGCGCCTCATCGACCACAGCCACGGCCAGCTCCTCGACGACCGCCGCACCCTCCAGGCCGTCGAGGCCACGCTCCGCGACCTGGCACCCGTGCCGGACGAACGCGGCGGCACGTTCATCGGCGGCACGTTCATCGGCCCGCTGGCCAGCAGGCTCGGCCTCCGCCCCGCGACCCTGCGCAAATGGGAGGACGCCGGGCTGGTCCGGCCGCGGCGCGACCCGCGCACCGGCTACCGGATCTACAGCGCGGCCGACGTACGGGACGCCCGGCTGGTCCACCAGCTCAGGCGGGGCGGCTACCTGCTGGAGCAGATCGCTCCGCTGATCGCCCAGGTACGCTCGGCCGGAGGCGTCGCCCCGCTGGAGCCCGCCCTGCGCGACTGGCGGGCCCGCCTGTCCGCCCGGGGCCGCGCCATGCTCAAAGGCGCCGCCGGCCTCGACGCGTACCTCCGCGCCCGCGCCGAGTGGTCACGCGCCGGGCCGTAATGGACCGGTCGGCTGTGAGGACTGCGAGCACCCGGCGACGTGGCCCTCGCTGACCACCGCCCCGCACTCCTGGCACACCAGGCAAGCCCAGCAGGCCGGGTCACCGCCATCTGCGGCCTCAGGTTCCGCTGGCCCCGGCAGAGGCTGATCACTGGTCATGGTGTTCTTCTCCTTCATGAATCCCTCGGCTGTGCTCACACCGAGATCCTCGGCTCGGCCGCCGCCCTGCGCACCGTCAGGCGGCAGCCGGCGCGGCGGGCGGGCTTGACCGTGAGGCGTTCGGTGGTGAGGCCGCCGAGACCTTCGGTGAGTCCTTCGGCCAGGCCGAGATGCAGCCGGCAGATCGTGTCGGGGTGTCCTTCCGTCTGGGCCACGCCGTCTGGGTCGCGCTCACATGATCCGGAAGCCGAGCGCGGAGGCCGCCGTGTCGTCCATCATCGACGGGTCCCACGGGGGGTCCCACCAGGCGGACGTCGACAGGGAGGCGGATCGTGTCGAACGGCTCACCGCCGCCGCGATGATCGGCCGTGCGTCCACAGCCACCATGCTGTACCTCCTCCCGGCCGCCGCAGTGGCCAGAAAGTATTTCCAGTAAATGCTAGACAAATATCCCGCCGCCGCCTCCAGACGACGATGACAGCGCCCAAGGCGTATGAAGCGATGGTGGAGCATCACAAGAGACTCGGAGAGGAGCTCGCCGGGCGCGCCGACGCGGTGTCTCGCGCGGTCGTGAGCCGCCCATGCCCGGCACAGCATGACGTTCCGGGGACTGGGTACGGCCATAGCCAACTTCGCGGGCGCCAAGGCGGAAGGAAGGAGACAGCCGATGAGTACCGGTATCCGGGTGCGCCGCGTCTACGACGCCCCGTCACCTGAGGACGGCGCTCGTGTGCTGGTGGACCGGGTATGGCCACGTGGATTGCGCAAGGACGCCGCCCGGCTGGACGAGTGGGCCAAGGACGTCGCACCGTCCACTGAGCTGCGGACCTGGTACCACCACGACCCGGCCAAGTTCGACGAGTTCAGGCATCGCTACACGGCGGAGCTGGAACAACCCGGGCCGCGCGAAGCGCTCAGCAAACTCCGGGCCCTGGCGGACGGCAAGCCGGTGACACTGCTGACCGCGACCAAGGACCTGGACCTCAGCCAGGCCGCGGTCCTCGCCGGATTGCTGCGCGAGACCAGGTAGCCCGCCGGGCTACCGGGCCGCAGCCGGCGCAACCGTGCGGCTGCGCCGCCGGGTCCGGGCTGTCGTCCAGGACGCTCGACCTTGACCGGCCGGATGGTCCGCTCCGCCATCGGATAATTCGTGAAGATGCTGGGCGCGCCTGGCGTAGCCTAACCTGCGAGGAGGACGCCTCCACCAGCTAAAAGGCCGCTGTGGCAGGCTCTCCGCTACTGAATGTGCAGATGTTCGCCGGAAAGGCGCGTGGCGTGAGTGAAGACGCACCGGAGCTAGCCGCGGAGCTGGTGGTGGACGGTGCCGTGCCGTCGCAGCCCGCGGTTTCGCCAGACGGGTGCTGGGTTGCGTATGTCGTCGCTCCGGTCGGCCGCGGGGGAGAGCGTTGGTCTTTTCGCGATCTGGCTGGCCGCTGCTGATGGTAGCTCGCCGCCGTGGAAGCTGACCGCGGGTACGGCGGCAGATTCTGATCCGCGCTGGGCTCCGGATTCGGCGTCGGTGTTTTTCTTGTCAGATCGCACCGGCTCCCGTCAGCTGCACCGGGTCCGGGTCGGTGGCGGGGAGGCCGAGGTCCTGACGGACTGGCGCGGCGAAATCTATGATGCCTGGCCGCTTGCGGATGCCCGGCTGGTCGCCGTGGTGGCCACGGACGAGCCGACCGAGGAGGACATGCGCCGGCGCGCCGAGCGCGACGACGCGTTCGTCTGGGGACAGCAGCTGCGCTGCGGCAGGCTGCGGGTGCTTGACCTGGCCACAGGCGAGCTGCGTACGGTGGACGGCCTCGGCCACCGCCACGTCGTGGAGCTGGCGGCGCGGCCGGATGGGGGTGCGCTGGCGGCGATCAGCTGGGCGGGTCCGGAGAAGGATCGGGGCGCGACCACCGGCGAGTTGCATGTGGTCGATGTGGAGACAGGGACGGTCCGTGATCTGGGCCGGATCGGGACCGAGGCGCGGTCGCCGGTCTGGTGGCAGGCCGGCGGCTGCTGGCACGTGGCCTACCTGGCTATGCCAGAACCGTATGGCGGCGATGCCGTCTACGATGTCGCCGTCTCCGCGGCTGCCGCTGTGCATCGTGACCTGACCGCGGGCATGGCTGTCTGCCCGGCGGAGCTGGCGCAGGTCGCGGACGGCCCGCCGCTGGCCTTGTTCGCGGACGGGCTCGACACCGCGATCTACCGGCTCGACCCTGACCTGCTGCGGTTCAGGTGCGTGTCCGCCCTGGACGGCCTGGCCGGCTCGCTCACCGCGTCTCGTTCCGGCGAGGTGATCGCGGCGCTGGCGAGCACCTCCTATGAGCCGGTGAACGTCCATGCCGGACCGCCCGGAGGCCAGCTCATCCGGCTCAGTGACACCCAGCCCGCCCTGCGCGCGATCAGATGGGGAAGTCAGGAACGCCTGTCCTATCGGGCATCGGACGGCCTCGGCCTCGACGGCCTGCTCGTATTGCCGCCCGGCCGCAACCGCGCGGACGGCCCGTTCCCGCTCGTCACATTGGTGCACGGCGGCCCTGATGCCCGGTATGCCGACCAGTTCATGCTCGCCCCGCATTCTCCGGGACAGTGGCTCGCGACCGCGGGATACGCCGTGTTCCTGCCTAACCCGCGGGGCGGGGTGGGTCATGGCCGTGACTTCGCGGCGACGGTCGCGCGCTCGGTCGGCGGCAGCGAATGGAGCGACATCACCAGCGGGATCGACCTGCTGATTGCCGAGGGGGTCGCGGACCCGGACCGGCTTGGCATCGGCGGTGCCAGCCATGGCGGGTTCATGGCCGCCTGGGCGATCGGGCAGACCGACCGGTTCAAGGCCGCCATGATGGCCGCCGGGATCAGCGACTGGGGGATGCTCGTCGCGACCGGCGAAGGGGGAACCCTAGAAGCTGAGCTCAGCGGCAGTTGCGGCTGGGAGGGCAGCGGTCCGCACCCACACGACCAAGTGAGCCCGATCTCGTTTGCGTCGAAGATCCGCACCCCGGTGCTGATCGTGCACGGCGAGGACGACACCAACGTGCCAGTCAGCCAGGCGATCTACTTCCACCGTGCGCTCAGCTGGTACGGGGCTGAGCACGAACTCGTCATCTACCCGCGGGAGGGACACGGGTTCGCGGAGCGCAATCACCAGCTCGACCTGCTCCGGCGCACGCGTGCATGGTTCGACCGGTGGCTTCGCGATGAAGCGTCCGATGGCCGAGGATCACCGGCTTGACCAGCGGGCGCCCTGCCCTCCTCACCCAGGACCCACGGCCTCGATCCGTGGCCGCGGCTGCGAATGGCACACCTGGAAACCACCCGGACTCGCACCCGCCGGACAACAGTAAACGCTCATATCCGGATTTGCCGGACATGGCCTGCGGATTTGTGCGGTGGTTTTACGCCTTGCGGTGGATTCGTAGGACTCCGTGAACGTTCCGAAACAAATCGAGTTTGCGGCGTGTCGTGGCGGGTGCCGATTTTGTCCGGATATGACCGTTATGTGACGGCAGCTGCGGTGGACGACGTGGAAGAAAAGAGCTTCGCGGAAGGTAGGGCGCCGGTTTCCGGCACCTTTTCTTCCAAAGGGCTCTTTTCTTCC
>JAFARZ010000213.1 GCA_019245115.1 Streptosporangiaceae bacterium | reverse complement strand
ACGGGGTATGTGTGTCCAATGGGGTGTCCCAAGGAACTACGCAACGGACCGTGCGGAGGAGTGGGCTCGGACGGCTCCTGCGAGGTGTACCCGGAGCTGCGGTGCGTGTGGGTCGAGGCCTACGAGCGCGCGGCCAGCCAGGGCCGGACGGCTGACCTGCGGCTGCTGCACCGCCCAGCCGATCATCGCCGGTGGGGGCAGAGTTCGTGGCTCAACTACTGGCAGGGCCGCGACGATGATTTGTGGATCAGATCATGAGCCTGCGTGAGCGCCTGGCGGCCGGCGGGTTCGCGGTCACCGCGGAGATCAGCCCGCCGCGGGGCGCGGGCGCGGAATCGATTACCCGGGCGGTCACGCTGCTGCGGGACTGGGTCGACGCGGTCAACGTCACCGACAACCAGGGCGCGAACGTCCGGCTGGCGAGCTGGGCGGGCAGCCTGATCGCGATGGCGGCTGGAGTCGAGCCGGTCATGCAGATGACCTGCCGCGACCGCAACCGCATCGCGTTGCAGTCCGACCTGCTCGGCGCGGCCGCCCTCGGCATCAGGAACGTCCTGGTGATGACCGGGGACCATCCGAAGTTCGGCGATCACCCGGGTGCCAAGCCGGTGTTCGACCTGGACAGCGTGCAGCTGCTGTGGACCCTGCGCGGTATGCGCGACGACGGGATCCTGCTGTCCGGGCGCTCGCTGCGTCCGCCGCCGGACTGCTTCCTCGGTGCGGTGGAGAACCCGTTCGCCCCGCCGGTTCCGTTCCGGGCCGGACGACTGGCCAAGAAGGTCGAGGCCGGCGCGCAGTTCGTGCAAACCCAGTTCGTCTTCGACGTGCCGGCGTTCCGCGAGTGGATGGCGCAGGTCCGTGACCTGGGACTGCACGAGAAGTGCTACATCCTGGCCGGCGTCGGCGCGGTCCGGTCGCTGCGGGCCCTCGAGTACATCCGGGACAAAGTGCCCGGGGTGTACGTGCCCGACGAGGTCCACCGCCGGCTGCGAGCGGTCCCGCCGGACCAGGTCGCCGCCGAGGGAACCAGGCTGGCGGCGCAGACCGTGCGGCAGTTGCGCGAGATCGACGGAGTGGCCGGAGTGCACCTGCTGGTCGCCGGGAACGAACAGGCCGCGGCCGGCATCCTGGACGGCGCGGGGATCGGGATCAAGCACGATGGACATTGACCTGAGGCCGGAGAAGAAGCTCCGGGAGTCCGCCGCGGCGCGGTCGGCGCTCGGCCCCATCATCGAGGCGGTCTGCGCGGCCCCGGCCGATCTGTCGCAGCTTCGCCTGGTATGCGACTGGATCCAGTACCGGAAGAACTTCCGCGACGTGGTGGTCGGACGGCCGGTGGCGGATACCGGCACGGAGATCGCCGTCGACCTGCGCCGCTGCGGCGACATCGAGGCCGGCGATCTGGCCGGCGTCCTCGCCAGCGCCGTCAAGCGGGCGCTATCCGGCGGCGACGGAGGGCGCGCGCTCGAACCCTGGGTGGCAGGCCGGGAAAGCTGTATCTGGAGGTTCAACGCGCTGTACTGGCAGGCCCTGTCGGCCTGGGAGAACGCGACCGGGCGGGAGTACGAGCAATCGCTGCCGGGCGGGGAGAGCGACGCGCGGAACATCGAGGCGGTACACGAGCTGATCCTCGAGCTGTTCCGGCTGTGGGACGACCTGGACGCGCGCCACGCGCTGCCCGAGGAACTGTACGTCCTCGAGCTCGGCGTCGGGAACGGCAACCAGGCGCGCACCTGGCTGGACGAATTCGTCCGGCTCGACCAGCGGCACGGACGCGACTACTACCGCAGGCTCCGGTACCTGATGGGCGACTATTCCTCGCATGTGCTCGACCGGGCCCATAAGACGGTGGTGCACCACGGCGACCACGTCAGCGCGCTGGTCGTGGAGGCGACGCGGCCGGGTATGACGCTCGGATTCCTCACCGGCAAGGCGTTCCTGGTCTACATCTCCAACGTGTACGACAACCTGCCCACCGACGAGATCGCGTGCATCCGCGGGCGTATGTACCAGGTGCAGACGCAGGCCTTCGTCCCTGACGGGGACATCGAGACACTGACCGCGACGTATGGCGTGGACCCCGACACGCTGATGTCGCTCATCGGCCGGCTGCTCCGGATCGGGCCCGAGCTGCTGAGCGAATCCGCGCCGTCGCACTTCCCCGACACCGGGCGGGCGGTGGCGTTCTGGCGGGGAGTGTGGGACGCGGTCCGGCTAAGGGAGCGGTACGTGCCGCTGGAGGGGCTGGACAGCTATCAGGTCAGCCAGTCCCTCACGGGAGAGACACTGACCGGCGAGATCCTGCGGCCTCTGCTGGAAGCCGAGGGCGACGTCCGGGTGCACGTCAGCAACGGCGCGATCAGCAGCTTCACCGGGACGCTGCCGTTGCTGCACCCCTTCGGCCGGGTGCAGTGCCACGACCTGTTCCTGACCTCTCCGCGCCAGTACCGGTCCGGTTTCTACGGCCCGGGCAAGTACGACGGTTCGGTGGTCAACTGGGTGAACGGCCCGCTGCTGCAGCTGGTCGCGAACCGCCGCGGCTTCGCGGTTTCGTTCACGCCATTCCGGCAGCGGCCGGGCTCCAACGTCACCACGCTCATCGCGCAGGCCAGGGACTGAGTCATATGGTCGTGCTGCCTACCACCGTCGTGGGCTCGTACTCCGTGCCGGAATGGCTCGAGCGACTGAAGACCGAGTACTACCAGCGGCGGATCAGCGCACAGCACCTCGGCGAGATCCACGAGGTCGCCATCAAGGCGGCGGTCAAGGACCAGGAGCTGGCCGACATCGACATCGTCTCCGACGGCGAACTACGCCGGGACAACGACGTGGACTACTTCCTGGCCCGCATCCCCGGCGTGCACATCACGCAGCGGGCGAAGACCGACTACTACGACTATTACGACGCCGAGGTGAGCCGGCCCCTGCCGGAGGCGAACGGGCCGGGCCTGGCGCTGGCCGATGACTTCCGGTTCACCCGCCAGGTCACCGGCCGGCCGATCAAGTTCTCGTTCACCGGCCCGTTCTCCCTTTCCCGGCGGATTCGCGACAACGCCTACCCCTCGCACGCCGAACTGGTCCGGGCGCTGGCCCGCCGGCTGAACGCGGAAGCCCGCGCGCTGGCCGAGGCGGGCGCGGACTTCCTCCAGATCGACGAGCCGTTCCTGGCCGGATATCCCGAGCAGGTCGAGCTCGCGGTGGAGGCGGTGAACCTCGTGGTCGACAGCGTGGACGCCACATGGGCGCTGCACGTCTGCTACGGCAACCGGTACGCCCGGCCGTCCTGGGAGGGGCATTACGACTTCCTGTTCCCGGCGGTGAAGGCTGCCCGGGTGGATCAGATCGTCCTCGAATTCGCCCGCAAAGGGCTCGACGACCTGCGGCTGATCGAGCAGTACGAGTGGGACAAGTGGCTCGGCTTCGGCGTGATCGATGTGAAGAATCCCGAGGTCGAGCCGGCCTCGCTGGTGGCAACCCGGATCAGGCGGGCGCTGGAGCACGTGCCGGCCGACCGCCTCATGATCAACCCCGATTGCGGGCTGCGGCATCTCGCCCCCGATGTGGCGCGGCAGAAGCTGCGCGCGATGGTTTCCGGCACCGCCATGGTGCGGGCCGAACTGACTGGAGAAGGTTCATGACCGACGGGTTCCTGTTCACCTCCGAATCGGTGACCGAGGGTCATCCGGACAAGGTGGCCGACCAGATATCCGATGCGGTCGTGGACGCGGCGCTGGCCGAGGACCAGCGGTCGGCGGTGGCGGTCGAGTCGCTGCTCACGACCGGGCTGGTGGTGCTGGCCGGTGAGATCACCACCAGCGCGGCGCTCGACTTCGCGGCCATCGCGCGCCGGGTCATCTGCGAGATCGGTTACGACAACGGCGACTTCGGCTTCGACGGGAACGCGGTGGGCGTGATCACGGCGCTCGACCGGCAGTCACCGGACATCGCCCGCGGGGTGGCGTCGTCCGCGGACTCCCGGGCCGGCAGTGGCGACGCTCTGGACATGGTGGGCGCCGGGGACCAGGGGATGATGTTCGGCTACGCGACCAACGAGACGCCCGAGCTCATGCCGATGCCGATCGTGCTCGCCCACCGGCTGGCCAGGCGGCTGGCCGCGGTGCGGCACGAGGGGCTGCTGCCGTACCTGCGCCCCGACGGGAAGACCCAGGTGACCGTGCGCTACGACGGTTCAGGTCGGCCGGTACGGGTGGAGAAGGTGCTCATCTCCGCCCAGCATTCGGATGGCGCGGAGCAGAAGCTGCCCGAGGCGCTGTGGGAACACGTGGTGCTCCCGGCGCTGCCGCCGGAGTTGTTCGACGCGGCGGCGCTGCGCGAGGAGTTCTACGTCAACCCGACCGGGCGGTTCGTGATCGGCGGGCCGGTCGGCGACACCGGCCTGACCGGTCGCAAGATCATCGTTGACACCTACGGCGGGTTCGCGCGGCACGGCGGCGGCGCGTTCTCCGGCAAGGATCCCACCAAGGTGGACCGGTCGGCGTCCTACGCCGCGCGGTACGTGGCCAAGAACATCGTGGCGGCGGGCCTGGCCGACCGGGCCGAGGTGCAGGTGGCGTACGCGATCGGCGTCGCGCGGCCGCTGTCGTTGATGGTCGGCACCTTCGGTACGGAGAAGGTGCCGTCGGCGATGATCGGCGAACTGGTCCGGTCAGTTTTCGACCTGCGTCCCGCGGCGCTGCTGCGCGACCTCGACCTGCGGCGCCCGATCTACCGGCCGACCGCCGCCTACGGCCACTTCGGCCGCGACGAGCCCGGCTTCACCTGGGAACGCACCGACAAAGCCGGCGTTCTGCGCGCCGAAGCCGGCCTAGGTTAGAGGCGGCGCCCGCGACGGGTATCGGCGTCGGTCAGGGCCGAAATCGGCCTCGGTTAGCGAAATAGCCCACGCCCGCGACGGGGATCGGCATCCTACGTTTGTGAACTGCACATATCGCCACATAGCGGGCACGGGGGCAGGCGCTTCGCGGAAGATTAGAGTCCACTGGAAGAAAAGGTGCCGGAAAGCGACGCCTTTCTTTCCGCTAAGCCTCGATCTTCCACGATATCCACCGCAACCGCTGCGACATATCAGCCATTTCCCAGCATAACCGGCGGCCGATGGGACGCGTTCGCATACGTGCCCCGTCCGCAGCCTTCAAGCCAGGCGCCAGCGACGGCACGCCTGGTTCCGACTGCCCGCTATATAGCGATATATCGGGCGCAACCAGTACGGGCGGGGCGGGTGGTGGGTGCGAGGGACGTAAAGCGGGAGGCGAGCGTGTGGGGTGGGTGGTGACGGGGGTTAAACCACCGAACGTTCGTTATAAAAGGGTTTGCAGCGTGCCGCTGGCGTCACAGGCTCGCGCGAAGACCCAGCGCAGACCTCTGCTTTTATCTCTCCAGGGTTCCCTATCGTGACGAATCGGGCATCCGGCTGGGCACTGCGAAGATCGTGGATCGGAGGGTCCGGATTCCCGGATATTTGGATCCACGATCTTTTGGGCTCTTCGAAGTTAGCCGGGACGCTGTCACTGGTTCGTGACTCGGGGTGAGACGCTGGTGTTACTGAGCGTCCCGGGCTGGCCTGTCCGGTTCGCGTGATCTGCCGGGGTTGCGGCGTGTTGCCGTGGCCTGGGAGCCCGCGGCTTC
The DNA here is from genome assembly GCA_019245115.1 of Streptosporangiaceae bacterium. GTDB lineage: Bacteria > Actinomycetota > Actinomycetes > Streptosporangiales > Streptosporangiaceae > JAFARZ01. The sequence continues at coordinate 17,422 of JAFARZ010000213.1, read as the reverse complement.
TACGATCTTGGGTCTTCTCACGGAATCAAGATCACCAGAAAGCCGCGGGCATCGTGTTCGAGGATACGGCGTCGGCGCTGTTCGGGGTCGACGGCCTGCAGATCGCCGGCGTGGAGGCCGCTCCGGACGGCGGTATCGAGGTATGGGCCGTCACAGACCACGAGGCGGCCCGGGCGTGCCCGGAGTGCGGCACGGTCTCTGACCAGGTGCATGAGACGGTGGTGACCCGGCCGCGGGACGTGCGCCGGGCCGGGGATGCGGTGGACCTGCGATGGATCAAGGCCCGGCGCAAATGCGGGAACCAGGAATGCTCGCGTAAGACCTTCACCGAGTGGGTGCCGGCCGTGCCGCCGCGGTGCCGGATCACCACCCGGCTGCGGGAGCAGGCCGCGCACGAGGTCACCGGGCGGGGGATCACCCCGGCGGAGGCGGCCCGGCACGCCGGGGTCTCCTGGCCAGTGGTGCACGACGCGTTCGCGGCACGAGCGGACGGGCTGCTGGACCGGCCTGCCGGCGCGGTGGCGCACCTGGGGATCGATGAGCACCGCCGCGGCCGGGCCCGGTTCGCCCTCGACGAGCAGACCGGGGAGTACCTGCTGATCGCGGACCGGTGGCACACCTGCTTCTTCGACCTGGGCGGCCAGCAGGGGCTGCTGGGGCAGGTGCAGGGCCGCACCGCCGATGACGCCGCGTACTGGCTGGCCGGCGCCACCCCCGCCTGGCGGGACGCCATCCAGGTCGTCTGCATCGACTTGTGCACCATCTACGCCTCGGCGGTACGGCGGATGCTGCCGCACGCCACCCTGGCCGCGGACCTGTTCCACGTCGTGCAGCTCGCCGTCAAAGCGACCGGCGATGTACGGCGGCGGGTGGTCCGCGCCCGGTACGGGCGGCGCGGCCGCTCCGGTGATCCCGAGTACGGCATCAAGGGCCTGCTGGTGCGGAACCTGGAGCACCTGGCACCGGACCAGTTCGCCAAGGTCATGGACACCCTGGGCGGCGACCGGTACGGGCAGGAGATCCTGGCCGCCTGGATCGCCAAAGAGAAACTCCGTGACGCGCTGAACCTGCGAGCCCGGATAACCGGCTCCACCCCGTGCGAACGCGACGTCCGCGGCCGCCTGTTCTGCTTCTATGACTGGTGCACCCAGCACGACGACATCCCCGGACTCGTCACCCTCGCCCGGACCATATCCCGGTGGGAGAACGAGATCGTCGCCGCAGTCATCACCGGGATCACCAATGCCACCTCCGAAAGCCTCAACCGGCTCGCCAAACTCGAAGCCCGCCAGGCCTACGGCTTCCGCAACCCCCTCAACCAGCAACGCCGCGTCCGCATCGCCTGCACCCGCGGATACCGCCGCCGATCACTCACCGCAACCCCCAGGCGACCACAACTGGTAACCGGACAGAAACACGATCCCGGCTAACTTCGGAGGCCCATCTTTTGCGAACCGGCAGACGACGTGGCGTCCAGGTGCCCGGACTCCGGCAGGCCCGGACGAGGTGGCCGCCTGCGGGCCGTGAGCCACAGGATATAGCGCGGAAATTAGATGCTGCGCGGAAGTTTACCCGTCGTATTGGGGCTGTAGCGTAACTGCTCTCAGGCTGCCGGGAGGCATCGCATCCGCATTGGTACTAGGACAGTGCTTTGTGAAGATGGCGGGCCCTGAGGTGTCCAGGGACCGTCGCGGCCGCGGTTGACACCCGGTTGACACCGGCGGGTGCGCTCCGGGAAACGGGCATACCGGGCAGTTATCGCGGTTGATTCGGGCCTCGTGGTTACTTTGGTGTACTCCGATGCACAAAAAGCACCGCGAAGCCCCGATCAACCATGCGAGAATGCCGCCACCGCCCGGGGATACAGCACGAACCGGCTGTCCGGTAGCATGACTGCCCGGCGTCATCAAGTGCGGCTGCGGCACTTGGACACCCCACGGCCACGAGTTACGCAGCAGCCTCTATTCGTACGTTATATTTCCATGTAGCACGGATTTCCGCACTAACCCAAATCCGTTCGGTATTTATCGGATAATTAGGGCAATCCGGCAGCGGCGCGAAAGCTGGCCAGCGAGCCCGGGGCTGCGCGGAATAGTGCGGCAACTGGCCGCGCGCCTTCCGCAGGTGACCGACCCGAGCGAGCCACCGCGACCCGAGCGAGCCGCCGCGAGCGCCGCGACCCGGGCCACCACGCCAAGCCACCACGCCAAGGCCACCAAGACGCTGGCCAGGACGCGTTGTGGTCTGGCTCAGGAATCGGGCGGGGTTCTTTGGTTGCCTCGTCATTGTCGCGTGGGACGGGGCGTGGGACTCTCCGCATTAACGTGCGGTTAATCGTTGTATCTGGTGAAAGGGGCAGCTGTGCTGGCCGCAGTGACCAGATCACCTGGCGAGATGGTGGTGGCGGATGTCCCCAGGCCTGTCCCCGAGCCGGACCCGGTCAAGACCGGGAACATTATCGTCCGGCCCGAAGCGGTCGGCATCTGCGGCTCGGACTTTCATCTGTTTTCGGGTGACGTGGGCGCGCTTTCCGGCATACGCGACTTCTATCCGCGGATCCAGGGTCACGAGGTGTCCGCCATCGTCGAGGAGACCGGCGAAAGGGTCGCGATCCACCCGTTGCTGCCGTGCGGCGGCTGCTATCCGTGCCGCAGCGGCCGGCCCAACGTGTGCGCGAAGTTCCGGCTGATCGGCGTGCACACCGACGGCGGCCTGCAGGAGCACCTCACCGTTCCCGCCCAGGCCGCCTTCGCCGTGGGCGACCTGGATCCCGACTGCACGGCTTTCGTCGAGACGGCCTCGGTCGCGGTGCATGCCCTGGCCCGCGGACGGCTGGCGCCGGGGGAGCAGGTGGTGGTGTTCGGAGCCGGACCGATAGGCCTGGCCGCGGTGGTCGCCGCCACCGAGCAAGGCGCGCGGGTGCTGTCCATCGACCCGGTCGCGGCGCGGCGTGATCTGGCCAGACGGCTCGGCGCCGAGGAAGCCATCTGGGCCGACCGCTCCGGATCCATCCAGGAACTGGCCGAGTCGATCGGGGAACGGATCGGGCTGGTCCGGGACTGGACCGGCGGCGACGGACCGCCGCTGGTGGTGGAGGCGAGCGGCGAGATGAGCGTCCTGTCGCAGGCGGTCGAGATGGTCTCGGCGGCCGGGCGGGTGGTCATGGTCGGCATGTCGTCGGGCACCGCGCCGATGCGACCTGGCGCCTTCGCCGAGAAGGAAATAGACGTCATCGGCTCCAGCTGTGCGACGGCCGATGATTTCCGCACCGCGGCGCGCCTGGTCTCGAAGCACAAAACAGCGCTCGCCGAGTTGTTCACGCACCATTTCCCGCTCACCAGGGCGGTCGAGGCATTCGAATTCGCCATGAGCCGCCCACCGGACGCGATCAAGGTGATCGTGACGGTGAACTTAGAAGGTGGGGACGAATGAAAATGAACACGCATGCCGCACGGATGCGAAGAACGATCCCGCTGGTCGCGGCGGCCCTGCTCCTCGCCGCGTGCAGCAGTTCATCCAATAGCACTTCCTCGGGCGGCACCCCGTCAGCAGGCAGCGGATCAAGCGGAGCAAGCGGATCAAGCGGATCAACTGGCGCCCCCTCGGGCAGCACGTCAGCGGTCAGCACGTCGCAGTGCGGCACCAAGCCCGGCGTGCAGGCATCCGGCACTCCCATCGCGCTGGGCGGGATCGTCACCAACCAGCCGGGCACGTCGTTCACCGACATCGCGAACATGGCCCAGGCCTACTTCAACTGCGTTAACGCCAACGGCGGCATCAACGGGCACCCGGTCAAGTACTACATCGAGACCGAGCAGACCAACCCGGCGCAGATCGCGGCGGACGCCCGGCAACTGGTCCAGTCCGACCACGTGGTCGGCATCGTCGGCAACACGTCGATCCTGGAATGCACGATCGACCACAGCTACTGGGAGAAGCTCGGCATCGCGATCATCACCTCGGGCATCGCGCCGGAGTGCTATTCGACGCCGGACGCCGCGGCCGTCAACATGGGCCCGCGGTACAGCTCGGACGGCGCGGTTCAGTACGCGCTGTCGCAGCACGTGGGCAAGGTCGTCTTCGATCAGTCCAACGTCCCCGGCACCGGCTACATAGGGGCGGGCCCCGCGGCCCTGGCCAATGCCGCGCACACCCCGATCGTGCAGCTCACCGAGAACGTGCCGATCTCCAACGCCGACTCGGTGGCGATCAAGGAGGTCCAGGACGCCGGCCCGGACGGCGCGGTGGTGCTCAACTTCACCCCGCCGGAGGCGCTGATCATCCTCCAGGCCGCGCAGAAGCTCGGCCTCGAGGACCGGGTCAAGCTGTGGGGCTGCTCCACGCCGTGCAACACCGACTTCCTGGCCCAGGCGCTGGGGCCCAAGTGGAACAGCAAGCTGTTCGTCAACGCCGAGCTGACCCCGCCCGATTCCACCAGCACCTCGGCCATGAACCTGTACAAGGCGATCCTGGCGCAGTACGGCAAGAGCGTGTCCGGCGGCGTGGGCAGCTTCAGCCAGATGGGCTTCACCGAGGCGGAGATCGCGGTGCACGCGCTGGAATCCGTGACCGGCGCCTATACAACCGCGACCGTGAACGCCGCGTTCAAGGCGGTAAAGGAGTTCAACACCGGGATGCTGTGCCAGCTGTGGACGTACGGCAGCTACCCGCTGCACATCCCGAACAACGAGGACTACACGGTCACCCCGGACAACGGCAAGATGACACAGGCCCAGGGGTGCACCCCGATAAGTTCGGTCGACCCGCAGATCGCCGCGTACCGGGCCGCCGCCGGCACAGCGCCGACGGCGCCGACGGCGCCGTAAAGCCGCGCCATAAATGCCGACCTGGTCGGATCTCCAGCCGTTCATCGTGAGCGGTCTCGCCCTGGGCGGGGTGTACGCCCTGTCCGGGGTGGGGCTGGTCGTGCTGTACCGGGCCACCGGCGTGGTGTACCTGGCGTTCGGCGCGGTGGGCGCGTTCGGCGCGCTGATCGGCTGGTCGCTGATCCACGACGCCGGCGCGCCCGGGTGGCTGGCCTGGCTGGTGTGCATCGCCACCGCCACCGTCCTCACCCTGGCTTACGGGATGATCTTCGGCCCGGCGCTGGCCAAACGCGATCCGCTGGTCAAGGCGGTGGCCACGCTGGGCCTGACGCTTATCTTGTTCGGCGCGATGGACCTGCTGTGGACCACCGGCGGCGGCCAGTCCCGCTCGATAGCGCTGCCCACCGACAATGGCGGGTTCACGGTGGGCCAGGTCCAGGTGAACTGGACGCAGGTGATCGGGCTGGGCGCGGGCGTGGTGATCGCGACCGGGACCGCCGTGTTCCTGCGGTACACCAAGCTCGGCACCGCGATGCGCGCCATGGCCAACGACCGCGAGATCACCGCGATGCTCGGCGTGCCGGTGCGCCGGGTGGAGGCGGCGGCGTGGCTGGGCTGCGGCGTGCTGGCCGGCATCGCCGGGCTGCTGCTCGCCGACCTGGTGGCGCTGGACGCCACGACCCTCACCTTCCTGGTGATCTCGTCGCTGGCGGCGGCGCTGATCGCGCGGTTGCGGTCGATCGCGCTCACGTTCGCGGCGGCGATCGTCGTCGGCCTGGTCCATGACCTGCTGACGCCGGTCCAGGCGCTGACCAACTACCGGGACATGACGCCGTTCGTGCTGGCCGCGGTGGCGCTGCTGGTCATCTCCCGGCACCGGGTCATGGGGGTGGACTAGTGCTCGAGACGGCCGACACTGCTGGCCGGATGGCTGCCACCGGCGCCCGGCGCAGGATCCGCTGGAACCGCCCGCAGGCCGCGGCGGTGGCCGTCGTGGTGGCGTTCAGCCTGTTCGGGCTGCCGGAACTGCTCAGCCTGTACTACGTCGACACGATGACCCAGGTGGCGGTCTATTCGATCGTCGCGCTCGGGCTCGGCGTGCTGGTCGGCCGGGTCGGGCTGTACTCGCTGGGCCAGTCGGCCGTGCTCGCCATCGGCGCCTGGGTGGCGGCCAGGCTGCTGTTCGCCACGTCGCTGCCGTTCCCGGTGGTGCTGCTGTTCGCCGGGGTGGTCACCATGGCGGCGGGGATGGTGATCGGCCTGCCCGCGCTGCGCATGCGCGGACTGTACCTGGCCCTGATCACGCTGATGCTGGCCGGCGCGATCACGGTGGTGCTGGCGACCACCAACTTCCCGAACGGCGGCGGCGGCTTCCTCGGCTACAACGGCAGCAACGTGCATATCCCGCCCATCCGCCGGCCTTCGGCAGGGGGCAGCGACCCGGCGTATCTCAGATACAGCGTCGTGGTGGCGGCGATCATGTTCGCCCTGGTCTATCTTCACGTCCGGACGCGGCCCGGCCGGGCCTGGGCGGCGATCAGGCAGAGCGAGCCGGCCGCGCTGGCGGCCGGCATCAACACCACGCTGTACAAGCTGTGGGCGTTCGCGCTCGCCTCGTTCATCACCGGAGTGGCCGGCGGCGTGCTGGCCGGGGCATCCCGGTACCTGTACTCGATCGACTTCCAGCCCCAGGACTCGATCACGCTGCTGGCCGTGGTGCTGATGGGCGGCGCGTTCAGCCTGTGGGGCGCGGTGGTTGCCGCGCTGCTGCTGCAGCTGCTGCCCGCCGTGCTGCACAACTGGGGCGTGCCGGCGGACTGGCTGACGATCTTGTTCGGCGTGGGCGTGCTCCAGGTGCTCACCACCGCGCCGAAGGGCCTGGCCGATCAGGTGCCCAGGGATCTCGGCCGCCTGGCCCGCCTGCTGAGGGGACGCCGTGCTCGAAGTCACTGACCTCACCGTCCGGTTCGGCGGTGTCACCTCGCTGGACGGCATGTCCCTGACGTTCGAGCAGGGGACCTGCGGGCTGATCGGGCCGAACGGGGCCGGAAAGACCACGTTTTTTAATGTTTTGTCCGGATTTATCCGGCCGAGCGCCGGGTCGGTGCGCGCTTCCGGCCACGATCTGCTGTCGATGGTGCACTACCGGCGGGCACGCTGGGGCATCCGGCGGACGTTCCAGACCGAGCAGGCCATCGAGGACCTGTCCGTGTCCGACAACGTGGGCCTGGGAATGCCCCGCGCCGGGTTCGGCGCCTGGCGGCAGGGCGCCGGACGCGGGGACGTGCTGGACGCGATGGCGTTCACGGGCCTTGACTGCGACCCTGACGCCCCGGTGCGCACGCTCGGCGCCGCACAGCGCCGGCTGGTCGAGGTCGCCCGCGCCATCGCGGGCCAGCCGAAGATCGTCCTGCTCGACGAGCCGGCCGCCGGTCTGCCGGACGAGGAGACCGCGCACCTCGGCGACGTGATCCGGCAGATCCCGGCGCGCACCGGTGCGCTGGTGATCCTGGTCGACCACGACATGTCGCTGGTGTCCGCGTGCTGCGAGACGACCGCCGTGCTGGACTTCGGCAAGCTGATCGCGTCCGGGCCGACCGCCGCCGTGCTGCGGGACGAGCGCGTGACGCGCGCGTACCTCGGAACCTCGGAGGTCCTGTTATGAGCTCGCTGGACCTTAACAGCCTGACGGTTTCCCGCGGCGGCCGGAACGTGGTCAGGGATGTCTCGCTCGCGATACCGGCCGGGACGGTCACCGCACTGCTGGGGCCCAACGGCGCGGGCAAGTCCACCCTGGTGCTCGCGGTGGGCGGTGTGCTGCGGCCCGGCGCCGGGTCGGTGCTGCTCGACGGGACCGAGCTGTCGGGGCGGCGGCCGGAGCGGATCCGCCAGGCCGGGGTCGCGGTCGTGCCGGAGGGCCGCCGCCTGCTGCCCGACCTGAGCGTCGAGGACAACCTGCGGGTGGCCGGCTACGCGCTGTCCCGGGAGCGGGCCAGGGCCGGCCGGGAGCGGGTCCTCGAACTGTTCCCGCGGCTCAGCGACCGGCTCGCGGCCCGGGCGCGCACGTTGTCGGGCGGCGAGCAGCAGATGGTCGTGCTGGCCCAGGCGCTGATCTCGCTGCCCCGCTACCTGCTGATCGACGAACTGTCGCTCGGCCTGGCGCCGGTCGTGGTCAACCGCCTGATCCCGGTGATCCGCGCGGTAGCGGAATCCGGGACCGGAGTCCTGCTGATCGAGCAGTTCGCCACCGTCGCGCTGGGCCTGGCCAGCAACGCGCACGTCATGGAGGGCGGCCGCCTGCGGCATTCAGGCCCGGCGAGCGAACTGCGCGACAATCCCGAGCTGCTCAGGTCCGCGTACCTGCTTCGCGGCAGCGACACCGATCCCGCCGCGCCGCATTTACAGTATTTTTACGACGAACGTACGGTGGTAGCACCTCTGATCGAAACATTTCGACAGCAAGTTCCCGGCGTGTCTCGTTAGCAACTCGGTAGATGAAACTGATTGACCGGCGAGCCGCGTCGTTCATATTATGGACCTTGTCTCCGAAATTTTAGCGAAACTTTCGAATGGGGATCGCGAGCACGGGGCGGGGGCTTGCCGGAACGGGAGGAACTGAGGTGTTCCGCGACGGGATGACCGCGCGCACCAGCCGCGCGGCGGGGGACACCACCCGGCTGACCGAGGTCCTCGCCGACATGGTGGCGGACGCGTCCGGCGGCGAGGTCACCTCCGGGCAGGTGCTCACCACCCGCTGCCCGCTGCCGGTTCTCGGCATCAGCCCCGGTGCCCAGGTCCGGTTGATCGACGCGATCGCGGAGGCCTTCGGCGTCGGCATCGAACCGGACAGCGACGTGTTCTACCTCGGCGACATCCGCGTCCTGGCCGACTATCTGATCAAGCGGGGCGCGCAACCGCCACCAGCGCGTTGTTAAATGATCTCGTTGAAACCTGGGATTAAACGCCGGGCTGTGTTTTCTTGTATGCTCCCCTCGTGCGGGTTCACGCGATATTCGGGGGTATCGGCTCCTTCGCAGTTAAATTCCGATGGTTTGTGCTGCTCGTATGGGTTGTGGCGGCATTCGGCATTCCGCGCGCCCTGCCGTCGCTGTCCAGCGTCACGCAGAGCAACAACGCGAACTTCCTGCCGGCCAGCGCGCCGAGCGAGCATGCCCTGACGCTCGCCGCGCCGCTGGGCGCTAACACCTATCTGCCAGTGCCGGTCGTGGCCGCGTCCGATCAGGGTCAGCTCACCGCGGCGGACCAGGTGTGGCTGAGCAAGCTCCAGGGCGACCTGCATCACGTGTCGACGGTTGTGCAGGTGCGCGATCTCGGCCGATCGCCCGACGGCCAGGCGGCGCAGCTCCAGGTGCTGTCCAATGTCAGCCAGGGCGGTGGCGGCACCGGCGCCACGACGCTGGTCAAGGACTTGCGGGCCAAGATCGCCAGCGACCATCCGCCGTCGGACCTGTCCGTGCACCTGGCGGGCGCCGTGGCGATCAACGTCGACCAGCAGAACAAGTCGGGATCCACTGACTCCGAGATCCAGCTGCTGTCGATCGTTTTCATTATCGCGCTGCTGCTGCTGGTGTTCCGCGCCCTGCTCGCGCCGCTGGTCACCCTGATTCCGGCTTTCTTCGCCGTCCTGATCGCCGGCCCGCTGGTGGCCGAGGCCGGGCAGCACGGGCTGAAGGTGTCGCCGCTGGCCCAGATCCTGCTCATCGTGCTGGTGCTCGGCGCCGGTACCGACTACGGCTTGTTCCTGGTGTTCCGGGTACGCGAGAACCTCCGCGCCGGCATCGACCGCAAACAGGCGGTGGTCATGGCCGTGGAGCGGGTGGGCGAGTCGATCACGTTCTCGGCCGGTACGGTGATCGCCGCGCTGCTTTCCCTGTTCGCCGCCACCTTCGAGTTCTATTCGAACCTGGCGGTCCCGCTGTCCATCGGCATCGCCGTAATGCTCCTGGCCGGGCTCACGCTGCTGCCGGCGCTGATGGCCATCTTCGGCCGCGCCGTGTTCTGGCCGAGCAAGACGCAGGAAGGAACGGGGAAGACCGGAATATGGGGCCGGGTCTCATCCAGGATCGTCAAACGCCCGGCTGCCACCCTCGTCACGGGCCTGGTGGTGTTCGGCGGCCTGGCCATCGCGGTCAGCGCGTACACGCCAGCCGGGTTCGGCGGGCAGACGAACGCGCCCGCGGGCACCGACTCGGCGGCCGGATCCACGATCCTGTCCGCCCACTTCCCGAGCACGTCGGCCAATCCGACGAACATCATCTACCGGCTCCGGCAACCGGCCTGGACCGCTGCGCAATCGCTTTCCGCTGCCCAGAGCCAGCTCACGGCCACCGGCCTGTTCAGCGGCATCACCGGTCCGCTGAATCCGAACGGCGGTCAGCTCACCTCGGCCCAGCTGTCGAGCCTGCATGCCCAGCTCGGCTCCCCCCAGGCACTGCCGCCAGTGCCACCCCCGGGGTCCACCGTCTCGCCGTCCGTCTACCAGCTCTATCGGGCCGAGGCGCTATACATCAGCCCGGATGGGCTGACGATCCAGTTCGAGACCGGCCTCAAGGCGGGTGACCCGTCGACGACCGCGGCGACGAACGCCATCCCCGCGGTGCGTACCGCGGCGGCCGCCGCGATGCGGACGGCCGGCGCGTCCGACTACGGCGTGGGCGGCCAGGCCCCGGCGATCAACGACATCAGCAGCATCTCCAACAGCGACCTGGCGCGGGTGATCCCGATAGCCATCGTCGTGATCGGGCTGCTGCTCGCCCTGGTGATGCGGAGCCTGGTGGCGCCGCTGTACCTGATCGTCTCGGTGGGACTGTCCTACCTGGCGGCGCTCGGCCTGTCGGTCCTGGTGTTCATCAAGCTCGCGGGAGACGGCGGGCTGGTGTTCTTCCTGCCCTTCCTGATGTTCATCTTCCTGCTGGCGCTGGGAGAGGACTACAACATCCTGGTCATGTCGCGGATCCGGGAGGAGGCGCAGCTGCTTCCGCTACGGGACGCGGTGAGCCGTGCGCTCATCGCGACCGGGACCACGGTCACCTCGGCGGGCCTGGTGCTCGGCGGCACCTTCTCGGTCTTCGCGATCGTGGGCGCCCAGCAGGGATCAACGCAGTTCCGCGACGTGGGCGCCGGCCTCGCGCTCGGCGTGCTCATGGACACGTTCCTGGTCCGTACCCTGCTGGTCCCGTCCACCGTGATGCTGCTGGGCCGGTGGAACTGGTGGCCTTCGAAGCTCGGTAAGCGGGACGCCGAACTGCGGGCTGAGCAGGCCGTGGAGGGGTCCAGCGTCTGAGAAATCCCCATAAGTCGTCAGGTTCCTCCGCTTTACGTCACAGAAGAGCAAGCGTAGATTCACCGTTGCACGAAAGGAAACAACGGTGTCTCGTAGCTGGACTGTGTTCCGTGGTCTGAGTGTGGCGGCGGCGCTGATCGCCGGGATGGTGGCAGGGGTTGCCGCCCCCGCGGTGGCCGGTTCGGCCGCGGTGCAAGGCTCACCCGCCATGCACATCTTCGCCATCGCAACGGGTCAATGAGCGGCGATGCCTCCGCTCATTGACCCGTTGCGTCCCCCTGATCCGCCGCGTCCGCCTGCCTCATTCCCCCACCGCCCTCGCTTGCTTCCCTCCCCCCACCACCCTCGCTTCTCCGCCCCGCCCTCGCTTCCCGTCACCGCCCTTGCTCTCGCAAATCCGACATATCCGGATACGGCACGCGCTGCCAATCGAGAATTCTCACTTCTCGCGGAAGAAAAGAGCCTCACGGAAGAAAGGGCGCCGGTTTCCGGCGCCCTTTCTTCCAGAGGGCCCCTATTTTCCACACGATGGCTGACCCATGCGCCCACTATGCGGTGATACGCGCAAGTTCAACAGGCGGCACCGCATTCGATCGAAGACGATATAGAAATCGGTTCCGCGCACTTCCGCACGTAGTGAATGTGCCATTGCCCACACTCCGCTGTAGGCAATGGCACATTCACTACAAGAACGTGATCCGTGATCCCAGCTGGCTTCAGGTGAATTCGACGAGCGGGAATGCCCGGTTGCGGCGCGGCGGAACCAGGAAGTTCTGGCGGCGGGTCGCGGTCAGGAATCGTTCGAGCCCGTTGTCGTCGGGATCAACGCCGAATTGGTTCTGCAGATCCAGGGAGGCCTGGTTTATCCGCATGACGCGGAAGAATTCGGCGGTCGGGACGAAGATGGTGAACTGAAGCTTGGGTTGACTGGAACCGTCGGGCACGTCCATGTTGTCGAATCCCGGCCCGTCCATTCGTATGTGTACGGGTGTGCTGTCGGACGCGCGGGAGCTGCGCTGCAGGCAGGAAACGTGGCCCAGCCGGTGCTCGCCGTTGAATGTGCCGATCGCCGCCGCGTTATTGGCCGCGTCGCCGCTGCCCTGGAACACCTCGGGCAGGATCGACGGGCCGCCGTTGTTGGTGAACTGGTCGCTGGCGTTGCCGGTGGAAGGGATCGGGTTCGACCGGAACATGTACTGAACCCGCTCCGTGAACGGCTCGCCCGTAGGGTCGGCCGTCGACGGGCGAGCGTAGAACTGGGCCAGGTCCTCGATGACGTGCGACAGATGCTGGATGGCGCCGTTGTCGAAGTAGTCGCCCGGCTTTGCGGTAGTGAGATGCGCCGATGAGTTCCCGGCGAACGTGCAGATCGCGGCGGGCCCGGCGCCGGCTACCTGCTCGTCGGAGAAGCTCATCCACATGGGCGAGTTCACGTCGATCTCGTTGGCGAACGGCAGGCCGTTCGAGGACGCGACGTAGGCCGGCAGACCGAGTTGCACGAACTCCGCCCGGCTGGAGGTGACGGTCGCGAGACCCTTGAACAGCGGCGGCGACTGGAACGAGCGGCCGGCCAGTGAGTTGCTGCCGCCGAGCCAGGCCAGCACGTCGGAGATGTAGGCGCTGTTGTCGCTGCGGAGTGTGATCAGGAAGTCGTTGCTTTCGATCTTCACGGGCACGTTGAAGGTCTGCTTCGTGACCCCCGGGTTCAGCGGCGACACGTCTGTCGGTCCTGGTACCGCCTCCTGCAACGCGTAGCTGCTGCCGTTCGTGGTAAGCCTGGGCATATGCGTGGCAACCAGAGATCCGTTCAGGCCGCCGGGCAGCTTGTCGAAGTACGGAATCCCGTAAGAGATGAACGTGATGATCCCGCCCGCGGCGAACGGGTAGTTCGCTTCGATCGCGGCTAGCGCGTCGCCGAGCATCTGCTGGTCTGCCTGGCTGGGCGCGCGGTTGAGCCTGGCGGTCGTGAAGACCGTGTGCACGGGCGGCTGGTTGATCAGGACGTTCCCGCCGCCATCGTTCAGGGTCTGCGGCGGGTCGATGAACGCGCCGATTTCGAACTGGATGTCCGGGAGCGAGGTACTGTCGCTGGCTAGGCGTACCCGCTGCGGCAAGCTGGCCTTCCCGCCGACCAGATGCAGGGTGCCCAGCGCCATGCCCATGGCGCCCGCTCCTTTGAGGAAGGTTCGTCGTACCGGATTCGACGAAGGCTGTCCGGAGTTCCTGGGGGAGAGACCGGCCTGTTCGGGGAAACGCGCGTGCATGGCTGACTCCTAGGGAAGTTGTCTAGGGGGTTTGGGAGCCTTTTGGGCTCTGGGAGGCGACTTCCCCGCTCGTTCGGGTGATCCGACGTGCCCGCTCGCTCGTGCGTGGTTCCGGAAACCGGCTAACAATAGAAAAGAAAGTTTCCTGTCAAACGCGGAATCTAGTACGGATCTACACGATCGTCAATAGGGAAATGTGCGTTATCGCGGAATTATCGGCTGATCGCGTGCCAGCCTGTTGCTTCGCGCCGCGCCCCTGCCATCACCACCAGACGAACGTCCCGCGGGTGACGATCTGAGCGTCGTTCGATCGTCATCTCGGTGCAGATGTCGCGATCGGCGCGACACTGGGATGGGAGGTAACGACGATGCGTTACGCACTTCTGATGCACTACCGGGAGCCGGGCGAAGGCGAGATCAGCGAGCAGGCACTCGCGGAGGCCAGGGAGGCGTTCGGGGCGTATGGCCGTGCGCTTGAGTCCGCTGGGGTGCTGCTGTCAGCCGATGTGCTCCAGCCGTCCCCCGCGACCACGACCGTGACCTGCAGGGAAGGCGGCCTGCGGGTCCAGGACGGACCCTTCGCCGAGACGAAGGAGGCGCTGGCCGGGATCTTCGTTCTCGAGGTGCCCGATCTTGACGCGGCCATCGGCTGGGCCGAGAAGTGCCCTGGCGCCCAGTGGGGCGTGATCGAGGTGCGCCCGACCGCGACCGCCTTCGTCAACGGCGCGTGGACACGCTGACGTCCGGCGGCGGCAGCCCGGAAGCCGGCCCTGGCCAGGGTGAGCCAGGGCCGGCGGCCCTCTCTGCGGAAGCGGCGGCCCGCGACAGCTACGGCCGGCTGCTCGCCCTGCTGGCCGCCTCCACCAGCGACCTCGCCGCGGCGGAGGACGCGCTCGGCGACGCCTTCGAGCGGGCCCTGCGGACCTGGCCGTCGCAGGGGGTGCCGGGCAGTCCCGACGCGTGGCTGCTGACCGTCGCCCGCAACCGGCTACGCGACCAGTGGAAGTCCGCGCGCTCGCAGCGGACCCTGCCCCTCGACGCCGGCCAGGACGCACTGGCGCACATCGATGAGATTGACGTCGACTCGATCCCCGACCGGCGGCTTGAGCTGATGCTGGTGTGCGCCCACCCGGCGATCGACCGCGCGGTGCGCACGCCGCTCATGCTCAACACGGTGCTCGGCTTCACCGCCGAGCAGATCGGCCGGGCCTTCTCGATGCCTTCGTCGGCGATGGCGACGCGTCTGGTCCGGGCGAAGAAGCGCGTCAAGGCCGCCGGCATTCCCTTCCGCGTTCCGGACCGCGCGGACCTGCCGGCGCGGATGACCTCGGTCCTCGAGGCGGTCTACGGCGCCTATGTGATCGACTGGGCGACCGGACCGCAAGCCCGCCAGTTGCCTTCGGAGGCGCTGCATCTGGCCGAGGTGCTCACCACGCTCGTTCCCGGCGATCCGGAGGCCCGGGGGCTCGCCGCCTTGATCGAGCTCTCGGCGGCACGGGCGCCGGCGCGGATTGACGCGGAGGGGCGTTTCGTCCCGCTCGCCGACCAGGATCCCGCGTTGTGGAACCAGCAACTGATCAGCCGGGCACACGAGCACCTGCGGGCCGCGCACGCGCGCGGGCAGCTCGGACGGTTCCAGCTCGAGGCCGCGATCCAGGCCGTGCACTGCGCCCGGGGCACCGAAGGCACGACGGACTGGCCCGCTCTGCTCAGCCTGCACCGCATCTTGCACGCGATCGCGCCCTCTCTCGGCAGCGGTGTCGCGCTCGCCGCCGTCACCGCTGAGGTCGACGGGCCAGCGGCGGGACTGGCCACGCTCGACCAGCTAGTGGAAGAGGCCGGTCCGAACGCCAGTCGCTTCCAGCCGGCCAGAGCCACCCGCGCGCACCTGCTGGACCGGCTCGGCCGGAAAGAAGAAGCCGTCGCGGCTTATGAAAGCGCGATCAGCCTGACCCACGACACCGCCGAACGCGAGTACCTTAAAACGAACGAACGGCGGTGCCTCCTCCAGTCACGTGGATACTAGACAGGTGGGTGGGGACAACACCGACTTCTTCATCAGTCACGCTGGTGCCGATCGTGCGTGGGCGGAGTGGGTGGCCTGGCAATTAATAGCCGCCGGGTACACCGTTGAGCTGGACGTCTGGGACTGGGCTGCGGGCCAGAACTTCGTCACGAATATGAGCGACGCACTGGATCGGGCCGACCGGGTGATGGCCCTGTTCTCGGCCGCGTATTTCGAGCGCGAGCGGTACACCACCGAGGAATGGTCGTCATCCGTACAGCACGTCCGGGGCATGACGCCAGATCGCCTGATTCCCGTCCGGATCGAAGAAGTCCAGCCCGAGAAGGTCCCGGCGCTGCTGCGCCCGCTGGTGCACTGCGACGTCTTCGGTGTCGACGAGCAGGCGGCCCGCCAGGCGCTGATAAAGGCCGTATCCGGCCCGAAGCGCCCGGATAACCCGCCCGGCTTTCCCGGCCGCCAAGGCGGCCCGCGCCGCCCCAGAAGGACTCCGCGAATATGGAATGTGCCGGCCCGAAATCCCGGGTTCACCGGCCGGGACGGGCTGCTGGTCACGTTGCGGAGCGGCTATTGTCCGGCGAGCGCGCGGTGGTCCAGGCGCTGCACGGCATGGGCGGCGTAGGCAAAACGCAGCTCGCCATCGAGTACGCCCACCGTTTCGCCGGCACCTACGACCTGGTCTGGTGGATCGATTCCGAACAGGCCGGCCTGATCACCGAGCAGTTCGCCACCCTCGCCTCCGAATTGGACTGCGTGCCCACCCGTCCCGCGGTGCTGGCCGAGCTGCGAGAGCGGGGCGGCTGGCTGCTGGTCTTCGACAACGCGGAGAGCCCCGACGATATGCGTCCCTGGCTGCCCGGGCCAGGCGGCCACGTGCTGATCACGTCCCGGGAACGCGTCTGGGCCGAGATCGCCGCGCCGATCGAGGTGGACGTCCTAGCCCGCGCCGAGTCGGTAGCCATGCTGCGGGAACGGGTACCCGAACTGACCGGGCCCGGCGCGGACCGCCTCGCAACCGAGCTAGGCGACCTGCCGCTGGCCATCGCCCAGGCCGCTGGCTTCATGGCCGAGACCGCGATGCCCGCCGACGAGTACCTGGACCTGCTGAAGTCGAGGACCAGAGAACTCCTCGCCCAAGGCGCGCCAGGCTCATATCCACAGTCGCTGGCAGCCGCCGTCGACATCACGATCAGCAAACTCGCCGATGAAGACCCAGCCGCAGCCGAACTGGCCAACCTGTGCGCCTTTTTCGGCCCCGAGCCGATCCCAGAATTCCTGCTGACCAGCGCGCCCGATGAGCTATCCGACGAGCTGACGGAACGTATCGCCGACCGTCTGGCCTGGCGGCAGACCCTGGCCCGCCTGTCCCACCGGTCACTGGCCAGGATCGATAACCGAGGCGTCCAGTTCCACCGCCTAGTCCAAGCCATCCTCCGCGACCGCCTCACTCCGGCCGAAGCGGCCACCACCCGCGCCCGTACCGAGGCGCTGCTCATCGCGGCGGATCCAGGTAGCTCGGAAGAGCCGCCCATCTGGCCCCGGTGGGCCCAGCTCATGCCGCATGTGCTGGCCGCCAACCTTGTCTCCCCTGCTCCTGTCCTCCGCGGTCTGATCTGTGAGTCGTGCGGTTACCTGCTGGCGCGCGGCGATGCCCGCACCTGCCACGACATGGCCCGCGACTTGTACCAGCGGTGGCATGAGCAACTCGGCGGCGATGACGATGATGTGCTGGTAATCGCGCACTACCTCGCCTGGTCGCTGCATTATCTGGGCCGATATGCCGAGGCCCGGGAGTTGGAAGAGAACACCTTGGCCCGCATGCGCCATAATCTCGGCGATGACCATGTCATCGCCCTGATTGTTGCCCGGCGCTGAAGATCACCACGCAGGCGGCGTTCACGATGCCGACGTGGGGGTGCGGGAAAGCCCCGCAGCCAGGGCGGCTGCGGGGCTTTGGTGGTGTGGGTGCTCGTGGTTGTGGGTGAGGTGCCGGGTTAGGTGTCGG
>JAFARZ010000164.1 GCA_019245115.1 Streptosporangiaceae bacterium | reverse complement strand
ACCTGACTGGCTTTGACCTGACTGGCTTTGACCTGACTGGCTTTGACCTGACTGGCTTTGGCTCGGCTGGCTTTGACCCTGCTGGCCGTGGCCTGGCTGGCT
The DNA here is from genome assembly GCA_019245115.1 of Streptosporangiaceae bacterium. GTDB lineage: Bacteria > Actinomycetota > Actinomycetes > Streptosporangiales > Streptosporangiaceae > JAFARZ01. The sequence goes on along the minus strand of JAFARZ010000164.1, from coordinate 14,830 downwards.
TTGACCCTGCTGCTGCCCCTGGCGCGGCTGCTGGCCTTGCTGGCCTGGTCGTCCTTGCTGGCCCGTGCGGGCACCTGGTCCCGCTGCGCTGCGGAAGTCCGCCGGGGTTACCGGAGGGCGCGCGGAGCCGGGCGCACCAGGCGCCCTGGGCACCGGGGATGTGGACGCGGGGGACGCCGGTACCGGAGGAAGCTGGCGTCCGGTTCCCTCTGCTCCCCGGTCGGTCCGCTCCACCCTGTCTGCCCTGTCCGTTCTGTCTGCCCGGTCCCGGTCCCGGTCCCGGTCCACACGGGGGGCTGTCGCGGTTGTGTCACCAGCGCGCGGTGCGGCAGCCTGCGGCGCGGGCCTGGCGGCCTCCGCGACCGCACTGGCCGCCGCGGCCGCGGGCGGCACCGCCGGCGCCCCTGGACGCTGCTGGGCTTGCCCGGCCGACGCCGGCTGGGCCGCTCGCGCTGCCTGGGCACCGTCGACCGCTGGCCTTGGCCTTGATTGCTGATTCTGCTCCGCCGCCTTGGCGGCGAACGCTTCCTTGAGACGCCGCACCACGGGCGCCTCGATAGTCGAGGACGCTGACCGTACGAACTCGCCCATCTCCTGGAGCTTGACCATAACGGCCTTGCTCTCTACCCCGAACTCCTTCGCGAGTTCGTAGACCCGAACCTTCGCCACTACGCTCCTGTCTTGGCCCGGTTCCCTTCCGGACCATCTACCGGACCCTGGCCCGGGCAGAGCGTGCTCCGGGCGGGCCTCAACCTATGATCATCATCGCCGCGTGCTCATCGAGCGCTCATCAGCTTCTCGACCTGCTTTCCGAACAGGAATGCCTGCTTGCTATAGACCCGCCGCCCTGTCTCGTGACTGCTGCCGTGCCAGGTACTCAGCCAATGGGGCGAGGCTGAGTGATCCCGCCGTGCGCAGCGCCCGGGGAAACGCCCGGCGTCGCCGCGCCAGCTCGAAACACGCCGGACAAGGGTGCAGGTACGCACCCCGGCCAGGCAGCCGAGCTTGCGGGTCAGGCAGGATGTTGTCCCCAACCGCCACGAGGCGAAGCAGGCTGGTCTTGATCGTGCGTTCCTTACAGCCTACACAGGTACGTGTAACTGGCATGCCCGCTACACGTTGGCCGGCGCGCTGGTCGGTTCGCACGGTCATTCTGACAAGTAGTCTACCGTGTCCGGCCACCGCAGGCACAGGCGCGAGCCTTGCCTTATGTTCCCTTTGTTCTCTCGGTCGGATCGGGGATCAAGCCGGATCGACGGTCGCGCTGGCTTCGCCGGCCGCACTCGCCTCATCGGACACGGCCGTTTTGTCGTGCGTGGCCGCTTCGTCAGGCATGCTCGTTTCGTCGCGTGTGGTCGTTTCGTCGCCCGTGGTCGCTTCGCCGCGTGTGGTCGCTTCGCCGGTCGCGCTCATCGCGGACTCGGTCGCGTCGCCATCCGGAGCGGCATCGGACCTGATATCGATCTTCCAGCCGGTGAGCCGGGCGGCGAGCCGGGCGTTCTGCCCCTCCTTGCCGATGGCAAGCGACAACTGGTAGTCGGGCACGATGACCTGAGCTTCCCGAGCCTGCGGGTCGACAACCTTGACCGCGCTGACCCTGGCCGGCGACAGGGCGTTCGCCACGAAACCGGCCGGCTCGTCGGAGTAGTCGACGATGTCGATCTTCTCACCGTGAAGCTCGTTCATCACGTTCCGCACCCTGCTGCCCATCGGGCCGATGCAGGCGCCCTTGGCATTAACCCCTGGCTGGTGGGAACGGACCGCGATCTTGGTCCGATGACCCGCTTCGCGCGCGATCGCGACTATTTCCACCGCACCCTCGGCGATCTCCGGAACCTCCAGCGAGAACAGCTTCTTCACCAGGTTCGGATGCGTCCGGGACAGCGTCACCGACGGCCCCCGGTGGCCCTTACGCACGTGCAAGACGTAACACCGGATCCGTTCGCCATGGATGTACCGCTCTCCGGGCACCTGCTCGGCCGGCGGCAGCACGGCCTCCAGCTTGCCGAGATCGACCAGAACCGTCCTGGGATCCTTGCCCTGCTGGATCACCCCGGCGACGATGTCGCCCTCGCGACCCGCGTACTCGCCGAACGTCAGTTCGTCCTCGACGTCACGCAGACGCTGCAGAATGACCTGCCTGGCGGTGGTCGCCGCTATTCTTCCAAAACCAGCGGGAGTGTCGTCATATTCCCGCAGCACCGTACCGTCGGGACCGGTCTGCGCGGCCCAGACCGTGACATGACCGCTTTTCCGGTCGACTTCCACTCGCGCGGCCGATGAGGCGCCCTCGGTCTTGTGATACGCGACGAGCAGTGCATCCTCTATGGCTTTAATGGCCAGGTCGAGCGAGATGTCCTTCTCACTCTCCAGGCTCTTTAGCACGGTCAGGTCAATGTCCATCGCGAGCCTCCGGCTGTTGCGCGGGCTCCTCCGGGAGGTGGCCGAATTCAACCTGGATCGCGCCTGGACCGAGTTTGATATATGCGAAGCGGCGGCGGACGCCGTCGACGTCGAGGACCACCTCCTCGGCGTCAGCCGACACGACCCGCCCGACTGTGGCGCCGCCATCAGCGACCTTGACCTTGACCAGCCGTCCGGCCGCGCGACGCCAGTGCCGAGGCTCGACCAGCGGACGGTCCACGCCTGGTGAGGAGACCTCCAAGGTGTAGGGGAAGTCACCCATGACCTCGCCGGCGTCGAGCACGGCGGACAACTCGCGGCTGACCGTCGCGGCATCGTCAAGGCTCACGCCGCGGTCACTGTCCACGACGACGCGCAGCAATCTCCGCCTGCCCGCCGCGGTCACCCGTACCGATTCCAGGTCCATTCCAGCAGCGGTCACCACCGGGCGGATGGCGTCCGCGATCCTGCTCTCGTCGGCCCGGCCCTCACCGGGGCCCGCCACAGGATTACGGGCGGAGGATCCCCCCGCTCTTTCCGGCGGGGTGCGGGGGGACGGCCCCCCCGCCTTATCCAGGGGGGTGCGGGGGGAAGGTCTCCCCGCCTTATCATGTCGTGCGGACGTGTGACGCGAACCACCTGGCATCACGACCTCCTCCGTCCACGACCTGCGGGATTGAACTCCTAGCCTATCCGCAGCCGAGCCATGACGCAGAGCGGACCGGCCGGCTGCGCGTGGCGGCTCGCCCGACGCCACGTGGTAGCTTGCCGATGTGCCGGATCGCATGCCAAGGCGCCGCCTGCTGATTGCCTCGGCCACGACATTGCCGCTGCTATTTACCACCGCGAGCTGCAGTTCCGCCGACATGTTCGCCGGGCCAGATCCGCTGGGCAGCGCGCCGCCGCTCGCCCACGACACCGTGGTGCTCGAGGCCGCCATCGCCGCGGAACAGCGGCTGATCGCGCTGTATAAATCCGTCCTGGCGGGCTCGCGTACGCAGCGTGGCGGAGATGGCACCGTGCTCAGCTCGCTGCTCGCTCAGCACCAGCGGCATCTTGCCGAACTGAAGAGCCGGCTTGTCATCCCACCGGGCGTGTCGGCGCCGGCTTCCGGATCGCCGACGTCGGGCCCGTCGGCCTCGGGCCCGTCGGCTTCGGGCCCGTCGGCCTCGGGCCCGTCACCCGGCGCGGGCGGCGCGAGTCCGATTACGCAGCTGCGCGTGGCGGAGCGGGCGTCAGCCGCCACGCTGGTACGGCAACTCGCCACCGTCGAACCCGCGCTGGCCCAGTTGTTCGCCAGCATCGCCGCGTCGGACGCCACGCACGTCACCGCGCTCGCCTCGGTGGGCGGCTGAGGCACACGAATGAGTCCCGCCCAGGCACCTTCCGCGACATCAGCTCTGCAGGCGGCGCTGGCCGCGGAAGACGCCGCCATATACGGGTACGGCGTTGCTGGCGCCCACATGGCGGGCACCGGCCACGCTGTCACCGAGCAATACTGGACCGAACATCGCCAGGCCCGTGACACGCTGACCGCGATGATTACCGCCCTGCACGCCACACCGGTCGCTCCGTCGGCGTTCTACGACCTCCCGTTCGCGGTCGGCAACACCGCCACCGCCAGGGCGCTCGCCGCCCACCTGGAAGACGGTGTCACCGCCGCCTACCTGGGCGTGGTCGCGGCGGGAGATCAGCGGTTGCGGGTCTTCGGCGCGCTGGCCGCGCAATCCGCCGCGGTGCGTGCCGCTTACTGGCGCGGCAGCACCGAAGCCTTCCCCGGCCTGCCGGCACTTTCGTTATCTCACCGGCCCGTCCGCCCTTTCGCTAACGTCACCTTTGGATGGATGTGACAACGACCCGGTTATAAGCGGGTGGCTGCCACATCCATCCGCGGGAACATTTCCGGAATAGGATGCGTTTCCGGCATTCCGACTATGCCGCCCGAGCCGAGATGCCGCGCCAGCCCGGTGAACTCCAAGCCGAGATGCCGCGCCAGCCTAGTGAACTCCGAGCTAGAGTGCCAGTCAAGTAGTCCCGGGTATCACCGCGGCCGGAAGTCCGCGCGGCGGGCCGTTCATATTACTGTGGTAAATCGGGGCCCTGCGGTGATTTTTGTGCACTATGGTGCACAAAAATCACCACGAGGCCCGGATCTACCACGAAACCTGCCCAGCGGATCCGGCGAAAGGGACAAAACTGCAGGGCCAGCAGGGGCTCCGACTCCACTACTTGACCGACGCTCTAGGATGCCGCGCCAGCCCGGTGAACTCCAAGCCGAGATGCGCGCGCCAGCCCGGTGAACTCCAAGCTAGGATGCCCGCGCCAGCCCGATGAACTTGCGCGTATCGCCACATAGCGGGCACATGGGTGGCCACTTTGTGGAAGATAGGAGCCTTGCGGAAGCTGGTGTTTCGCGCTTTTGAGGCTGGCGGGATTGATGCCAGGGGTGCGGCGGGGTGTGTCGTGGCGGGCGGCCGATTCGCTGGGGATATGACCCGTTACAGAGTTTGAAGAGCTGGGGTCCGTCATCTGCGGGGAGGCGCGTGGCCAGTTGCGGGCAATTGTGCACGTAACTCTTCGTCCGTTATACCCGATAGGGGCATATTGCGGTGGTGATCGCGTGTCCGGGATCGGCAAATCCCGGAACGGGATGCGGATTAAGACGGAACAACCATGCGTGTGTGGAAACAAACGTACGAATACGGCGGGTAATTTTCCGCGTGGCATGAAATTTTCGCGCTATATGGAGGCGAAGGGCAAAGATCTGGGCTGGGCCTGCGTCCGAGCGGATGCCGGCAATGGCACGCCCTGGCAGACTCGATGGCGTCATCGGCACGTTGAGGACCCTGGATCTTCAACCTCTATATGTGACGGCCACTGCGGTGGACAACGCGGAAGAAAAGAGCTTCCCGGAAAATAAGGCGCCAAGCCCTTTTATTCTGCGTAATCCAGCGCAGCCGGCGTTCACATTAACGGCATATCCCAACAAAACTGGCGACAGACACGACGCCCGGATTCAGCGAACTATACCCGCAGACACTTTGCCTCGATTTGCGGGGAACGCTTACACATCGCGCAGCGATGAACCGTCAAAGCCCGAGCCGCCGCGGAAACCTGCCCAGAGTCGGCTATTGGTCCGCGATGTGGCGAAGACGGGCGGGATGATGGTGCCGATCGCGGCGGCGATCTCCAGCAGGCGCTTGTCGGCGCCGTACTGGCCCACGAGCTGCAGACCGACGGGCAGCCCGGCAGGAAGTCCGCCGACCTGACCAGCCGACCCAGCCGACCCAGCTGAACCAACCGACCCAGCTGAACCAACCGACCCAGCTGATCCAGCTGAACCAACCGACCCAAGCGCACCAACCGCACCAGCTGACGCAGCTGACGCAGCTGACGCACCAGCCGACCCAGCCGACGCGAGAGAGGCAACCGCACCAGCCGGGGCGGCAACGGGAACAGCCGAAGCAGGCGTGGACAACGCGGGAGGCTTGGCGAAGCCGACCGGGATGGAAATCGCCGGGTGCAGCGTCACCGTGATGCGGGAGCAGGAGCGCATCCAGTCGATGTAGGTATCCATCCGCTGGCCGTTGATCTCGGTGACCCATTCCTGCTCGACGGGGAACGGGAGCACCTGGACGGTGGGCAGCGCGAGAGCGTCGTACCCGCCCGCCGCGAGGAACGACTTCATCCGCTTGAACATCCGGGCCTGCGAGGCATGTGCCGCCGCGATGGCTTCGCCGGTCAGCTCGGCTCCCTTCGCTATGTTCCAGGCCAGGGTGTCTTTCACCGACGACCGGTGCTCGCGGAGCATACGGGCCAAGCTCGCCATCCTCGTGGCCCGGAGCACCTGGAACACCTCGTCCGCGGCGCGCAACGGGGGCGCGGCGTCAATCACCAAGCACCCAGCCGCCTCCAGCTCCAGCCGCGCGGCGGCGAGCACAGCGAGTACCTCTGGCTGCACCGGCAGGTCGCCGAGATCGGGCGTCCACGCCAGCCGCAGACCGCGCAGCCGCGCTGGTCGCAGGCCGACGAAGTCATCAGGGCGATCGGGCCGGGCCAGCGGCACGCCCGGATCGGCGCCGCACAGGCCGGCGAGCAACAGGGCCGCGTCCGCCGCGTCGCGGGCGATGGGACCGACCACCCCCAACGGGTCGAGCGGATCGGACGGCACAAGTCCGGGCGTCGGACGAAGTCCGACTAGCCCGCAAAACGATGCCGGATTACGGATGCTCGAGGCGAGGTCGGAGCCATCCGCGAACGGCAGCATCCCGGCGGCGACGGCCGCGGCGGCCCCGCCGCTGCTGCCGCCGGGCGTCAGCCGGACGTCCCATGGGTTCCTGGTGACGCCGAACACCGGGTTGAAAGTCTGCGCGCCGGCCCCGAACTCCGGTGTATTCGTCTTTCCGAGGACCACCGCCCCGGCCCGCTTGAGCAGCGCCACATGCGGCGCGTCGAAATCAGGCACAAATCCCGCGAAGAGCGGTGAACCATACGTGGTCCGGATTCCCTCGGTCTCCGCGAGGTCTTTGATCGCGATCGGCAGCCCATGCAGGGGGCCCGCGAACGATCCGCGCGCCGCCATCTCGTCAAGCTCGGCAGCCCTCGCCATGGCCTGGTCCGCAGCGAGCGTGACGATCGCATTGACCGCCGGGTTCACCGCCTCTATCCGGGCCAGCACGGCGGTCAGCAACTCGGTGGCGGACAGCGACCGTGAGCGCAGCAATCGGGCCAGCTCAACCGCGGGCGGTAGTTCCGTGCCCATAGCGATGTCAGAAATTCAGCGCCTCATCAAACGGGAGGGGCGAGAAACCGGATAAATCTAAACAAAAGGCGCGAAACAGGGAAAGCGACCAAAGTGACCGTTATGCGTTGTCGCGTCGCAGCGAGGCAAGCACGCGGACGATAGTGCTGGCGGCCCCGTCGACATCGTCGGCCACAGCGATCCGCTCGGCCCACGACCACCAGAACCACCACAAACCGTCCTTGCCGCAGCCGGCGTACACGTTTTCCTCAAGCGCTCTCGCGGCCGGATTCACCACATACAGGCTCGGGACGCGCCCCGGCGGCGCCATTAGCCATGCTTCCAGTCCGCGATGGGACAACTCGTCGGCCAGCTTCTCCAGATACATGGCTTGCATCTGTTCGGGCTCACGGGTCTGGTTGGCTTCCACGCTCATCACCACTGTTACACATCGGAGTCAAACAGAAACGTATTGCTGCCACTTCTTCCAGCATGACGCCGCATGCTGACCCACGCAACGCACACGCGGAAAATAGTAGGATCCCCTACTAGGAAGGACGCATCGAGTCGGCCAATGGTTCACCGAAATGCAAGTGCATCTGCAACGCATCGGAATCATGTTACCGGGGCCGGCCCCGTCCGCGCTGTGTTTCCCTCCGCGCCAAGGCCTCGCTGCGCTCAGCCGGCTTGGGGCCACCGCGGGAATCGCCGCCCCTGCGGGACGGCGACCGCCGCGGCGCGCCTAGGACGTGGCCTAGGCGCGGAGGGGATTAGGGAGCGGCTCGTGGTGCAGGACGGTCAGCCGGGAGACGGCCCGGGTCAGCGCCACGTAGAGCCGCTGTAGCCCGCGGGCCTCGGCGGCGACGATGCGATCCGGCTCCACGACGATGACATGATCGAACTCCAGGCCCTTGACCAGCGTGACCGGGACCAGCGTCAGCCGCGTGTCGCCGCCGGGGCCGCCGAACTCGATGCCCGCCGAAGACAGCGCCGCTGCCACCGAATCTACCGAAGGATCCGCCGCGATCACGGCCACCGAGCCGGGCCGTTCGAGAGCGGCGGCGGCCGCCATCGCCACCAGTTCGAGGAGGTCGGCCGCGGAGTCGGCGCGCACCACCTCCAGAGCCCCCGGATCGGTCCGCAGCGACGACGCCGCCGACAAGCCCGGGGCGATCAAGGCGAGCAGGTTTGAAGCGTAGTCCAGGATCTGCCGAGGCACCCGGTAGCCGATCGACAGCTCCCGGACCGGGACGCCCGGCTTGCCGAGATGGGCCAGCAACGCCGTCCAGGAGGTGGTGGCCCATGCCGTGGTGCCCTGCGCCAGGTCGCCAAGGACCGTGGCTGCCCCGGTCGTGCAGCGCCGTCCCAGCGCCCGGCATTCCATTGGCGAGAGGTCCTGCGCCTCGTCCACCACGATGTGGGCCAGGCTGGGCGTCCGGGTGATCAGGTCGCGCGCTTCGTCGATCAGCACCTGGTCGGCCGCCGACCACTTGGCCGATCCCGGTCCGCGCGGCGCGGGCGTCCATACCAGCGCGGCCTGCTCCGAAGGCGACAAGATCCCCGCGGCGGCGGCCGCCAATGCGGCACTGTCGGAGAGCAGCCCGAATACCAGCTTTACCGCGTCCACCTTGGGCCACATCGCCTCCGCGGCGGCCCGCACCGGCCGCGACCGCCGGACCGCCTCGTGGGTCCGGTCGTCGCACGCCTCCCCCGCCGCCTCCATCTGGGTCAGGATCACGTGCGCGATCCGGTGCTCCAGCATTTCCCGGCCCGACCCGTACCGCACCCCGCGGGCGCGCAGCTCCATGACCAGCTCGTCCAGCTCGAATGCCGGCACACGGAACCGGCGCGCCCCGCGCGGCAGCACCACCGGTTCGCGCGGCGGCCGCAGCGACGACCACAGGGCCCGCCGGAGCACGTCGGCCATCCGCGCGTCGCCCTTCACCACCGCGGCGGCCTCGCTGTCGGCGCCCCGCACCGGCACCGCGGCGACCAGCTCGGCCACCGTGGTCTGTGTGACGTCCAGCTCTCCCAGCGCCGGCAAGACATTCCGGATATAGGAGAGAAATGCCCGGTTCGGCCCGACCACGACCACGCCGCGACGCAGTACCTGGTCGCGGTGCGCATAGAGGAGGTACGCCACCCGGTGCAGCCCTACTGCCGTCTTCCCCGTTCCCGGCGCGCCCTGCACGCACACCGTCTCCGCCGGCCCGGCTCGCACAATCTCGTCCTGGTCAGGCTGGATGGTGGCGACAATGTCACGCATAGGCCCGGATCGCGGGCGCTCGATCTCATTGATCAGGATCCGGCTGGGCTTATCAGCTTTTTTCAACGAACGGTCGGTGGTACCACCGCTGAACACCTCATCCTCGTACGCGGTGAGCTCGCCGCCCGCGAATCCGAACCTACGCCGCCGTTGGAGGTCCATCGGTTCGGCCGCGCTGGCCCGGTAGAACGGCCGGGACACCGGCGCCCGCCAGTCGATGACGGCGGGCGTCCCGTCCGGCGCGTGCACATGCCGGCGCCCGATATGAAAGTCCTGCCCCGCCACGCCGTCGGCTTCGAACTCGCCCTCGTAATCCAGACGGCCGAAGAAAAGGGGTGCGTCGGGGATGTCCTTCAGCGCCTCGGCCCGGCGGTACAGCTCGGCCTTCAGGTACTCCTCCGATACCGGGTCGCCGCCCAGCGCGCGCAGCCCCAGCACGTTTTCGCGCATCAACCGGAGGTACTCACGGGACCGCCGCAGCTGCGCACGTTCGGCGTTCAGGACGGGATCAGCCACAGACCGTTCGTTATAACTGGACTCATCGGCCACGAGGTCGGGAACCTACCATGCTAGCGCTGCGGAGTCACCTGGTTTACTGGCGCCAGGCGGCCAGGCCGCGCGGGGTGAGGAATGCGTCGAACACCAGCTCGGCGGCGCCGGTCAGGGCGCCGAGGCCGCCCAGCGTCGACGGGAGCAGCTCCGGCGGGCTGTGGCGGCGGAAGCGCATCAGCGCGGACAGATAGCCTTCGCGGACCGCGGCAGGCGCGGCGCCGAACAGGCTGGCGGCCAGGCCGGACAGGCCGACTGCCTCCGGGTCATGCGCGTTGACCAGCGCGCCGATGCCACGACCGAGCGATCGGGCGACGCGGGCGACGGCGCGGGCGCTGACCGGGTCGGTCGCGGCGGCCGCGATGACCTGAGCCGCGGCTTCCACCCGGTCGCCACGCTCGGACTGGCCGGCCAGGCGAAGCAGACCGGGGGCACCGACGTCCAGCTCCCAGCAGCCAACGGCCCCGCACCGGCACGGCTCGCGCCCGCCGGTCAGCGGCATATGCCCGAACTCCCCAGCCGCGCCATGAGCGCCGACCGACGGCTGGCCGCCGGTCAGCAGGACCCCGCCGATACCGGTCGCGACATGCAGGTGCAGCGCGACCGGGACGCCGCTGAGTACTCCGCGACGCGCCTCGGCCAGGCCGGCCAGGGTGGCGTCGTTGCCGACGAGCACCGGCCCCGTGTCATTGGCGGCACGCCCGTCGAGGCCCAGCTCCTCGGCGATATCCACACCGTGCCAGTCGGCGAGCATCGGCTGCACCATCTTGCCCCCGCTGACCGGAGAGGGAGCCGCCACGCCGATGCCGATCACCCGGCCGGAAAGCTTCCGGCGATGCCGGACCAGTGCGGCCGTGAGCTGCTTGAGAGCCTCGGTGCCGGCCGCGGTGTCCCGCTCCCAGCGGTCCAGCACCTGGCACCGTCCGGTCAGCTCGAACGCGGCGATGGTGAACGAGTCGTCGCGCAGCTCCACCGCCAGGGCCACCGGGCCCTTCTTATGCGCCGAAGGCACGCCGGTCGGCCGGCCACGGGCCCGCTGAGCTCGCTCGGCGCGCTCGGGTAGCACATCGGCCGGAAGCTCGGTGATCAGCTCCTGGGCGCCCAGCTCGCGGACCAGCACCGTCGCGGTGCCGCGAGCCAGGCCGAGCAGGCGAGTGAGCTCGGCCCGGGTGCGCCGGCCACCGCCGTCATGCACGGCACGCAGCAGCCTCGCGAGGTTATGCGCGCGCAGCTCCGCACTTGTGGTGGCAGCACCCGCATCGCTTTGCACGTCGTTAGCGTAACCAGTCCCAGTGGAAACCGACGACCGTCCGCTGGGCGACCCGCAGGAAACGGTGCGCCGCGAACTGGGCATCGAGCTCGACCGGCTCACTTTCGGCGATTGGCCCGTCCATTCCGTCCCACACGGCCCACACGACCGCGCGCGGCAACGAGTCCGGATGAAACTGCACGCGGATATCGAGGTTCTCCAGGGAGATAACAACAATCCTGCGGAATTCGGGCGAGGGCCGCACCGAGTAATGAAAGCTCGTCTCGTACTCGAGTGTGGCCGTCTCGCCGGCCGTCAGATTCTTGGCCAGCAGCATGTCCACCGCGAACATGCCGTCGCCGATCTGACGTACCGGTCCGCCCAGCCCGTAGGCGCCCTGGAGGACTTCGACGGCCACGGCGTTGGTGTCGGCCCGGTAGAGCACCCGGTCGATGCCGTCCTCGAGCGCCTCGATCACCTGCAGGTTCCGGTGCCGCACCGGGAACCCGTCCGGACCAAGGTAGTGATGGTCGTGGAGGGAGAGCGTGCGGTACTTCGGCGGGCCGAGCCCGCGCGCGCGGTCGTCGCGTATCCCGACCGGACCGGACAGCACCCGGACGCGGGCGGATCCCTCCCACAGCTTCATGAGCTGATCGCGCTCAAGGGCGTCGAGGTCGAAGGCATCCATGAACAGGGCGAGCGCGGACTTGCTGAGCAGCTTCCCGGACAGGGCCCGGGACGATGTGTCCTTTAGCTGCCGGGGGAGGACATCGGAGTCTCCGGAGTTCCGCGGATGCTCCCAAAGGTAGTGCGCGAGCACGTCGGCCACCGCGAGCTGGTTAATCTGGCCCTGTCTGCTACGCTCTGAGTATTGCTCCCATTTCCGTCGGTAGCGACCCGGCCGGAGGAGCAGCTGACGCAGGTACGCCGCGGCGGCCTGGGCACCTGTTGCCGCAGGATCTGGCGACGCGGCGCTGGGAGGCGTTGCTCCCCGCGGAGGCTCGACCACTGTCTCCTCATTCGATGAGAACTAAGCGCGACATATGTTAGTTATCGTATGCCTGATCTCGCAGAGGGGGCGGGGTCGGCGCACTGGGGAATTCCCTAGAATTCCAATGCGGCTGTAGCCGCAGGGGTCCGTGGGGACGGTTCCCCGGTCTAGCAAGGAAGGCCAGCTATGCAGATGGGTGGGGCTGCGACGAGGCAGCTGCTGGATAAGGCCTACTTCCTTGACTTGCTCGGAGATAGTCACAGCGGCCTCGGCCGCCACGACGCGGCCATCACGGCATACCGGCAAGCAGCGGAGGGGTTCAGAGAACAAGAGGCCCAATGTTCATATGCGTTGTGCCTATTCAAGATTGCTGACAGTTACCTATTGCTACGGCAACCTCACAATGCCGTCCGCTATCTCGAACAGTGTCTGCCTCTGCTACACGACTTGGGATTGACAAGGCATGAGGCACTTGCACGAAAACACCTGGCGAGTTGTCAGATTGTGCCTGTCCAGTCACACTGACCGATCAGACCAAAGGCTCCCGGCCCAGGAAACTGGGCCGGGGGGGACCAGCCGGAAGCGCCGCCCATATGCGGCAGGGGCGCTGCCGGTGGCCTTGGGGAGGGAAGGTGGCGGCCGCGGAAACCGACTCCGCGGCCGCTGCCGCCCCCAGCGGGACCCCCGCCAAGCGCTGCTCACGCGATGCCGGTAACCGTCCGGTATGTAACTCAGTCGCAGTGAATACCCGGCAACGGGTAAATTCGCATATGTGCTCGTGGAAAACAACAGCGAACCGCGCTGGCTGAGTGACGACGAGCAGCAGGCCTGGCGGGCGGCTCTGAACCTGCACAAGCTGCTGCTGCGTCAGCTCGATCGCGACCTGCACGCGGACGGCCTGAGTGGACATGACTACGAGATCCTGGTCGCCCTGTCCGAGGCGCCTGACCGGCGAATGCGGATGACCGAACTGGCCGATGCGACCAGCCAGTCACGCAGTCGCCTTTCCCATCAGATCACCCGGATGGAAGCACGCGACCTGGTGCGCCGCGAAGAGTGCGAGGGGGATAAGCGGGGTACGTGGGCCGTGCTGTCGGACTTCGGCATGGCCACCATCGAACGTGTCGCGCCCCGGCATGTGGAAAGCGTGCGGCGGCACTATCTCGACCATCTGTCCCCCGCTCAGCAGGACGAGATCAGGACCGCTTACCAGCCAATAGTCGAATATCTGCGCAAAATTCGGGATAGGGACTAGAACAATACGGACATGAAGCGGCCGACGTCCGTGAAGCCGACCCGCCGGTAGGCGGCCCGGGCCGGCGCGTTGAAGTCGTTCACGTACAGCGAGACGACCGGCGATATTGACCGGCTCGCCTCCGTCACCACCGCGGCCATGCCGGGCGCCGCCAGGCCTCGTCCCCGGCACTCCGGCCGCACCCAGACGCCCTGTACCTGGCAAGCCTGCGGCGTGACCGCGCCGATCTCCGCCTTGAAGATCACCTGGCCGTTCTCGATCCGGGCGAACGCGCGGCCGCTGCGGATCAGCTGCTCCATCCGAGCCCGGTAGGACGCGCCACCGTCGCCAGAGGTCGGCGACACGCCGACCTCCTCGGTGAACATGGCCACGCAGGCAGGCCACAAGATGTCGGCCTCCGTCATCCGCACCCGCCGCACCAGCGGGTCCGGGGGCACCAGCGGCGGCGCGTTCATGGCCATCACTGGCTGGATCTGACGGACTTCCCTGGCGGGCCCCCAGTGCGGCCGCAGCAGAGCCCACAGAGCCTGGACATCGGCCGCCGGACCGACCACCGACGAGCAGCGCCGACCCTGGCGGAGGGCCTTGTCCGCGAAGGCCGCGATGGCGTCGGGCGTGGCGGCGACCGGCACAAGATTGGCTCCGGAGTAGCACAGCGACTCGACCCGGCCGCCTGCCCCGTGGCCCCACAGCTGCGCGCCCAGCCTGCTTGGCGCGAGGCCCAGCGCCCGTACGCGCGAGCCGACGAAGACGTTCGTGACCGGATCCCGGTCGCAGATCGCGAGCACCGCCTCGCGGTCCCGCTCTTCCAGTAGCCGCACCGTGGCCGACCACGGCGGCTTTACTCGCAACACGATGCCAGCCTACCGGGGCAATTTTCCCCGGGGGGTACAGACCAACCCCCCGGACCCCCCGCCTGCGACGCTTCCCGCCGTTAGTTTCGCCTCGCCGGAAGGGCTTGCTGGAGCGCCGGTCAAGCAGTGGTGCTGGGCCCCGCTGACCGTGCAGCGCGCAGACGTGGCCGACCGACCGCCCAGAGCCGCAGCTTTCGTCACACTAACCTCACAGCTCACATTCACTCGAGATATCTAAGGGGTACGTTGCGCCAACCACCCCCTAGCGGCATCCGCCCCGGTCCACTTTCTCAACACCCCTAGCGCCCGGGTAAGCCAACAGGGTCCCATGGTGCACAAGAGTCACCATGTGAACGTTCCGAAACAAATCGAGTCTGCGGCGTGTCGTGGCGGGTGCCGATTTTGTCCGGATATGACCGTTATGTGACGGCAGCTGCGGTGGACGACGTGGAAGAAAAGAGCTTCGCGGAAGGTAGGGCGCCGGTTTCCGGCACCTTTTCTTCCAAAGGGCTCTTTTCTTCC